>NZ_WEZF01000006.1 GCF_009177065.1 Tautonia marina
GTAGCGGACGCCGAGCGTCGGCAAAACCTTTGCGTCCGCTACGCCGAGAGGGCTGGTAGTGAGGTGAGATGATCCAGATACCAAAGCACCCTTCCGAAGAAACACGGTTAATCGCCGCAAGGCAAACCGCAATGGCATTAATCGAAGAAGCCGGGGTAGAGGGCGACATCGACGACATCGCCAAGGATGTGGCTGCCCATTGCCGTTACGGCGACGGTTACCAAATGGCAAAGGATTTGGAGCGCGCCTATTGGGATTGCGACATGCGTATAGCCGAGGTGCTCGAAGGCCACTCGTATCGCCTCGACAAGGCGCACGAGCAATTTCTGACCCGATTCCAGCAAGAGCATGGCGTGCAGCCGCCGTTCCCGGTCGGAACCGCGGTTAAAACCAGGCACGGCACCGGCATCATAGACCGCATCTATGAACACCGCGCCATGACCTACGCGGTCAAAATGGACGACGACGAGAAGGCCGAATCGCCCACGAATCGCCGCTCACTGTTCTACTTCGACGAAGTAGAGGCCATATGAAGGCCCGCCCCATCCTGTTCAGCGCTCCGATGGTGCGCGCCCTGCTCGACGGCAGGAAGACGCAGACGCGGCGAATTTTGAAAGGTTCCACGGAGTTCAAAGGCCCCTACAACCCCGCGTACTTGGAAGCGCACCGCAATGCAGATGGATGGAAGCGGATATGCCCCTACGGCCAGCCCGGCGACCTGCTCTGGGTGCGGGAGACTTTCGCTGACGTCAACGACCACGGATGCCCTGCGATCCTATACAAGGCAGACGGCGTGACGCTGGATTTTATGGACATCGCGGATTATCTCTGCGAAGACGGCTCGCTTGATTACGACCATCCGCACATAAAGAAGTACCATTACTCGCAATGGATTGGCGATGTCGAAAGCGGTGAGCCATACCATGGGTTTCACCCCTCCATCCACATGCCCCGCTGGGCCAGCCGCTTGACACTGGAACTGACCGGCGTGCGCGTCGAGCGGTTGCAGGACATCAGCCGCGAGGACGCTATTGCCGAGGGCATTGAGCCTGTTCTGACGGGAGCGGGGGAGCGGTGCGGCTGGCTGGACTATGAGCACAGAGAGGCCGGCACAGGGTATTACATAGAACCCACGAACAGCTACGAGAGCTTATGGGATTCCATCAATGGCTCCGGCTCATCGGACGCCAACCCCTGGGTCTGGGTGCTGGAGTTCCGCGTGCATCAGGTCAACGTAGACGAACTACTCAAGCGGAGGGCCGCATGACCAATGAGCGGGCTGACCAAGAACTTGCCCGGCTGTTGGCGATGTCCGAAGAGGAACGCGAGCGGTACTTCTGCGCGCTTCCTCCCGATGGAACTTCCACGCTTCTTGTGGAGCACCTCCTGACAAAGCCTCAGACCGCTGCTCGAGACGAACTCATCAAGAGGGCGAAGGCCTACTGGTATGACGACTTCAAGTCGCTGAATCCGAGCGGCTGCCCGAAGATGACCCTGCACGACGACTTGATGCGAGCTGGCTACGGAGACTTGGCCGCCAACGTCGTAGGTGGGCTTTACGACTGACTAACCAAACTTAGCGAGGGACTATGCACGACCCGATGACCGTTGCCTTTGAAATACGCTACCCGTGGAGGAGCGAGCCTCCCAGTAAGTTATGGCCGAAGGGCTACCGCAGCTCATTCATCACGATCTGGCATAAGGACCCGGAGCGGGACGGCACGGATGATAGCTGTGGTTGGTTCAAGCGTTCGAGGCATGGCGACTCCGAGACCTTGCAGCGGATACGGTCTAGCTTCGATCAGGAGTGGGACGCGAAGTACGGAGGCTGGTTCCATCCGGACGGCTCTCCGAAGTTCTCGGTTTCGGCCGTAGTCCTTAATCTGTTCTGGCGAGCCGCGTGGGAGCATTTCTCACACGACCGTTCAAAAACCGCTGCGTTCATGCAGCGGCATCTCTTCGACATCCTCTTCTTCGCCGAGAACCCGGTAGATTCACTTCACCCCACCATCACCGGGAAATATGGCTTCGATCGACGCGATCAACGGATCAGCCAGCTGGCGAGCGTTATCTACGGATGGATCCTCAGGGCGGAGCAGAAGTGGTGGCAGCACCCCCGCTTTCACATCCACCACTGGCGCATCCAGGTCCACCCCTGGCAGCAGCTTCGCCGCCGGCACTGGGATCGTTGCTGTAAATGCGGGAAGCGTGGTTTCCCGAAAGGCGTTAGCGCAATCGGCGACTGGTCAGGCGGCAGGATCTGGCACTCCTCTTGTGACGGCAGCGCAGCCGCTGAGGTGAGGGTCACATGACCCGCATCCGCTTTCGCAACTGGAACTGCATCGTCCGCAAGCATCAATACGACAATGGCCGCCCGGCCCTGCAGCTGATCGACGCCGAGGACGGCTCACCGATCGCCCAAGCTACGGTGAATCTCCCGGACGTTGCGCTGGGCAGGAATCAGGTTGCCATCAAGGACTGGTCGGAGAACGAGGGGATGCTCGACGCTCTGGTCGCCGCCGGCGTGGTAAAGCCCACCGGCGAGACCGTCCGGTCGGGCTACGTCGAGGTGCCGATCTGCGAACTCCAGCCGCCGTTCCGGGAGGTGAGCCACGCGGAGCGGGTATCCGAGTCGAAGGGCAATGGGCGCAGCCGCTAACCCATCTGGCGCGCTCCACCTGCTGAACGTAAAATCAGGTCGGATTCCCATCCCATCCACCAAGGAGGCCCAACCTTGGCAACCATCTTCAAACGCGGCCGCGACAAGGGGAAGAAGAACAAGCCATACGTCATCCAGTACACGGATCACGACGGCAAGCGGCAGTTCGCCAAGGGGTTCACTGACAAGGCGCTCACCGAGCAGCTGGCGGCCAAGCTCGAGAACGAGGTGCTCCTCCGCAAGCGGGGGATGATCGACCCCGCCCAGGAGCGGCTGCTCGCCATCAAGCAGAGCCCGATCGAGGAGCATCTCCAGGCCTTCGACCGCTCCCTCGCCAACAACACCGCCAAACACCGGCGGCTGACCATGACCCGCGTCCGGCGGGTGGTCGAGGGCTGCGGCTTCCGCACCCTGGCCGACATGGACGGCGAGAAGGTGGTCGAGTGGCTCAACGAGTTCCGCGAGGAGGAGGACATCGGGGCCCGGACCTACAACCACTACCTTCAGGCGGCCGACGCCTTCGGTAAGTGGCTGGCCACGACGAAGCGGCTGCCCGGCAACCCTCTAATCGGAATGGAGCGACTGAACGCCGAGACGGACGTCCGGCACAAGCGGCGGGCGCTGAAGCCGGAGGAGTTCGCCCGGCTCGTCGAGGCCGCCCGGAACTCTGGCGTCGAGGTGCAGGGCTACGACGGCGAGATGCGGGCGAGGATCTACCTGATCAGCTACCTGACCGGGCTTCGCCGGTCGGAGCTGGCGAGCCTGACCCCCAACTCCTTCAAGCTGGACGACGCCCAGCCGACCCTGACTGTCGAGGCCGCCTGCTCCAAGCACCGTCGCAGGGACGTGCTGCCGATGCACCCGGAACTGGTCTCGCTGGCCCGGGGGTGGGTGGCCGGCCTGGCTCCGGAGGAGCCGCTCTTCCCGAAGCTCGCCCGGCGGAAGACGTACACCATGGTCCAGAAGGACCTGGAAAGGGCGGGCATCCCCTACGAAACCCACGAGGGGCTGGCCGACTTCCACGCGGCGGGCAGGCACACCCACATCACCGGACTGGTCCGGTCGGGGGCCTCAATCATGGAGGCGAAGGAGCTTGCCCGCCATGCCGACATTCGCCAGACCGCCAAGTACACCCATATTGGCATGGAGGAGCGGGCCGAGGCCTTGGCGGCCCTGCCGTTCCCGCTGGCCCCGGCGGCGGTCGAGGCGTTGGAGCATGACGGCGATCTACAGGCACTGGTCACCGCCTGGCCGGGGCTTTCCCCAGAAACGAGGCGGCAGATCCTCGCCCTGGCCACCCCGCCATCGACGGATTCCTGACCGCCGATTGGTTGCGTATTGGTTGCGTTTCGGGCGGCGTTCAGCGTCGGGAGCTTTCAGCGGGTGTCAGGCCGCCCATTCTGGACGCTAGGTCCAGAAACGAGCAAAGCCCCGCCGGAGCGAGGCTTTACGTCGTGTTGTGGCGTCTGCAGTCAGGAGCTGTCAGTCGCCGTAAGTAGTGGAGGCGGCGGGAATTGCACCCGCGTCCCGAGATCCGTCAGTGAAGGCGTCTACATGCGTAGTCGTTTCTTGAATTGTCGGCCTTGGAGCCCCAAACGACAGGGTCTCGTTCGGCTTAGCCCATCATGAGTTTAACCTGATTCGCAACGGGCGGTTGAATCAGGCGAGCCCACTGTGTCGACGTCGGCCATGACCCGTGGACGAAGTCATGACGCAACGCAGCTTACCGCGGTCAGGCGGCGAGGCTGTAGGAACCAACGTTGTTGTTGGCAGCTAATGTTTTGATCGGCTTTTTACGAGGCCAGCCGACCAACCTCGGCATGCAGCCAGACACCTCAGCAATCCGGTCGAACCTAGATCGCCCCCGTCTTGAGAAAGAGTGCCGAAACTGAATCAGACTGTTTCGACACCCTTATTATCCGGGCACCTCGAAGAGAGGTCAAGGTGCCGTGGTGCAGTTTTCATCAGGCAACAAGGAGATCCTCGGGACCTACGGATCGCGACCGGGTCCGTGTCTCAATACTCAATAGTTGTCGGAGCTGAGCACCTCACCGCCGCGAATGGTGCCGAGTCCTCGCCAGACGAGTCCGTCAACGGTTTCTTTGATGAATCGGACGGAGCCATCACCGAGCAGGACATTCACCCCACCTGGGTGCCAGGAGCGACTGGTGACGGCAGCGAAGGTCGGCCCGCCCTGTCCTTCGCGTTGGCCGTTGATGTCGAGGTCATGTTGACCATCGCTGCTCATCACCTCTCGATTCGGTGTCCAGGCGGTGGTGAAGCCGGATTGATGAACATGACCATCGACCCACTCGGTATGCCCGCTGGAGTGGAGGCTTCCACAAGACCCGCTGTACTCGGGAACCAGGGTCAGGGGATCGGCATTGGGCAGGTAGGTGCCGTTCGGATCAGTGACGCTGGCCAGACCGCCACAATCCCGATAGTAGCGCTGGTAGGTTTTGACCTCCGAGGCCAGGATCGTCTGGGTGAGTCCGTCTCGGAATGCGGAGATCGGCCGACTGCGATTCACCATGAACGCGGATCGATTCTCAGGGGCGTTGAACCCTCCCCAAACATACCAGTCTCCCATTGCAAACCCGTAGTTCGTCGTGCCAGCCGGGCCGAAACTGTGGGAGGAGACCTCGGAGTTCACCTCGCTTGGGCAAAGGAAGACCTCAAGCATCTGCGCCGTGACGGTCAGGTTTTGCGGGTGGGAATAGGACGTGCTGAAGTTGATCGCGTCGAACATCGGTCCCTGCTCCATGTAGGGCAGGATGCGACCGTGAACGCTCCAACCGCCAAACCAGGACACCGAGTTCCCGGAACCCGCGAGGATCAAGGCAGGGGGAAACACCCCGTTGGCCCCCTCGTAGTTGTGGAGACCGAGTCCCAGTTGCTTCAGGTTGTTCGAGCATTTCATCCGTCGCGCCGCCTCTCGGGCACTCTGCACGGCAGGGAGAAGCAGGGCAATTAAAACCCCGATGATCGCAATCACTACCAATAATTCAATCAGGGTAAAACCTGCTCGGCTCCGTCGGACGAACATCTGAGGCCTCTTCACGAAGGAGGGGGGGATATTGAGACTCTGTCTCATTAAAGGTCTTCAACATCTGACAGGACGGCCCATCTCCTGTCAACGGGGTTGAGATTCCGAATCGGTTGAATGCGGTGCGTGCGAGTGCCCAATCGGTTCCGAAGTCACGATGGGCCAAGGGGTTCGAGACAGGCGCCTCGTGTCGAAGGAGCGGGGGGCTCGGGGGCGGAATTCGCCAGAAGGAAGAAGCGAGCGTGACCTTCCTGCTCTCGATTGGGAACGCTGGCAGGAGTTCCGACGTGGCTCGGTTAAGGGATCTGGATCATCGGACAGGTTTGGAGCAATCGGCGGCTTGAGGCATCCGTCAGATGAAGCTGATCGAGCAATCGCATGCGAAGCTCTCGGAGCAGGGCGTTGATGGCGGCGGGACTTCGGTCGCTCAGGGGAATGGCGCCGCCGGCTCGTTTGTCGTGTCCACCGGCGGTGCCCAGACCATTGACGACCGCTCGAAGCATCTCTCCGCTATGAGCGTTCAGCGTGTCGGTGCGGGCCGAGAGTCGGAGCTGATCACGAAACTGGCCGATCGCGACCACCCAGTGGGCCCGGTCGAATCGGATGAAGAAATCGGCAAGTTCGGCGATGATGTCGGGTTGAGGAACCTCACCGCACCAGCAGAACAAAAGATCGTCATACAAAAACGCGTTCGCCAGGGCATGCTGGGCCGTGGCAAAGTAACTCTCGGGCAGTCTGGGGTTCCGGATGCGGGCCATCAGGTCCTTGTCGGCTCGGGGAAAGAGCCAGACCAGAGCCCCGTCGTCGGTGGGACCAGCTTCTCGGGGATAACCGATGCTCTCCGACTCGATGCCATAGAACAAGGCGGTGGCCAGTCGCTCGGTCAGGGGCACCTCTTGTTCGAGGAGGTAGCTGGTCACCATCGTTGAGGTCGCCCCCATCTCGGGACGAATATCTCGGAAGGCGACGCCGTCGAGGTCGCCCCCGGTTTCATGATGATCCAGCACGGCGACGGGGGTAATCGACTCGCTCGCGCGGCGTCCGGTGTGCGGCTGGGTATCGACCATCACCACGGCCACCCCCGGTCCCGTCGGGGCATCGTCCACGGGCACAAGAGGAATCTCAAGGTATTCGACCATCGCCCGGTTTTCCGCCCTGGCGAGCATGCCGTCGAGCGTGAGGGTCACTTCCGCCTCAGGCCGACGGTGTTCGAGAAGGGCTCGCAGACCGAGCATCGACGCCAGGGCGTCGGGGTCGGGGTTCACGTGAGAGACGAGCACGATGCGCGGGTAGGGTTCAAGCGCCTCGAGCAGGCGATTGGACCGGCTGCGTCGGGCAACACTGGGGCGGGTGGACGGTTCGGCCTTCATCGCGGGAACATCCCCGGGACGACGGGGGCCGGTTCGAGACGGATCTCGGCGGTCGGCCTTGGTGGTGACACTCTTTGTCGAGTCTACGGTGACAGGCCCCGTGAATTCCAGCACTCGCCGATCGGAATCAGTTCGCTGACTCATCGTCCGTCCCTGGGGTTGTCGGGAGGGGAGTTCGGAGGACCCTGTTCTGGCCCCTGGTCCTCCAAACGCTCTTGCCAGCGTTCGACGCTTCGCCGAGCCCGTTCGGCCGGGGTGGGTTCGGACACCCCTGGACCCTGGGGGGCCGGCCGGAACGCATGAGCAACGATCAACACCACACCAAACACCAGCATCAGGCCGTTGAGGCGAACGCTTCGGCGGTGGAGTTGATCGAAGCGGTCGGCACGCTCGGGGCCCGCATCTCGGGCCGCGTTGATCTGGGGGGTTAAACTATTGCCACAGTAAAGGTTGATCAAGATTCCCGAGAGCATCAGCACCATCTGCACCAGGGCCCAGAGCCCCCGATATTCGGGCCGGACCAGGACACCGCTGGTCAGCGAGGCCAGGGCGATGGTCGCGCTCGTGGCTCCCCAGGAGTAGTATCGGGGAAAGATCGCCCGGACAAATCGAGCGGCCTGAGCGGCGTCGAGGGCCTTGAAGATGATCGGCGCGATCCCGAACGAGAAGAACAGGATCGCCCCGAGCCAGGCGGTCATGCTCAGCAAGAAGAAGGCGTCGAAGATCATAAGGAGCGTTCTGGAATCGATCACGACTGCCGACTCTTCAAGATCAGGAACGAGGAAGATCACCAAGGGTTGGACCGCTGACCGACTCATTATCCCCCGCTGCTGGCCCGAGGGGGAGGTGTCCCCGCGCCGAGTCCACCATCCACGCCCCAGTTCTGCCCGGTAATCCAGCCGGCCTCCGGCCCGAGCAGGAAGGCGGCCACCGCCGCGGGTTCCTCGGGCTGACCGACTCGGCCCAGCGGGTGCATCGCGGCGCTGAATTTTCGGGAGGCTTCATTCTGGAGCAACGCAGCGGTCAATGCCGTCTCGGTCAATCCCGGAGCCACGGCGTTGAATCGGATGTTCGACCTCGCGTACGAGATCGCCCCCGCTCGGACCAGCCCTTCGATTCCCGCCTTGGCCGCGGCGATTCCTTCGTGGTTATTGATGCCTTGCCTGACCGCCACCGTGCTGAATAGAACGATCGACCCGGAATTCTGGGTCCGCATGGGCTTCAGGGCCGCCTTCACGGCGAGGAACGCGGTTCGCAGATTGATGTGAATTGCCTGGTCGAATTCGTCCAGTCGCAACAGGTGAAGCGGCTTGATCACGACCGATCCGATGCAATGCGCCAGGCCATCAAGTCGTCCGAACCGATCGACCGCGGTGGCAACGGCGCGTTCCAGGTCCTCGGCGTTCCCGGAGTCTCCCGCGACCGCGAGGGCCACGGTTTCGCCTCCCAGTTCGTCGACAACCCGATGAAGGCGATCCTCATTGCGGGCAAACAGGACGACCCGGTCCCCGCGATCAACGAGTTTCCGGGCCAGCGCCGAGCCGATGCCGCCGGAACCTCCTGTAATCAGCACGGTTTGCGATTCGGCCATGATGCGCGTCTCCTGGGAAGTTGCATGTCGGTCTTCCGTCGTGTCGATGAATGAGACGGTGTTGTAGACCAAGCCTCTGGCGGGTCAACCCGACTGGTCTTGATGCTCAAAGCGGAGGTTTTCCTGTGCAACTCCGGGTTCGTCGTCTGATCGACCGCGCCATTCTGCCCTCGCGGCACAATTCCCGAGATGCCGGGCTCGACGTGTATGCGATCGACGACGTGATCGTTCGCCCCGGCCAGGTGCTCAAGGTGCCGACCGGCATTGCCATTCAGCCCGAGTCGATCCCTGGAGGCCCCGAGGCCCTCGTCTCCCTCGTCTGGGACAAGAGCGGCCGAGCCGCCTCGGGCCTGAAAACGATGGGAGGCGTGATCGACGAACCCTACACGGGGGAACTGCTGATCGTCGTTACCAACCTCAACCACGGTCCCGTTTTCGAGGCTCTGGCTCAGGGAAACGTCCCGGCCGTCAATCGGGCGCTTGAAGCCGCGACAATTCGCATCCCCTACGGCAAAGCGATTGCCCAGTTGCTCCTGCAATCGGTTCACCTTGCCGATCCGATCGAGGTTGCCGAACTCGACGCCACCGATCGGGGCGACCGGGGATTCGGATCGAGCGATCTCCCGAAATGATCCGGCGGCCAGAAGCCGGTCGGCGGAAACCGAGCAGGAAACTCTTGTCCTGAGGCTCGGGATCGGGCATGATGGTGTACAAATTGTACGATTGGTGGGTCGGGACCCTCGACCGAACAGGGTGGGCGAATCGCGATGATTACGCAGATCCGGGGCAGATTGCGGTCGGTTGCCGAGGAATCCTGCATCCTCGTCGTTGAGCCCTGCCTGGACCTCGAAGTGCTGATCCCCGAGTATGCCCGGCGCCAGTTGCAGGCGAAGCTGGAGGAGCCAGTGGTCCTGCATACGGTCTTCGACATCGAGGGGAACCAGATGTCGGGCCGGATGCGGCCGAGGCTCATCGGCTTCCTGTCTCCCGTTGATCGAGAGTTCTTCGACGTCTTCTGCTCGGTCGATGGGGTCGGGGTGCGAAAGGCCCTGCGGGCGATGGTTCGGCCGGTTCGGGAACTGGCGAGGATGATTCAGGATCAGGATGTCCGCACCCTGGCAACCTTTCCCGGAATTGGTGAGGCGACGGCTGAGCGGATCGTTGCCAAGCTCCGTCGCAAGGTGAGCAAGTTCGCCCTGATGGTCGGCCCCTCGGCCGATGACCCCTCGGCCATCGGCCCCCAGGAATCCAACGGCGAGGTCTCGAACGCGGAGCCCGACGTGATCCGAGACACCTACCACGCCTTGCTCTCCGTCGGTCACTCCGAGGCCCAGGCCCGTCACCTGATCGACCAGGTCCTTTCCGGCAAGAAGAAGTACAAGACGGTCGATGCCATGCTCATGGCCATCTACCAGAACGAGACCCCCGGAACCTGACCCAGGCTCGCAAGCGCCAGGACTGAAGATGGAAGGAGCGAACCGATGAGTGCGAGGGAGCCGATCATCACCGGCGGAGGGCCTCCCGAGGACGACGCCCCCCGCCATCGTGAGGTCCGAGACGACCGCGTCCCCGCTCCGGCCGAAGGGATGGACGAGAAGCTCCGCCCGCAATCCCTTCGAGAAGTCATCGGTCAGCGATCGGTGGCCGAGCGGCTCTCGATTGCTCTGGAAGCCTCGCGGAAGCGCGGCGAGCCCTTGCCGCATATCCTGTTTGATGGACCTCCCGGTCTGGGCAAGACGACCTTCGCCACCGTTTTGCACAACGAGCTGGGTGTCGAGCTGGCCATGACCAGCGGCCCGGCCCTGGCCAAGAACGCGGATATCCTGCCGTACCTGACCAATGCCTCGGCCGGATCGATCCTGTTCATCGACGAGATTCACCGGCTCCCCCGGGTGGTCGAGGAGTTCATCTACCCGGTGATGGAGGACTTCCGGGTCGATATCGTGCTGGGGGAGGGGATGAACGCAAGGACGGTCAACCTGCCCTTGAAGAAGTTCACGATCATCGGGGCCACAACCCGAAGCGGGATGCTCTCCGGCCCCTTGCGCGACCGCTTCCACCTGCATGAGCATCTGGAGTTCTACGACGTGGACGACCTGGCGAGGATCGTCGCCATCAACGCCGGAAAGCTCCGCACGACGATTACCACCGACGCCGCCGAGGAACTCGCCCGGCGCAGCCGAGGAACCCCCCGCCTGGCCAATGCCCGGCTCCGATGGGTCCGAGACTACGCCGTGGCCCGAGCCGACGGTCACATCACCCGGCCGATCGCCGTCGATGCGCTCGACATGCAGGAGGTGGACGTGGAGGGACTCGATCGGCAAGACCGCCGCTATATCGAGACCCTCATCCGGGTCTTCCGAGGCGGGCCAACCGGCGTTGAGGCCCTCGCCGCGACCATGAACATCGCCATCGACACCCTGACCGACGAGGTCGAGCCGTTCCTGCTGCGGCGCGAGTTTATCGTCCGCACCCCCCGGGGCCGACGGGCCACCGAGGTCGCGTACGAGCACCTCGGGCTTGAGGCTCCGGAACCTGACCCCCCCTTCGACCTGATCGATCAGCCTCGTTTGTTTGAATGACGGCGTGGTCACGGTTTTGGTCCCGAAGTTGCTCTACACCTCTTCTCAGACGAGTTCCAAGAAGATGAGGAGGGGTTGCGGTGCAGGTGACGCCCGTTCGATTACGATCAGCGTTCAATCTGGGAGGTCTAACGCCGAGACAACTGGCTTCGCGGACCTGGTGCCAGATCTCCAAGAATTCCCTGATGAGTCGGGCCGCCGCCATTGCCTTCTATGCGATGCTGGCGCTGGTTCCCTTTCTGGCACTGATCCTGACCTTGACCGTCAAGGCCTTGCCGAACCTCTCGGAATCACGCTTTGCTCAGGGACAAGACCTGGGAACTCAGGCGGTGTCGGAATTCGAACGAACGCTGGAGCAGTCGTTCCCTGCCGAAGCCGTGGGTTTGATCGAGGGACAGATTCAGCAGATTCAGGAGCAAGGGCGGGTCGATTTGCTCTCTTTTGGTCTGCTGGTCACAATCTGGCTGGCGTCTGCCCTGTTTCTTGAAATCATGGCGGCGCTGAACGCGGTGCATGGGGTTTCCGAATCGCGGCCGATCTGGAAGCTTCGGCTTCAGGCGATCGCCTTGACACTCGTGCAGGCGACGATTCTGATCGCGGCGTTGGTGTCGATCGTTGCCTGGCCGCAGATCATCCAGGCCATTGGACTGGGCAGCGGCCCGGCCTTCCTCGTTTCTGCCGTTCGGTGGCTTTTGATTGTCCTCATGCTTTTGTGCAGCTTCGCCATGGCCTTCTATTTCGGACCCGACGCCGATACTCGATGGGAATGGATCACTCCGGGCAGTCTCTTTGGGACGGTCGTCTTCGTGATCGCTACGATCGGGTTTCGGGTCTATGTGCAGAATTTCGCCAATTATAATGAGACGTATGGAACCCTGGGCGGTGTCATGGTCCTGATGTTCTGGTTCTGGATCTCGGCGCTCGTCTTGCTCGTTTCTGCTCAGGTGAACCGGGTGATCGAGGATGCCTCTCCCGTGGGCAAGAAAACCGGCCAGCGAGTCGATCCAACCACACCGCCCGATTTCGAACAGATCGACCCGGAACCTGCCCCTGAGTCGGCCGAGCGTCAGCAGGCTCGCCGGTGATCTGTTCCGGGGAATTCGAGGGGAGTCGTTCCATGGATCACGGCTCCTTGAGCACTCTGCCCCAATCCTGATCCGTCAGGTTTCCGTTGCCCGCTCGAACGGGTCAGCCTGCAAAGAGCGGAGGACTTCGGTGCCTTCCGAGTGGCAGGGTGCGCGGCTCGGTGCGCCTCGGGTGCGCGGCTCGGTGCGCGAAGTCACGATGGGGCCAGATCGAAAAAATCCTTTTCTGGAAAAGACTTCCGTCGCTGAGCTTGGGTTCGTTCCGTCAAACGGCTTCAGGCGGAATGGCTTCGTTTCGCGCGGTGCAGGATGGCTTCGTTTCGCGCGGGGGAGCGAGGTCGATTGCGGTGATTCGCACGCAGGAGTGTGGTCGTCGGATTGATGGTGGGATCGTCCTGGTTGCGTTCGAATTGTCAAAGAAAGGGTGAAGCGTTTGAGCGATCGAAGACCAACAGAGGATCGCGGTCGAAGAAGCGGGGACTGGTCTTGAACGACTGCCCACGCTTGAAAGTATCGAGAAATCACGGTCGGGCAGTCACAAAAAGATGGGTTGGAAACCGGAAGATCGAGTCGAAGGGAGTCGGAGCAGAATCGGACCAGGGAGCGGGATGGTCGGTGGAAGATCGTCTTTTTGAGCCAGTTCGAGGTCTGTGTTCTAGAGTCCTCTGACGCTGGAAGGTTGGGAGAAGGTGCTCGGGGATGATTGGGGGCGATGGCATGGCTCCCGGGTTCCCCCCTTGGTAGGCGATCAGGTCGTTGATCCGGGGACTGGGGGACTCTGTGATTCCGCGAAACGGATGCCCAAACCCGAACGCGACCGAAGCCTGGGGCGGGGTCCGAGGGTCGGACTCGCGAAGCAAACCGATCCGCCAGTGATCAAATCACCACAGGACTCAACCGCATGACGTATCAGCGTGATCGCAAGAGCTGGCTCGCATCCGTGACCTTACGGTTTGGGACGCACTCGAACCGGCGGAAGGATCGACGATCGAGCATCCGCTCCGTCGAGCTGCTGGAACCCAGGCAGCTTCTGGCAACGTTTGCGGTTACGAATCTTGATGCATTTGGCGAGGGGTCGCTCCGTCGGGCCATTCAGCTGGCGAACCAGAACGAGGGGATGGACGCGATCTCGTTTGAGGTCAGCGGAACGATTCGGACGGGGCGGGTCGCGCTGCCGGTGGTCACCGATCCCGTGGCGATTGACGGAACGTCGGCTCCTGGATTCGACGGCACACCGAGGGTGACGGTGAACTTCGCCCATCAGCGGGGGCTGGTCTTCGGCCGGGGGGCCGAGGGATCGCAACTGACCTCGCTGGCGATGATTGGCGCGGAGGGGGCAGGGGTGACGCTGCAAGCGTCGCGCGTGACGGTGGCCGGCAACTTCATTGGCCTCGACGCCGACGGGAGAAGCGGACGGGGCAACAGCGGCGACGGAATCCGAATCCTCCCGAGTTCGCGCGGGAATCTGATCGGGAACGTCGATCCGGTGACGGGAATTGATTTCTTTGATGCGTCGGGCGTGGGGATGCAGCCGGTATCAGGATGGCAGGGAATCCGCGCCTGGAGTGCTCCCGGCGAGTTCATGATCACCGGGACATCGAGTACGAATGGTTTGCTGTACATCGGGCCGATCTCGGGGACTGGGGGCACGAGCTATGCGGTGAACATGCCGGGGGCGGCCACGACGAGTGTCTACGGGCCGGATCTGCTCGAATCCGGCGACATTCGGCTGGTCGGGAGCTATCGGACCGGAGACGATCAGGTGCTCGGGTTCGTCTACCAGGGGGCGCTCAACGACCTGGGGAACGCCGGGAACTACCGGACCATCGCCTATCCCGGCGCACAGTTTAATTATGTTCACAGCACGATGGAGCGTTTTGCCGTCGGCAATGCGGATGGGCCGGAGGGGAACTTGCCGATCGGGACGGGGCACGCCTTCCTGTACGATCTGGAACAGGAGATGTTCTTACCGGATCTCGTTTATCCGGGTTCGACCTCGACCACGGCGTACGGCATCTGGCACAACGGCGAGGCGAGTTACACCATTGCTGGAGGATACACGGCCCTCGGCCCCGGATCGGAGGGATCGATTGCGCAGGGCTATCTGGTCGACTTCAACGCGGTGACGGGGGAACTGACGAACTGGACCTCGTTCGAACCGCCGAGCGGCCTCATCGGCGTGGATCTCGTGACCCACTTTGAGGGGATCAGCGGCGAGGAATCGGGCGTTTATACGATCAGCGCCGACGCGGTGACGTTGGGATCGGGAGATGACGGACAGGGATACTGGCTCACGATTCGGCGGAACGCGGACGGCTCGTTCAGCCAGGGAGATTGGATCCCACTGACCTATCCCGGTTCGAGTGGTATCACCAGCGCGAACTCGGTGGCCGGGAATCAGGTGATTGGCATTGTGATCGCTGAATCGGGCACCTTCTCCTATCAATCGACGGTCAACGTCGGGTTTCACCGATCGAACGTGATCAGCGGCAACGGGGGGAACGGTATTTCGATTATTGGATCGCATGAAAACGTGATTGCGATGAACCAGATCGGGACCGACGTGTCGGGAACGGTCGCGTTCGGCAACGGGAGGAACGGAATCCTGGTGACCCACGGGGCATCGGGGAACATGATTGGCGGAGAGGCGACGGGAGGGAACGACCCGACGGCCGGCGTGTTCGTCAGACCTCCGCAAGGAAACCTGATTTCGGGGAACCGAGGCAATGGGGTGCTGATCAATGGTCGAGCCACGCGCAACACACTGAGCGGGAACTTCGTGGGGACCGATGCCGGCGGGTCGTCGGCGCTCGGGAACCGACTCGACGGGGTGGCGATCGTCGGGGCGCATGGGAATGCCTTGATCGGTTGCGAATTCCAGAACAGCCCGTTTGTCTATTACAACGTGCTGAGTGGGAACGGCGGGAATGGCCTGCGGATTACTGACGCCAATGACACGACGGTGCATGCGAACTTCATGGGAATCGGCGCGGACAATGCAACGAGCGTCGGCAATGGCCGCAATGGGATTCTCGTTTCGGGACGATCGCGGAACACGCAGGTCGGCGGGGTGATTCCGCTCGGCAATGTGACCTCGGGCAATGCCTGGAACGGGATCGAGGTACGCGATCGGGCGAGCGGGTTCGTCTCGTTCAACACCTTTGCCGGGATTGCCGCGTTTGGTGACGCGGTGCCGAACGGCCGGAATGGGATCCTGGTGACTTCCGTCGGCGGAGACAACCTGATTCGCACGTCGATCGTCGGGGGAAACCTCGGTAACGGGATCGAGATCGGCGGGTGGGCGACCGGCGTTCAGGTGACTGAGACCGGCGTCGGGACCAATACGAGGCTCGATGCGGCGATTCCAAACGGAGGAAGTGGTATCCGGATCTCCGGACATGCTCACTCGAACGCAATTGGCGGGTTTCAACCGTCGATCGAGCCGAGGATGACAATTTCGGGGAACCTCGGCTACGGGGTGGAAGTTGTCGGGAAGGCGAGGGGGAACCGGATTTTCAATGCGGCGATCGGCACGGATGTGATGGGGAACGCCCCGATCGGCAATGGCCTGGGAGGCGTTTTGCTTGGGCCGGGAACGTCGGGAACAATCATCGGGGGAGAGGCAGCGCGTTTCCAGACCGTGATTCGTCAGAACGTGGGGAACGGGCTCACCATTCTGGACTCAAGGGGAAACAGGGTGGTCGGCAACGGTATTGAGGAGAACACCTGGTTTGGCCTGTTCGCGGCCGGCGACGTGCGAGGAACCGTGGTCGCAGGGAACACGATCGCGGGGAACGGAAGCGGTCAGGTCGATGTGTCGAGCGCGAGGGGAATCGTGATCTTGCCGTGAGGCGTGGGAGTCGAGGGAGGGGGGCGTGGTTGGATCGGTTTGAGCTGGCCGCGGTCCCCCTCACCCGGCCTGGCGGCCACCCTCTCCCCCGCGACGGGGGAGAGGGAGCGTGAATGCTCTGGCGATCGACGGCAAGCCACGCTTTCCCCTACGAACGAGGGAATACGTGGCTGCTTTGATCCAGGCAAATCAAGAGCCGCTCAGTTGCTGGCGGCGACGGGGGCGGGGATGCGGCCGAGGAGACGGTTGATCCGAGATAGCTCGGAGACGACGAAATCGACGTCGAGGAAGGGCTGCCAGGAGATGTCCTGGTAGCGAAGGTTCCCCTGAGCGTCGATGAGGAAGGTGCCATGGAGCGGCATGTCTTCGAAATCGTCGAAGGCGCCGTAGCGTCGGAACGCGGCCAGGTCGGGGTCGGAGAGCAGGGGCATGGTGAACTCGACCTCACCGTTGGTTTTTAGGGCGGTGGTACGTTCGAGGTCATCGGTGCTGACGGCGAGAACGACCGTGCCCGTATCGCGGATGCGGTCGATGTCCTTGCTGAAGGCGATGAGTTGTTCCATGCAGTGGGCACAGTCGCCACCGAGGTAGAAAATCAGCAAGACGTTCTGACCGCGATAATCTTCCAGGCGGTGGGTGATGCCGTCGGTATCGACCCCTTCGAGCGGTTCGGCAGGAAAGGGAGACCAGGTGAGCGGGCCGACGGTGTCGAGATCGATCCGAGATGCGGCGGCCAGGTCGGTTCGAGGCTCAAGCGCAGGGGGCTGCCAGCCGTCCTGCTCCTTCCAGGTGGTGAGCTGGGCGTTGATGCGTTGGAAGACGGGAAGGTCAGGATCGGCTTCGCGAGCGATTTCGCGGAGGGACAGATAGGCGGCTCGGGCCTCGTCGACCTGACCGGCGGCGGCGAGGATCTCGACCTGAGCCGCAAGCGGGGCGACCTCGTTTCGGGCTCGATCGACGGCCTGTTTGGCCTTGGCGACCGCTTCGTCCGTTCGACCGGCGGCCAGTAAGAGGCGGGCGAGGGATTCGCGACGCATGCCGTTGGCATTGCCGAAGGATTCGAAGGCAGCTTCCGTCTCGCCGGCCAGGAGGTGGCGATGACCTTCAAGCTCGGCGATGGCGGAGTCGAGGCCGGGAAGTTTGGGGGCGGGCTTGGGTTTGTCCTTGGACTCGTCGTCGGCCTTCGCCTCGTCGGCTTTCGCTTCATCTGAGGATTCTTCGGACGGGGGGAGGAGGGCCTTGAGGGCGGCAATTTGCTCGTCGAGGGCGTTGAGATCGCCTCGGGCCGCATGGGCGAGGCCAAGGGAGTGAGCCTGCTTGAGCTGTTCGATCGGCTCGTCGGACCAGTCGAGAGCGCCTGAGGCGGTGGCGTCGAGCAGGTCGTCCCAGCGCTCGAAGGCGATGAGGGCTTCGGTCCATCGGCGACGGCCTTCGCGTTGGGGGTGGCCGCCAGATTTGGCGTTGTTCTTCTTGGGGTCGCGGGGCTGCTCGACGAGGTCTCGGGCGACGAGGACGGCGTCGTTGAAGCGTCCGGTCTTTGTGAGACTCTCAGAGAGCCACTGATTGTTGTGGGAATAGTTGTGAATCATGAAGGGCATGACGCGGTCGCGGATCATGTAGGCATGATCGACGCGGGCGGACCCTTCTTGCTGATAGGAGGCGTCGGCGTAGCGCTTCAGGTTGGTGTAGGTGTGGCCGGGCATGTGCCAGGCGTGAGCGATGCCGGGAGACGCCTCGGCGAACCTGGCGGCGGATTCGAGGGCCTGGGTATCGTCCTGCTTGTCCCAGAGGTGGATCTTGTAGTGATGGGCGCCGGGGTGGAGCGGATTTTTCTCGATGACCGAGTCGATGAGCAAGCTCACGGCTTCTCGGCTGCCGATGCCGTCTTGCCGGCCGTTTTGCCAGGTGACCATGGCCAGCCAGGCGCGGGCGTCGAGGTCGTCGCGGAACTCCTGGACGATTTTCTCAAGCCCTTTGAGCCAGCCCTGTCGTCGGGATTTGTCGTCGCCGTCTTCCTTGTAGAAGGCGCTGAGGGCGTCGAGATAGAGCTGCTCACGGCGAGAGATTTTGGTGGCCTCGGCCTTTTCGCGGGCGACCTTGAGGAACCCCTTGGCCCGGTCGGCGTTATTGGCGTTGGACATGGCCATGCCCCAGTAGAGCATGGGGTTTTCGGGCTCGATGGTGCTGGCCTGTCGGAAGGATCGCTCGGCCTCAAAGTAGAAGAAGACGTGGAGCTGGGCGACGCCTTGATTGACGAGCGCCTGGACCTCGGCCGACTCGGTCGTGATGGGGAACTCGACGGATCCCTGACCTTCCATGAGGTATCCGGCCTGGCGGGGGCCTTCGTTGAAGGCTTCGCCGTGGTTGGAGTGTCCTTCGGGGAGGGGGTCGTCTTCGGCCCGAACCATCAGGCCGACACCGAGCAGGAAGACCAGTGAAAGGGTCAGGCGGCTGAGCATGGCGAGGGGCTCCGGGGTCGGTCGGCAGAAAGGATGGATCGAGGAGCGGGCGCGAGGTTCAATCTTAATTGGATCGCAGGGAGAGTTGCCAGGGGGGGATTGAATGGAGAGCGAGGAATCTCTCCCGACGGTCACGCATGGGAGGATTGGTGGAGGGGTTGGAGAAATCAAGAGGGCTGCGGGATTGAATTCGAACACTGGCGAGGCTTTGCGAAGTTCAGAGCCTGACCTTTTGGGTCGAAGGCGTGTACAATGACGAACCTGCTTCCTCTTGCGTCGTAGTGTTGGCTTTCCCCGATCCGGAGCGACCGTTGAGTGCCCCGATCCCGCTGCCCATCGCCGGTTCTCGTCAGGATCACCGTTTGAAGCCGTTGCTGGCCAAACGAGCGGGAACCCTGGTGATTCACGAGGTCTATCGGAGCCTCCAGGGGGAAGGAACCTGGGCCGGATTACCCTGTGTGTTCGTTCGGTTGACGGCCTGTCACCTGCGCTGTTCGTATTGCGATACTCCGCACGCCTTTCACCGGGGCGAGCCGATCGCCGTCGAGGATCTGGTCGAGCAGACGCTCGCACTGGCCGCGCCCGGCGATGTGATCGAGGTCACCGGAGGAGAGCCGTTGCTTCAGCCGGAGGTCTTCCCCCTGATGACCCGGCTGGCCGATTCGGGCCATCTGGTCTTGCTCGAAACGAGTGGCGCGTGCGACATCGGGCCGGTGGACCCGAGGGTCCGGATCATTCTCGATCTGAAGACGCCGGGCTCGGGAGAGGTCGACGCCAACCTTTGGGAAAACCTGCCAAAGCTCAAGCCCACCGACGAGGTCAAAGTGGTCGTCTGTGATCGAGCCGATTTTGACTGGACCGTCGGTCACATTCGGGCTCATCACCTGACCGAGCGTTGCGAGGTGCTGATCAGTCCGGCGCACGGGAAGGTCGAGCCGGCGTCGCTTGCGACCTGGATCCTGGAAAGCGGCCTGCCGCTCCGGTTACAGGTCCAGTTGCACAAGCAACTCTGGGGGCCCGATGCACGAGGGGTCTGACGAAGGAGAAGCGGCCGGGGGCGGATCGGGCTGGGGGCGAATGGGACCGCTGGTGGTCATCGCCCTGGTGCTGGGCTGGCTCTTGCTGTCGGGAGGATCGATTCCAGCGCTGTCGGTCCTCTGGAGAGAGCTTCCCGGAACCAAAGGCTTGGTGACGATTGCAAACGGGGTCATGCTCGGCTTGATCCTGATCATCGTCAACTTTGTGTGGCGCATGCCCCGAGACGGCGGGCCGCTGTTGCAAGACGATGAGGAAGCGGCAGCGAAATCTCCTGAAGAAATCCCGTCGGCGGACGAATTTGCTGAAACGGGATCCCCTGGTGTCCGGGTAACTGATGATGACCGGCCCGTCGAGGACCCGAAGTAGATCGAGGGCCGAGCGCCGATGGATGACGATCGAGGACTGGTCGATGCCTTGCGAGCCGGCGACCCCTCGGCTCCCGCCGCGCTCATCGAACAGTACCAAGGTGTCGTTTTCGGCCTCTGCTTGCGAATGCTCGGCCATCGTCAGGACGCGGAGGACGTCGTTCAGGAGACGTTCGTCCGCGCCTTGAGATCGGTTCATGCCTTCGATGCTGACCGGCCGTTGCGTCCCTGGCTCCTGGGGATTGCGGCCAATCGGTGTCGGACGGCCCTGGGGCGTCGGTCGCGTCGACCTGCTCCGGTTGAACCCCCCGACGACCAGGCCGATCATCGGCCCGGACTGTCTGACCCGGACGACCTGGCCGGCGAGTTGCTTCGAGCGCTGGATCGGCTTCGGCCGGATTACCGATTGGTCTTCAGTCTCTATCATGAACAGGGGCTTCCTTATGAGGAGATTGCTCGGATCATGGATCGCCCGATCGGTACGGTGAAGACCTGGTTGCACCGCGCCCGGGCCTCGCTGGCCGAGGACCTGACGCGACGGGGGGTGATCTGTTGAGCCGAGCATGGGTGAAAGGGTTGGGAACTGGAATGCCCTCGAATCATCCGACGATGATGGCTCGATCCGCCTGGCCTCGGGTCGATCACGCAGCGGGGCCTGGCGGTCGAATCGAACCGTCGGTCACGCGGGTCTGCCTGGCGTGGGAGCGTGTGCGATGACGTGTCGAGAGGTCGAACACTTCTGGGAACGCCGCCTCGACGAGGTCCGATCCGGCGCCTCGCCGGACACTTCGGAGCGATCGCCGGTGGATCTGGTGTCGCATCTGAGTGTCTGCGCCCGATGCCGGGCTCGCGTGGCCGGCTATTCGGCTCTGGCCCAGGCGATCAGCGGGTTGGAGGCCCCCAAGCCTTCGGCGGGCCTTTCGGCTCGGGTCCTCGCGGCGGTCGAGGCGGATCGTGGGCCGGAACGCTTGCCGATGCGATCGGTTCGTCGAGGCTCGGTCACGCTCGTGCGGCGGTTCTCGGTCGCCGCGGCGGTCTTGCTGGCGGTCTTCGGACTTCGGGCGATCTGGTCGCCACGCGAAGGGGGGGATCAGCGGCCGGATCGGTTGCCGCCGATGGCTGCTCCGGTGGTGACGGTTGAGGAGACCCCGCGCCCCTTGACCGAGTCGGTGGCTGAGATGGCCGAGGTGACCGTGGCCATTGCCCGGCGGACGTCGGAACCGGCCGCGAGGCTCGGGCGGGAAATGCTCGGCTCCACCACTGAGCTTCCGGCGCCTTCTGAGCCGACCACGCCGCAGGAAAACAAAGGACAGGCCGATCGCCTGGTCAAAGGGCTTGGCTCTCGGCTCGAATCCGGGGTGAAGCCCTTTTCTGAGCCGGCTCGCAGCGCGTTTAGTTTCCTCGTGCCAAGCTTCCTTCCGCCTGAGGATTCCTCAAAAGCCGAACGGGGAGTCTGAGACCCGCCCCTTCGAATCGTCATGGCCCTTCGATTGAATGAGGCCGGAGAACGTATTGATGCCCGTTTGCTACTCGATTCGCTTGGTGTGTCTGGTGGCGGTCTGGATGATGGTCGCAGGCGAGCCGAGCGTCGCCTCGGCCGAGGATCCGGTGGATCGGCTCCTGGAGCGAGTGCCGCCCGAGGCGTCGATGGCTCTGGTGGTTGAGGACCTCGGGGAGCATCTGGACCGCCTGGAGAGTTCCTCCCTGATGCGGGGATTGAGGGCACTGGGGCCGGTCCAGGAGTGGTTCGATTCCGAAGAGGGGGCGAAACTGCAACGGGCTCGCCGCGACGTTGAGGCGGCGCTCGGGGCGTCGCTTGGGCAGTTCATCGACGGATTGCTGGGCCAGGCGGTGGTCCTTTCGTTGCATCTGCCCCCCGAGGCACCGCCTGACGCGGCTCGAGGACTGCTTCAGACGGTCGTGACCGATCGCGCTCTGCTGGAGCGATTCATCGGGGTGGCCAATGCGGCGGAACTCGCTTCGGGCAAGCTGCGAGGGGTTGAGGAACGCAAGTACAACGGCATTTCCTATTCGGTTCGGATGTTCCAGGACGGACGGCCTGATGAGGCGTTCGTGGTCCTGGATGACGACAGCTTTGTCTGGACCAATAGCGAACCTTTGCTCAAGGGGGTGATGGATCGGCGGGCTGGTGCCGACATTCCCCGATGGACGGACGACTCGGCACTTCATCGATTGCGCGATCGATTGCCCGATCAGGCGATGCTGTCGCTGTTCATCGATCCGGACTTTGTCGCTCGACTGATCGGGGCCAATCCGGAAGACACGACGCTGGACGAATTGCCCGAGCCGGCGCGGGAGATCCTGGCGGCGATCGAATCGCTTGGGCTGGCGCTGGAGTGGCGCGAGGGTCCGGTTTTGCACATGGTGGAAGTCCTCGACGCCGATCGCCTGCCTGATCCGGTTCGATCCTGGGCAGCGCGATCGGGAGACGCCTCGGCCCTGCTGTCTCGGATTCCCGACTCGGCCTTGCTGACGGCCGCGGGCCTTGTTGACGCCCCGGCGGTGTTCGATCTGGCGGTCGCCTCAGTTCCGGAGGGGCAGCGTGATCGCGTCGAAACGGTGATGGAACTGTTCCGGGGCCTGCTGCTTGGCCGGGACCTTCGCCAGGAAATCTTGCCGACGATGGGGCCGGGAGTCGTCGGGTGGGTTCATGCTCCGGAGCCGGATCAGCCAATCCGACGCGCGCCGGCGGTGCTGGTGGCCTCGATCGGTGATCCCGCCGCGGCCGAGGCGATTGAGAACGCCCTCCGGACGGTGCTGGCCTTCATCAGCCTCGATGAAACTAACGATGAGGCACCGCTTCGCCTGGAGCACCAGTGGCGCGAAGGGGCCCAGATCTCGGCGTTGATGGTAGGCAAGGAACCGGGCTCGCCGCGCGTTGCGTTTGCGGTGGCCCGGGGATTGATCGTGCTCGGGACCGATCCCGACGCTGTGGCCTCGGTCGTGGCGGACCCCAGCACGGCGCGGGCAGAGGGACTGCCGACTGCCTTGGCGGCTCGTGATCGCCTGTTCCCGGAAGAATCGACATTTGCCTATCTGGACCTGGCGTCGCTGCATCGCCTGGCGCTCGATCGTCGGGACGATCTGGAACGCTTCATGATGACGCGATCCGGCAAGGGCGACGGCGACGCACCGACCCGTGAGGATCTGGAGCTTCTCTTTGAACTTCTCCCGCTCTTTCGGGCGGTATACGCGACTTCCTCCCTCTCGACCGATGCGACGATCGCTCACCAGCGGGTCGGCTTGATCGTGGCCGAGGATTGAGGCGGCTCCGATGGATCGCAACGCACGAAGGCCAGCGGGCGATGATTCCCGCTGGCCTTCGATGCGTTGACAGTGTTTCAGCCCTGTTCCGCGCAGAGGGAGCCGATCAGGAACGGATCCGTCGGACGGAGATCACTCCTCGTTGGCCGCGGCGGCGGCCGTCGGTTCGGGTTGCCGGGCGTTCAGTTCGGCGACGAGGGCGTCGCGCTGGGCTTCGAGACGCTCGGCGGTGGCCACGAGGGCCTCGACGGGGGGAGCCTTTGCGGCGAGGGCGGCCTCGGCGGCGGCTCGGGCTTGCTGGGCTTGCTCGACGGCGGCCTTCAGCGGGCCAAGGGCGTCGGTCGCGGCCTTCGCGGCGGCCTGGGCGTTGGCCAGGGCGGTGTCGGCGGCCTGTTTCCGGGCGACGGCGTCGGCCAGGGGAGTACGGGCAGCGGTCACGGCGTCGGCTGAGGCGATCACGGCGGCGAGTGCGGGGACGACGGCTTCGGTGGCCTTGGTCCGTTGGGCGAGGGCGGCCTCGGCCTCGGGGAGGGCGGAGGGATCGGTCGCGGCCTTCTCGGTGAGGACTCGGGTTGCCTCGGCGGCGGCGGCAACCGCCTGCGAGGCGTTTCCGAGGGCGGCGAGGGCCTGGGCATCGGCCTCGGCGGCCTTCTGAAAGGAGGCGACCGCGGCCTGGTGGGCGGCGTTCGTTTCGGCGGTCGCGGCCGCGGCGGTCTCAACGGCCTTGGTGGCCTGAGCGGCGGTGGCCTCGGCGGCCTGGACCTGCTGTTCGGCGGCGGCGAGCGCCTCGGCGGTCGAGGCGGCGGCCTGTCGGAGCGGTTCCAACTCAGCGAGGGCGGTGTTGGCGGCGGCCCGGGCGGCCTCGGCCTCGGGGCGAATGGCTTCGAGGCGAGAGGCGACGGTCAACGGATTGGCGCGGAGGTCGCCGAGCGGGCTGGCGTCGTCGCCGTTGAACAGGCGAACGATTCCGTCAAAGGTGCCGGCGATGATGGTCTTCTCATCGTGCCCGATGGCGGCCTGAAGGGCGAGATCGTTGAACCCGCCGAACGCCTTGAGTTGCTTCCCTTCCTGATCCCAGAGCTTGACGGTGCGGTCGCGGCCACTGGTGACGACGCGGCCGTCCTTGGCGAACCGAACGGAGGTGGTGCCGCCGCCGTGGGCGTTCCAGCTCTTGAGCTGATTGCCGGTGAACATGTCCCAGGTCTTGACCGAGGCGTCCTGCGAGGCGCTGGCCAGGACGTTCGAATCGAGCCGCCAGTCCATGCTGGTGACCATGTCGCCGTGGCCAGGGAGGACGTAGAACTCCCGACCAGTGCGGGCCTCCCAGACCAGGGTGCCGCCGTTGCGATCGCCCGAGGCGAGCAGGACGCCATCGGGGCTGAAGGCGACGGAGGTGACCCACTCGGTATGCTTCCGAGACTCGTAGACGAGGGAGTCGTCGTCGGTCCGGTAGACGCGGAGAACCTTGCTCGGCCCGCCGAGGGCGATCAGGGAGCGATCGGGGCTGATGTCGGCGGCAAGAACGAGGTCGTATTCCTGACCAGCTTCGATCAGGCGTTCGCCGGTCTTCACGTCCCAGACAACCACGCGGCCGGATTGACCACCTCGGCCGCCGCCGGCGAGCAGGAGGTCGCCGTCTCGGGAGAAACGGAGGACGTGGACGTCACCTTCGTCAAACGGCAGGATGGCGGCGAGGCTCTTGTTCTCGGTGTCGTAAAGGAGCACCTGCTTGTGCTGGCCGATTGCCATGAGAGGCGCCCAGGGGCTGGCCGCGAGGGCGACGATCGCGCCGGGGCGGTCGTTGACGAGAACCGGCTCGGTGGGCAAGCTCTGGGGCATGGCCGGCTCGCCCGTCGGCTTGCCGAGGGTCGACGGGTCGAGCTGGAACTCCATCTTCGGCTTCTTCTTGACGGTTACAACGCTGCCGGAGTTCTCCGGCGCCCCGGCCTCGATCCACTTGCGGAGGATGTCGATTTCCTCCTCGGGGATCTTCGGAGCGTTCGGGGGCATGGTGGGGGTTTCGTCGTGGTTGACGAGCAGGAAGAGCCAGCTATCGTCCGGGGAGCCCGGTTCGATGACGGAGCCGGAGCCGCCACCTTCCATCATGTTGGCGTAGGTGGTGAGGTTCAGGCCGCCGGAGGCCTTGTCGGCGTTGTGGCAGGTGTTGCAGCGGGCCTGGAAGATCTTGGCGGCGTTGTCGGTGAAGGTGAGCTTGGCATCCTCGGCCGAGGCCAATCCGGCCGAAACGCCGAGCAGCACGGTCAGGGCTGTGGAGAGGGAAAAAGGTCGCATCGGCGAAGACACCTCAAGACGTCGGCGGGTCCAGTCCGGGGATGATCGAAGGGGCGGGACCATTGCGGGCCGAGTCGAAGCGAAGGGGCTCGGCCCGCAATGGCGAAGCATCGGGGTATCAAATCAGTGGTTGAAAATAAACTCGCGGCTATTGAGCAAGGCCCAGAAGACATCTTCAAGCGCCTGCTGCCGGTTCGAGCCTTCGCCGAAGAGGGGCAAGAGCTGGTCACGTTCCTCGGGGGTCGGTTTCCGGCTCAGGCAGCGGACATACAGGTCGGAGATGAGGTCTTCGGGGGAAAGGTCGCTCTCGACCAGTTGTTTGAGGACGGGGCTGGAGCGGATCTTGGCGTTGGTGGTCGAGCCGTTGAGCAGGTGGAGCGATTGCGAGAGGGTTGGCTCCATCTTCACCTCGCACGAGCAGACGGTTTCGCGGGTTGCGCGGCCGAAGGTCGTGAGGAAGTAGTTCGAGGAGCGGCCGTCGGCGATTTGAACGGCCCGGGCACCGAGCGGGAGCCCGCGGAACTTGTCCTGGGTATCGGTCACCTGGCTGATGACGTCGAGCAGGTTCTCGGCCTTGATGCGCCGGAGGTTGGCGCGGGCGAAGTTGACCGAGTCGTGGGCGTTCGACTCGTTGGCGACCGTGTCGCGCTGGTAGGTTCGGCTGTTGCAGATGTCTCGGACAAGAGACTTGAGATCATAGCCCGACTCGGTGAAGCGACGGGCGAGTTCGTCGAGCAACTCAGGGTTCGAGGCGGGGTTCGAGACGCGGAAGTCGTCGACTTGCTCGACAATGCCGATGCCGAAGAAGTGCGCCCAGACCCGGTTGACGAAGCTGGTGGCGAAGAAGGGGTTTTCCGGAGAGGCGAGCCAATCGGCCAGCACCTCACGGCGGTCCTTGCCGCTCACGTCGGGGGTCTCGCCGCCGAGGAATTTGGGAGCCATGTTGCGGCCGTCGACCGGGTGCTTGGTCTCGCCGCCGCCGGAGTTGAAGATGATCGTCTCGCGGTAATCGTCGCCTTGCTTGCGGCCGATCTGGGCGAAGAAGGCGACGAAGCCGTAGTAGTCGTCCTGGGTCCAGCGGTCGAACGGGTGGTTGTGGCACTGGGCGCACTGAATGCGCATGCCCATGAACACCTGGGCGACGTTCTCGGCCATCAGGAGACGGTCGTTGGTACTCAGGAAGTAATTGGTGGCGGGATTCTGGAAGGTGCCACCGCTGGCCGAGAGCAATTCGCGGGTCATGACGTCCATGGGAACGTCGTTGGAGAGCTGCTCGACGAGCCAGTTGTAGTAGAGGTACATCCCCTTGTATTCGATCTGGTTGGCCACGGTGCGGACCTGGAGCAGCTCGGCCCACTTCTGGACCCAGATCTCGGAGAATTCCTTGCGGGTGAGTAACTCTTCGATGACCTTCGAACGCTTGTCGGGGTCGGAATCGTCGAGGAATGCCTGGTATTCGTCGCGGGTGGGGACGAGGCCGACGAGGTCGAGAGAGACGCGCCGGAGGAACGTCTCATCGGAGCAGACCTCGGAGGGAGCGACCCGGATCTTGCGGAGCTTGTTGGCGACGAGGGTGTCGATGTAATTGGCTTCGGGTTCGTCGGGGTACTCGAATTCGAGGCCCTTGGGCAGAACGAGGAACTGGGAGCCGACGGTGAAGGTTTCGAAGCGGGCCATGATGAAGGCTTCGCCCTGCTCTCCGGCGGTGACGAGGCCGGCACCATCGACCGCGGCCGAGTTGTCGTTGTTGGTGCTGAAGACGGCCAGCGAGGTGACGTCACGGTCGGTGCCGTCGGAGTAAATGGCTCGGACGGTCATCTGCTGGCTTGAGCCCTTGCCGTCAAGCACGGCTCGACTGGGGTAGAGCTGGACGTCGGTGAGGGTGGGCAGTTCCGCGACGGTGTCGTTGGGGGCACCGTTGGCGATCCACTCACGGATCGACGCGTAGAGTTCGCTGTCGGTGGAGAAAAGCTGACCGCCGGAGTGGGGGACAAGTCCGGCCCCTTTTTCCAGGACGGTGCTGGCATCGGGCACGGAAAGGTTGATGCGACGGCCGGGCAGCTCGCGGAGCAGGCGGTGATAGTCGCCTTCGGGATCGAAGCCGAAGAGCGAGAGGCGGAAGCCGTCCTTCCCCCGAGCGGCCCCGTGGCAACCGCCCGAGTTGCAACCGGCCTTCATGAACACGGGCATCACGTCGAGCCGGTAGCTCAAGGGGGGCATCTCGCCGGCCCGGGAGACGGTGACGGGGACCTCGACCTTCTGATCGCCGAGGGAGACGGTCAGGACGGTCGAGCCGTTGGCGACCGGGTGGTAGGTGTGCGACTCGTCAACTCGGACGAGCGAGGGGTCGGCCAGCGCGAAGGAGGCCTCGGAGGTCACGTCGCGGGTGGTGTCGTTGGTGAAGTTGGCCTGAACAACGATCGACTGCCGATCGCGGTCGGTGGAGAGATTGATTTGGGGAGGGAAGACCTGAAGCTCGGCGATCGCCGGCTCCTCGGCCCTGGACATGCCGGTCAGGGCGAGCAGGGCGATGGAGGCGGCGGTCAAGCAGGTCCGGATCGAGGGGGGCATGGCTGGCGTCTCCTGCCGTCGGCTGCGCGGGGCGGTCGGTGATTCGGAATCCATGACGATGATCGATCAGAGGGAAGAGGGTGGCCGGTCGAAGGGCGAAGCGATCCGATCCGATCATTGTTCCGGATCGTCGCCTCCCGCGGTGGATTCGGTACGTTGCTGCTGTTCGAGGCGGAGCTGTTCGAGGCGGTTGAGGGGCTTCTTCGCCTCGGGCTTGGGAGCTTCGGGGGCGGGAGCGGCTTCGGCCTTCGGCGCTTCCTTGGGCAGGGGCTTATCGACCCGAAGCTCGGTGGAGCCGAGGTTGTGGAGGATCGGTTCGCCGTTCTGGGTCACGACGACCTGGCAGAAGAGGTTCTTGTGGGTGCCTTCGGGAGTTTCGGCGGCGGTCTGGATCGGGAAGATGATTTCCTCGGTCTCCTTGGTGATCGTCGTCGGCTCGACGGTCGCGGCGTTGGGCAGGCCGACGAGGGTGACGGTTGCTTCGCCGTCGAACGGAGTGATCTGATTGACCTTCACGAGCAAGGGGGCTTCGCTGCCTTGTTCGGCGGCGGCCCGCTCGAACTCAAAGGTCAGGAACTTCTCGGCGATCGTCAGGGGAACGAGCTGAGAGCTGACGGTGACCGGGCCCTTCGGACCGGTCGAGGAGCCGTTGACAACGATCTTCCAGGTCGCCAGCCCGGCGTTGTCGGCGGCATTCAAGGGGATGAGGGCTTCATTCTGCCCTTCGGGAATCGACACGCCACCGGCCGAGCCGATGCCAGGAGGATTCCAGGGGAGGGAAACGGCAATCGGCGCGGTGAACCCTTCGGCGCGGGTGGCCACGACCTTCAACTGCATGGCCCCGTTGCGGACGAGGGGAACCTTCGGCTCGACGACCTCAATGGAGAAGGGGGCTTCCTCGGAAACGCTGACGGCGAGCCGATCGACGGAGCGGGTCCAGAACGGGATGTTGTTGCGTCCCTGAACCAGTTCGACGGTGTGAGCCAGCGCGGAGGGTACGGAGAGGGATTCATCGGTCGGACGGCCGGTCAGGTTGGCGAGCGTTCCCGCCACCGGAGCGTCTGCCGAGGCTGAGAGGAGCACGGGCATCTGGGCGATGCCGGCGGCCATGGTGTCGGCATCCAGGGCGATTCCTTGAGGGAGCCCCTCGGCCGAGAAGGCCAGGTCGCCGCCGAAGTCGGCCCGGGAGGCGTTGACGAGCATTGCGAGGCGATTTCCCCGAGGGACCGACGCGGTCACGACGCCGATCTGGGGGTTCTCGTTCTGCGGACTGATCGTCAGCTTCGGTTCAACGGGCGTGACCTCGATGCGGTAGAAGTGGTTCGGGCTGCCTTTTTGGAGATGGTCGCGAATGCTGACGACGTACTCGCCATCCTCGGGAGCAGTGAAGCGGTAGTAGCTATCCGGCCCGCCGCTGTCGTCGTTCGCGCCGACGTTGCCACCGGCCTTCTTGGAGACGACAAGGACCGCATCGAGCGGCGACCCGAGCGAACGGGCGAAGACGCGGAGGTCGAAGACCTGGCCGTTCTTGGCCTCGAAGCTGAAGCGATCGGTTTCACCGTCTTCTCGAATCACGCCGTTGAGGCCCATCGGGGGAGCGAAGGGAGTGGGCTCGCTGGTCGAGCCGGATTCGATCACGTTCCCAAAGGGGCTGAGGCGGAAGGCGTACGGAGCGGGGGAGACGCCGCGGTCATCCTCGGCGAGGAGGCCGAAGTTCGGGTCGGCATGGTCGGGGAGGGTGACGGCCTGGGTGCGATCCCCTTCGATGTCGCCGATCCACTGGACCTCGATCGTCTCACCGATCGGGCCGCCGGCCGGGACAAAGGCTCGGGGGCGAGGGAAGTTGCCCACATGGAGGCGGTAATGGCAGTTGCCGTTGCCCTGGTAGGCGCTTTCTCGGACCTGGATGATGTACTGGCCGTCTTCGGGGGCGATGAGCTGAACGATGGGGTCCTGGCGGACGAGGCTGGCGTCGTCGCTGCGGACCAGCTCGAAGCGCTGGGGGTTGAGAATGGCGACGTAGGGGTCAAAGAGTGTTTTTCCGAGCCGGATGCCCTCGACCTCGGCGGTGATCCGGTCCCCTTTCCTGGCCTCGATGACGTAGAAGTCGTCGTCCTCGTTCTGGGCGACGCCGATGACGGTGACGTTCAGGGGGATGGGCTGGGGGGCTTCGAAATTGCTATTGGCGTCGGCCGCCTCTGCGATTTCGGGATAAGCGCCGACGCTGAACGTTCGCAGGTGGCTGATGCCCGTGGCGGTGCGGACCCGGAGATCATACAGGCCGAGGCGGGCATCGGCGGCAATCCGGATGGTCGCCTTGACGTTCTTCTCGTCGGCGGCTTCGAGGCTCACCGTCTCGATCCCCGGCTGGTACCAGAGGATTTCCTGGGCGTCCGCGAGCCGATCGCCGGAGAGGGTCAGCTCGACCTCGGTGCCTCGCTGGGCTCCCGCCGGCAAGACCGTGCTCAGGACAGGAGACGAGGCGGATGCGGCCGAGGCCACCAGAAGCACCACGGCAGCGGCGGGAAGGAAGCAATAAGGGCGCATTGGTGATTCTCGCGGGGGGAGGAAGGCGGCGGCAGAGCAGGGTTCGGAAGCGGAGCGGAGCTGGGGGGATCGCGCCATCGTCAAACGAACCAGCGGGCACCGTCGTGACGGATGACTTCGATGCTGGGGCGCGGATCGCCTGGAACGAGGCGGAAGCTGAGCGGGAGGACGTTACTGGCGATCGGCTCCGGATCGCTCGGGCTCGATGTTCCGGCGAGCACGAACCGATCCTCAAGGCGGCGATGGAGTTCGAGGCGCCACGGGTTGCGGTCGACGATCAGGGCTTCTCGGACTCCGACCTTGGCGTAAAAGGGGAGCTTGCGGCGGGCGCGGTCGCCGGGGCTGAGGATCTCGATGAGGAAGTCGGGGCCGCCCAGCCAGTAGGCGCCGCGATTCTCTGCCGGGTTGCCGGGGAGGAAGACGGCGGCATCGGGGCAGCGGAAGTTCTTCCGCCAGCGATCGGGGCGGTCGGAGATGTTGATCGAGGGAAAAAGCTTGATCCCGTCGAGATGACCGACGGCCGCAATCAGCGTATGAAGCAAATAGCCTGCAAGCCCCTGGTGCTGAATATCCGGATCGGGAGACACGACGTAGACTCCGTCCCAGACTTCATCCCAGCGGTAGGCGCCGGACTCCTTTCGCCTGCGGATGATGCGTCGGAGCTGATCCCGAGAAAGAAGGACGTTCGGCATGGCCGTGGGACCTCGATCGAGCAACGGGTTCGACGAGGGAAGGGGGCCGTGATCGTGGGACACCCCTCCCCATCGTTCCCGTTCGATTGTCGCCGGAAGGAGATCAGGCGAGCAACTCGTCGACCACTCGGCCACCGTCGACGATCTCGATCGGTCGATCGCCGGGGGCCATCAATTCTTTGTCGGCGACGATGCCGAGCTGGTTGTAAACGGTCTTGGCCAGGTCTTCGGGGCCGACCGGGTCGCGGTCGGGGTCGCTGGCGGTGGAGTTGCTGGCGCCGTGGATGTAGCCGCGTTTGATCCCGCCGCCGGCCAGGGCCACGCTGAAGACCTTCGGCCAGTGGTCACGCCCGGCGGTTCGGTTGATCTTCGGCGTGCGGCCGAATTCGCTGGAGACCATGACGAGGGTGCGGTCAAGCAGGCCGGTGCGATCGAGGTCGTTGATCAGGGCCGCGAAGGCCTGGTCGAAGGCAGGCATGAGGCGTTTCATGCTGCGGGTGACCTGATTGTGCATGTCCCAACCACCGTAGGTCAGGGTAACCATCCGGACGCCTGCGGCGACGAGGCGGCGGGCCATGAGCATCCGCTGGCCGGCCTGGTTCATGCCGTAGGCGTTGCGAATCTCTTCGGGCTCGGCGTTGATGTCGAAGGCGGCTCGGGCGTCGGGAGAGCTGATGAGGCTGTAGGCCCGATCGTAGAACGAATCCATCGCGGTCAGTTCGTCAGACGACTCGCGCTTACGGAAATAGTCGTTGACGGCGTCGAGTGCGGAGCGTCGGGTGGCGAAGCGTGACTCGTCAACCCCACCGGGAAGATCAAGGTCCTGAACGCGGAACCCCTTGTTGGCCGGGTCGCTGCCGAGGGCGAACGGAGAGAAGGCTGAGCTGAGGTAGCCGGTGCCGGCGTACTCGTTCGGCATGTTTGGCACGCAGACGTAGGGCGGCAAGTTGTTGCGGGGGCCGTACTCGTGAGAGATGACGCTGCCCATGCTCGGGTACTGCAAGGCCGGGCTGGGCCGGTAGCCGGTGAACATGTTGTGCGTTCCGCGCTCGTGGGCGGCCTCGCCGTGCGTCATCGAGCGGATGATAGTGAGCTTGTCGGCGATCTGGCTGGTCTGCGGGAGCGTTTCGCTGAAGCGTTCACCCGGCAGCGTTGTCTCGATCGAGTTCATCTCGCCCCGATACTCGATCGGAGCATAAGGCTTCGGATCGAACGACTCCTGGTGAGCCAGACCGCCGGGCAGGAAGATGTGGATGACCGAATCAGCCTTGGCTTCGATCGGTGCGTAATCCTTTTGCTCGGCCCGTGCCTGAAGGCGAAACAGATCCGTCAGGGTCAGGCCGAAGCCGCAAGCGCCTACAGTTAGAAACCCACGGCGGCCGATCGTGCGGAGCGGAGGGGTCATCAGACGTCTCCTGGAGGGATGAAAGAATGAGGAGGGAGCAACCTCCGACGGCCATCCGAAACCTTGTCGCTCTCCATCAGCTCAAGGTCGCGGCTGACCGGGCCATGCGGGAGGAAACCGGGGTGCAATCGCAACGATCAAGAATGAGGAGGGAGGGGTGGGCAGCGTTACGACCAGATGACTTCGGCATCACACTCAATGTCGGCGATTTGTTTAACAGACAATCGGTTTGAACATACCGAGAGGTACGGGATGGATGCAAGACAACGTTGGGGATTTTTGGAACAGAATCGGGATTTTTGGATTGTGTCGAACAGGCGACTGGACGAAGCACGTTGCGACCACGAGAGATAACACGATTGAGGGAGGATCGGGAGGAACGTTGCGGTTGGGTTGGGAATCCGAGGGCAGGGGGCGGCCAGAGGTTCAAGCGTCGAACACGTGCCCCGAGGTCGCCGTTGCGCCTCTACGTCTCTCACAAATGACCGCGACTGCGACGCTCTCTGGAGCCCGAATGACGGGCAGGTTAGAGTCAACAGCCGAAAGGTGGTTTTCGTGACAGTGGTTCGGCCTCGACTCGACGCGCGTTCCGCTGGATTGTCGAAGGGCAGAACGATCGATTCGGCCCTTGCCGTCATCCATGATCAAGGGCCTCCGCTGGACGGCGAAGAAGCGTGGACAGCTCGAACGATTCCAAAGGGGCCGACCGGTAACCCCTTTGATCATGCGGTGAGCGATCGGGTTGAGCGAGCGTCTCCGGAACGTCGAGGTTCGGGAACGAGGAGATCACGGATGCGGGTCGGACGGATTGGCTCCAATCGGGTTCTGGGAGGAATCGTGACGCTCCTGCTCGTGCTGGGAGGTGGCGGATCCTCGATGGCGCAGCAAGGGGGCCGCCCACCATCAAGGGCCGGACTACCGTCGGGAGACGTGGACGTCCACTCCTGGGGAAATCCGCATCAGATTCGAGTCAGTGCGGTCAAGCTGGCGCTGGAGGTCGACTTCGAGGCCCGGCGGCTTTCCGGAACCGCGCGGCTGTCGCTCGACCGTGCCCCTGAATGTCCCGAGGATGCCGCATTGTGGCTCGATACAAACGGTCTTGAGATCGACCGCGTTCAGGGAGTGGTGGGAATCGGCACCCTGGTGGACCTGCCCTTCGACCTGGTGACCGTTGAGGTGCCGGAGAATGAGCGAACCCTCTTTCCCCAGGGGGATCGCTCGGACGGGAGCACGATTCACGGGACGCCGTTGGTCGTCCAGGTGGGGGATCTTCTTGAAATCATCGTGACCTACCGGACGGAGCCGGCCGCCTCGGCCTTGCAGTGGCTCGACCCTGAGCAGACGGCCGGGGGGAAGCAGCCGTTCCTCTTCTCTCAAAGTCAGGCGATTCATGCGAGATCGTGGATCCCGCTCCAGGATTCCCCCGGCGTTCGCGTGCGATACGACGCGGAGATCCGGGTCGGCCAGCCGGGCCTGAAGGTAGTGATGAGCGCCCTCGGGAATTTCGGCACGTCGCCGACACCACCTGGCCCCGCTGAAGAGGCCGGGAGTTTTGGTTTTTCAATGCCAAGACCGATTCCTCCCTATCTGATCGCCCTGGCGGTGGGGGACCTGGAATTCCGGCCGCTCGGAGAGCGCTCGGGGGTTTATGCCGAGCCGGCCTTGATCGAGGCCGCTGCCTTCGAATTTGCCGATACCGAGGCGATGATCGAGACGACCGAGCAACGCTTTGGGCCGTATCGGTGGGGGCGGTACGATCTGCTCGTCCTGCCACCGAGCTTTCCGTATGGGGGAATGGAGAATCCCCTGCTGACCTTCGCCACGCCGACGATTCTGGCCGGTGATCGTTCGCTCGTCTCCCTGGTGGCGCACGAGCTGGCGCATTCGTGGTCGGGAAACCTTGTGACCAACGCCACCTGGGACGACTTCTGGCTCAACGAGGGGTTTACCACTTACCTGGAACGGCGGATCGTCGAGGATGTCTACGGCCCCGATCTCGCCGCGATGGAAGACGTCCTGGCGCTGGCCGGACTGCGCGCCACGCTCGCCGAACTGGACGAGCGTGATCAGGTCCTCAACATTGACCTCTGGGGCCGCGACCCGGACGACAATGTAACCTCCGTGCCGTACGACAAGGGGGCCTTGTTTCTCAAAACCCTGGAACAGGCGTTCGGAAGGGAGCGGTTTGATGCCTTTCTCCGCGGTTACTTCGACCACTTCGCCTTCCAGAGCATCACGGCGGAACAGTTCGAAGCGTACTTGATGGAGCATCTCGTTGCCGAAGACCCCGAGGCGGCGGAGCAGATCGATCTGCGCGCCTGGCTCGACGCTCCGGGACTGCCGGCGATTCAAGAGCCGACCTCCGATCGGCTGGTCGCGGTCGATCGTCAGGTTCAGGCGTGGCTCGAAGGTGAGATCGACGCAAACCGATTACGATCGGACGATTGGTCAACGCAGGAGTGGCTCCATTTCCTCGGGGCCTTGCCAGCCGATCTGGCCGTTGATCGGGTGGCCGAACTGGACCGGGCGTTGATGCTCACACAGCGGGAGAACGCTGAGATCGCCTGCAAGTGGCTCGAACTGGCGATCCGAAGCGGCTATGGCGAGGCGGACGCCCGGCTCGATCGCTTTCTGACAACCATCGGCCGTCGCAAGTTCCTGATGCCCCTGTACGGGGCGATGGTGGACTCGGGCGAGCTCGAACGGGCTCGGGTGATCTATGCGATGGCCCGCTCGAAGTATCATCCGATTGCCGTCGAGTCGATCGACCGATTGCTCGGAACGCCGGACGATCGGTGATCGGACCGGCCTCGACCGTGAAGCCCTCTTGATTCGGTAGCTTTCTCATGCCTGATCCCATTCTGCCCGCAACCGTCATCGGGAGCTGGTCGTTTCCCGGCTGGTACGAGGCGATCATCGCCGACATCGCCGCCCGTCCCGAGCGCTATGGCCCGCTCGACCGGGAGGAAACGGTCCGCGACGCGGTGCGCGTGGTCGTCGATGATCAACTGCGGGCCGGCCTCGACCGGATTACCGACGGCGAGGTGCAACGCGTCGACTTTAACCTCGGCTTTTATGATTTCCTGGAGGGGATTGAGCCCTTGCCGACGGCTCGTCTCTGGGGGGCTCCGGCTCACGACCAGCGGAGCAAGTACCGCTGTGTCGCGCCGCTTGCGGCTTCGAAGGGGCTCGGTACGGTCGAGGAGCTTCGGCGTTTCCGCCTCGTCACCGACGCCCCTACGAAGATGCCCGTGCCCGGTCCGTTTACGTTGGCAGGTTGCATCAACGGGGGGGAAGTCTATCCCGACCGGATGAGCGTGACAGAAGCCCTCGTACCGATTGTCAACGCCGAGTTGAAGGCCCTGGTCGCCGAGGGAGTGGATTTTCTTCAACTCGATGAGCCGAGCTTCGCCTGCCACCCGGACAACCCGGAGGTCTTCCTCGACATCGTGGCCCGAACCGTCGAGGGAGTGAATGCGTACGTGAGCATGCACATGTGCTTCGGGAATTACCGGGCGAGGGCCGTCGGCTGGCGATCGTACCGGCCGCTCTTTCCTCATATCGGGAAGGCGAAGGTGAATCAACTCGCGATGGAGTTTGCCAGCCGGGAGATGGCGGAGATCGAATTGCTGGCTGAATTGCCGGAGTCGATGGACGTGGCGGTTGGTCTGGTGGATGTCAAAAACACGTGGATCGAACCGAACGAACTGGTGGCGGATCGGTTGAGGTCCGTTCTCAAGCATGTGGATGCGTCTCGCGTTTCGGTCACTCCCGATTGTGGCTTCTCTCAGACGGCCCGGCACGTGGCCGTGGGCAAGGCAAAGGCGATGGTGGAGGGGGTTCGCGCCGTTCGTCGTGAACTGGGCAAGGGTTGAGGGCTTGGCGGAACGACCTGGCCGATGCGTTCACTTAAGCGAGCATGCTGATGTCTGAACTGATTCAGCCGATCAAGAAGGGGGCCGAGCTGGCCGCCGAGATCCGGGAAACGACGCCCAAGCCGGGGACGCTGGCCGTCTGGTGGCTTGGGCAGAGTGGGTTCCTGTACAAGTCTCGGTTGGGAACTTTGGTGATCGACCCGTATCTTTCCGAGTCGTTGACCGAGAAGTACGCGAACACCGAGAAGCCGCACATCCGGATGACCGAATGTCCGATCCGAGGGAACGAGTTGCCGGGCATCGACCTCGTGCTGGCGAGCCACAAGCACACTGATCATATCGACGGCGCGACGCTCTCTCCCTTGCTCGGGGCGAATCCGGAGGCGGAACTCTGCGTCCCGGAAGCGCTCATCCACCATTGCGAGAAGCTGGGACTGCCGAGCAAGCGATTGGTGGGGCTCGACAACGGTTGGGAGTACGAACGGGCCGGGTTCAAGGTGCGGGCCTTGCCTTCGGCGCATATGGCCCTGGACACAGATACGTCGGGGCTCTGCCTGTACCTCGGATTCGTAGTCGAGGTGGATGGTCTGAGGTTCTACCACAGCGGGGATACAGTGGTTTACGATGGCCTGGTGGAGAACCTCGGCCCAGGGCCGTTCGACGCGTTCTTTCTGCCAATCAACGGCTGGGACCCACGCCGGAAGGTGGCGGGGAACATGTCGGCCGAGGAGGCGGTTGAGCTGGCGAACGTCTGCCGGCCGCGGTATCTGGTGCCGCATCATTACGAGATGTTCACGTTCAATACCGTGCCCATCAGTCAGTTTGAAGAGGCGGCGAAGGGGCTGACCGCGGGGGTTGAGCCGGTGGTGAAGCGTTGCGGAGAGCGCTGGGAGATCACGACGTGAGCGTCACCTTGGGAATCGACATCGGCACCTCGGGCACGAAGACGCTCGCGGTTCGCGAGTCGGGCGAGATTGTCGCAAGTGCCTCGGCCGAGTATCCTTGCTCCTATCCGAAACCAGGGTGGTCGGAACAGGACCCCAACCTCTGGTGGGACGCGACGATCGCCACGGTTCGAGAGGTCCTGGCGAAGGGGAACCTGAAGCCCGAGGAGATCTCCGGCATCGGCCTGAGTGGTCAGATGCACGGCTCGGTCTTTCTCGATGAGCATGGCGAGGTTGTCCGGCCCGCCTTGCTCTGGAACGACCAGCGCACCGGGGCTGAGTGCGCCGAGATCGAGGCGAAGGCCGGAGGCCGCGAGGCACTCGTGCGGATGGTCGCCAACCGGGCCTTGACCGGGTTCACGGCGCCGAAGCTCCTCTGGGTTCGCACCCACGAGCCGAAACACTGGGAGCGAGTCCGCACGGTCTTGCTGCCCAAAGATTACATTCGCTACAAGCTCTCCGGGACGTTTGCGACCGAGGTGAGCGACGCCTCGGGCACCTTGCTGCTCGACGTGGCGAACCGCAAGTGGAGCGATGAGCTGCTCGGGAAGCTCGACCTCGATCGCTCCCTGTTGCCCGACTGCTTCGAGAGCTTTGAAGTTTCGGCCCAGGTCAGCGCGAAGGGAGCCGAGGCCACGGGCTTGAAGCCGGGCACGCCGATCGTCGGCGGTGGCGGCGATCAACCGGCCGGGGCGGTCGGCAACGGGATTGTCCGATCGGGAGCCGTTTCGGCGACGATGGGGACCTCTGGGGTCGTCTTCTGCCACACGGACGAAGCGGGCTTCGACCCGGAAGGACGCTTACAGCGCGGTTGCCACGCGGTGCCGGGAGCCTGGCATGTGATGGGAGTGGTACTGGCGGCCGGTGGCTCGTTGCAGTGGTTCCGCAACGAGCTGGGGAAGGCGGAAATCCTCGCGGCGAAGGAGCAGGGGGTCGATCCGTACTTCCTGCTGACCGATGAGGCCGCGACCGTGGGACCCGGAGCCGAAGGCCTGTTCTTCCTGCCGTACCTGACCGGCGAGCGAACGCCTCACTTCGATCCGCACGCCCGAGGCGCCTGGATTGGCCTGACCGTTCGTCATGGACGCGCTCACATGATCCGATCGGTTCTGGAAGGGGCCACCTATGCCATGCGAGACAGCCTGGAGCTGATTCGGGAGATGGGGGCGGCGATCACCCAGATCCGCCTCTCGGGAGGAGGCGCCCGCAACGCGCTTTGGAAACAGATTCAGGCCGACATCTACGGTCAGGACGTGTGCACGATCAACGCGAGCGAGGGGCCGGCCTTCGGGGTGGCCTTGCTGGCGATGGTCGGGACGGGGGCCTATGGTTCGGTCGCCGAGGCGTGTGACGCGACGATCAAGGTGGTTGAGACAACCCCCGTCGATCCTGCGACGAAGGCGCTCTACGACGCGGCCTACCCGATTTATCGCGGGCTCTACGGCGATCTGAAGGAGCGATTCGCTGCGATGGATGCCCTCGTCCGGGGCTCCTGACCCCCTCGCCCCGGAGAGTCGCAATGCCTCGCCGAAAGTCTCCCGCTCCCCGCCCATCCCGAACTTCGACCGTGCGCAGTCTGTCCCCGGCGTCGTCGCCTCCCTCGACAGAGGTCGGGTCGTCGCGACCGTTCCTCACTCGCCCGAGACTGATCCTGATCGTCGTCCTGCTGCTGGTCCTCCAGTGGTCCCTGGCGGTCATGAGCTTGCTTGGGGAGACCCCGACGGTCGACGAGGTGGTCCACCTGCCTGCCGGGGTGACCTACTGGGAGCAAGGGACGTTTCGGCTTTACCCTCACAATCCGCCTTTGATCAAGCTGATCGCGGCGTTACCGGTACTTCAAGCCGGACCGGAGACCGCGCCACTTTACCGAGAGGCCCGCTGGGGGTGGCCTGACGCAAACAAGGCGGCGTTTGCTCATGGATTTATGCTGCTTAACGCGCCTCGATTGTTCGAACTGATGGCTCCGGCCCGGTTGATGATGCCGGTCTTCGCCGTCATCGGTGGGCTGGTGGTCTTTGACTGGTCGCGGCGGCTTTGGGGAGCCTGGGGAGGGTTGATCAGTTTGACGCTCTGGACGTTCTGTCCGAACATCCTGGCGCATACGCGTTTGATTACGACCGATGTGGGAGCCACGGTCATCGGTTTTGCCGCGACGTATGCCTTTTGGCATTTCCTGAGGCGTCCGACCTGGGCACTGACGATCACGGCGGGGCTGTTGCTTGGGATCGCGCAACTGACGAAGTTCAGTCTGATTTTGCTTTATGGGCTTTGGCCGTTGCTCTGGTTGATTCAGGAAGTGGCGCACGGGGATCGCGCCGGGCGTTGGCGCCGGGTTGCTCGGTCGGCGGTGCAGGGGGTGGCAATGGTCGCCCTGAGCCTCCTCGTCATTAACGTCGGCTACGGCTTCGAAGGGACCGGGAAGAAGCTGGGGGATTTCGCGTTCACCTGCCAGACCTTGACCACCGATCGTGACCCGCCTCGACCGCTGTTTCGGAACGAACCAACCCGGCAAGGGCCGGACCTCAAGGCCGGAGTGCTCCAGTTCCGTGAGAATCGGTTCCGGGGGACCCTTCTCGAATCGCTACCGGTGCCGCTCCCTGAATATTACCTTTCCGGTTTCGACGACCAGAAGCTTGAAGCCGAGGGCGTTCCCATTCGCGCCATGATGTTTGCCGACGACTGGTTGAATGCGTCCATCGCTCCCGACGCCATTTCGGGCTACCCCGTTTTCCTCGATGGTGAGCTGAGCAACCAAAGCTGGTGGTACTACTACCTGATGACGCTCGTGTACAAGGTGCCGGAAGGGACCTGGGCGTTGATGCTGCTGACGATCGCTGTCATTCCGATGGCGGCGCGGAGTCGGGCCAGGGCGGTTGATGAAGCGAGCATCTGGGTCGTCCCGGCGGTGGTCATTGGGGTGATGAGCTTCGGGACGAACATTGCAATCGGCTTGCGCTATGTCTTGCCGATCGTTCCGTATCTCTTTCTGGGGGCCGGGAGGCTCGCACCGTGGGCCTCGGGCTTGCAGGGGGGGGCGAGAAAGGGGGCGATCGCAGTCATCGGTGCCGGACTGCTGGCGACAGCCTCGGCGTCCTTGATGATTCACCCGCACTATCTGGCCTATTTCAACTGGGTGTCGGGAGGGGCGAAGCAGGGGTCGGAGCATCTGATCGACAGTAATCTCGACTGGGGACAAGACCTCAACGGCTTATATGAGTGGCTTGAGGCCAATGCGCCGGGCGAGCGGGTGGGCATTGCCTATTTCGGGCAGATCAACCCGGAGGTGTTTAACATCCGGGCACAGGTCAATGATCCCTCGATTGGATCGGGGAGGCCACTGGATTGGTTCCTGCCGCCGGTCATACCGGGGACGCTTCCCGAGCGTCCGGGGCAGGACGCCGGACCACCGGAGCCGGGGCTTTATGCCGTGAGTGCTTCGTTGATGCGAGGCTTGCCCTGGCGGGTTTATGCGCCGGATCGTTGGGCACCGATGTCGGCCCGGCGAGGGGCGTTTCAGTACTTCGAAACGCTCGAGCCGATCGGTCAGATTGGCTACTCGATCCTGCTCTATCGGATTGATGAGGCGGACGTGGCTCGCCTGGCCCGACGCTGGCAATCGGCACCGGTTGAGCCGGGCGTACCGCCGATCGCTCCATTGAGTGACTGAAGGTGCTTGCGTCGGCCGATCGCGGGGTTTACAACCAATGTCCTTATCTGCCATCGAGGACGCGAGGCACCACCGACCGCTTTTGATCGCAAGGGCCGGCGATGGTCTGCTTTCGGCCGCGCAATGGCCTTTGCTGGAGAGTGCGAGTTCTATGAGCGATCAGAATATCGACTCCCGCGCCCGCAAGGCGCTTGACGACGGCGAAGGAATTCTTCGTCTCGCCCCCACCTGGGTTCCCCGGTCGTTCCTCATGCCGGGCGGCCGCTTGAAGTTGGCTCGCGAAGACCTCTATGCCCTGGGCACCCACCGGGGCGGCATCGACGAGCGATGGTTCGCCTCGACGACCCCCGCGGCCAACGAAGGGGCCCCCCCGGATGAAGGGCTCTCGTATGTCGTGGCCGAAGGGGGAGACCGCTTCACCCTCCGCGACGCGATCGCCTCCCACGGCGCCGAGATGATCGGCAAGGACTTGTGGGACAAGTACAAGAAATGGCCCGTTTACTCGAAGTTCTTCGACAACCTCGGGCCGATCCCGCACCACATGCACCAGAACGCCGAGCAGGCGGCCAAGCTCGGCCTGGAAGGGAAGCCCGAGAGCTACTACTTCCCGCCCCAGCATAACTGGACCGGCAACAACTTCCCCTACACCTTCATGGGACTTGAGCCCGGCACGACCAAGGCCGACATCAAGCGCTGTCTGGAACGGTGGAACGAAGGGGATAACGGCATCCTCGACTACTCGAAGGCCTATCGCCTGAAGCCCGGCACCGGCTGGCTGATTCCGCCGTGCGTGTTGCACGCTCCGGGATCGCTCGTGACCTACGAGCCACAGTGGGGTTCCGACGTCTTCGGCATGTATCAGTCGATGGTCGAAGGCCGCCGGGTCCCCTGGGAATTGCTCGTCAAGGACGTGCCCCCTGAGTACCACCAGGATCTCGACTACCTGATCGAGCAGCTTGACTGGGAGCAGAACGTCGACGAGCACTTCAAGGACAACCACTACCTTGAGCCGGTCGTCCGCTCCGGAGGTTCCGGACGAGGCTACGTGGATAAGTGGGTCGTCTACGGCACGATCAACGGCGAGCAGCTGTTCAGCGCCTGCGAACTGACGATCGAGCCGGGCTACTCGACCAAGATCACCGACCCGGGTGCCTCGGGCCTGATCGTCACGCAAGGCAGCGGCACCATCGGCTCGCTGGAGGTCGATTGCCCGGTCTACATCCGCTTCGGCGAGACGACCAAGGACGAGGTGTTCATCACCGCCAAGGCCGCGGCCGACGGCGTGACCTTCACCAACACCGGCAGCGAGCCGTTTGTGAGCCTCCGCTACTTCGGCCCGAACGTCCACAAGGACCTGCCGAAGGTCGGGGCGTACAAGGCGAGCTAATCCGATCCCTCCCGGAGTGATCGTCGATGGACGAGCCCCAGCCGCCCGACATCGAGGACATCCTCGCCGAGTTGCACGAGGATGCCCGAGGACGCGTCAAGGAGGAGCTGCTCCCCGGCGAGCGGCTCCTCTGGGCGGCGCGAAGCCACCGCGATCCGTTTCGGCTCTCGGGGTTCGCCCTGAATCTGTTCGTGACGCTGACGTTCGCGGCCGGCTCGTTCATCGCGTTTCGCTACGTGTTCTCGGCGGAGCGGCAGGGCAGAACACCGGATGGGCTGGTCGCCATCGCAATCCTCCTGGGGATTGCCGCGGCCATCTCGGCGATTGTTTTCGCCTCCTCGATCGCGTCGGAACGAAACAAACGCTGGACCCGATCGCAGCACCTCTACGCGATCACAAACCGCCGGGTGATCCTTCGGACACCGACGTATGACCGGCTTGGCGTCGAGGTGCGGACCATCGATCTGCCGGCTGTGGGAAGTATCCACCGAACCGAGTATCCGGACCAACTGGGGACCTTGACCTTCTCGGTCGAAGGATCCGGCCCGAAGGTCGTCGACCCCGAGCATGGGACGGTCGATCCGTTTGAGACCTATCGACTGGAGAAGATTCCCGAGATCCGCCGCGTGGAGCTCTTGCTCCGCCAGACGATCGCCGATCGCCGATTCCAACAGGCCGACGAAGCCTCTCCGAAGGACTTTGCCTGATGGCCGCGACCTCGACCCCAACGTCGAACCCTCCCGCGAGTGCCGCCGACCCCGGCCAGTTCGTCGAACTGGTCGAGATCGGTTGGGATCAGTATGTCGCCATCTCCGAGGCGATCGGCGAACGCCCGAATCCACGACTCATTTACTGCGATGGGAGACTGGAGATCGTGGTCACGTCGAGGCGGCACGATTGGTTCGCGGAGCGGCTGGGCGATTTTGTCAAGATTGTTGCCGGAGGGTGCGGCATCGACTGGGAGGACGCGGGGACCGCGACCTATCGGCGGGCCGACGAGGAGGTCGGCGTCGAGGGGGACAAGACCTTCTATCTCGGGGCGCACGCCGAGCGGATGAAGGGGGCGTTGGACATCGACCTGGATTCGCAACCGCCCCCCGACCTGGCGATCGAGGTCGAGGTGTCGCACTCGGCCAACCAGGCCTTGAAGGTCTGGGGGCGGCTTGGCGTGCCGGAGGTCTGGCGGTTCGACCCGATGAAGGACCGAGTGACCTTCTGGCGACGGAAGGACGATGGGACCTTCGAGGCGATCGAGCGGAGCCTCGGCCTCCCCGGATTGAGGCCGGTCGACGTGCTGGAACAGTTGCGACTGGCCGATTCGATCGGCGCGGGGGAGTGGTTTGGTCGGCTCAACGATTGGGTCCGCGAGGTGATTCGTCCCCGGCTGGACCAGGCTCGATGAGCAATTCATCCGCCAGCGTGTTTTCAGGTTTCGAATCGGGCATTGCCCGCGACCACAAAGGAATCTTCCAATGAGCAATGGCCATACGAATACGTTTCCGAAGCTGCACAACGCTGCCTGGCCCGGGGTCGTTGGCAAAGGAGGCGAAGGGAACGATCCGCCGATCGAGCTGGACACGATGCTCGACCTGACCGCCGCGGCCGAGGTCGACGGCATCAAATTCGATGGTGTTGACCTGTTCCTGTTTGCGCCTCATGTCGATATCGACGCCGGCGAGGATGAGTTGAAGGCCCTTGCCGACAAGGTCCGTTCTCGCAATCTGGTGATTGGCTCGGTCGTCGCTCCCGTTTGGCCGCCGACCGGCGGAGGACCGGCCCTCGATCCGGGGGAGGGACGTGAAAAATTCCTGACGCAAGTGCGCAAGGCCTGTGGAATTGCGAAGAAGCTGAAGGAACTTGGCGTCCGTCCTTATGGTGTTGTCCGGATCGACTCGGCATGCTCGCCTGCCGAATGGGCTGCCGACCCGGAGACGAGCCAGGCGAACATCGCCGAGACGTTCAAGCAGGCCGCGGCCATCGCCCGCGATCACGGCGAACGGCTCGCAGCCGAAGGGGAAATCTGCTGGGGAGGGATGCACTCCTGGAAGACCATGGTCGATCTGCTCGAACGGGTCGGCGAGCCGGAGACGGTCGGCTTCCAGGCCGACATGGCGCACACCTTGCTCTACACGCTTGGCGAGAATGCCCCCGAAGACCGCATTTTGCCCAGGGATTTCGCCTGGGACGACCGAAACGCGCTCGACGCGGCGCTCAAGACCCTGACCGATGCCTTGCGTCCCTGGACGATCGACTTCCACGTTGCTCAAAACGACGCGACGGTGTTCGGTTCCGGCTCGCACGATCACACCGGTCGGCATTGCTTGCCGAACGATCCGAACGGAAAACTTGATATTCCGCACCACGCCGGCTTCTGGTTGCGAGACGCGGACGGCAACCTCACCAAGAAGTTCGACCATATTTGCTGGGACGGCTGCATGTTCCCGAACTCGGTGATGATGCAGCCGCAGACCTGGAACGATATTCTTGCCAAGATGATCGCCGTCCGCGATCAGCACGGTTATTAAAATGCCATTACAATAATTTGCGAGTGAGTGCAGCCATCAGTTGGCTGTGCTCGCTCCTCCTTGTTCACTCTCAAATTATACTAGAATTTGGATTTACTATGAGCCAACAAGGGTATTGGAGTTTATGGCAAGAGCGGGAATACTTGGGAACAGTAGGCCACCAGAGGTTTAATTTTTTTATCATATTCTTTATTTTGTCTCAACAGACAGTTTTCTCTATTAATGATCGGGCCTCTCAGTTCGTTTTTTGTGCTTCTTGTTTTGTGCCAATTTTGCTGCTAGCAGTATCAGTCTATCATAATGCTCAGGAGGTCGAGAGGATAAAGGCAAAGTTGAAATCGGAGGATCCAGACTTTTCACAACAAGTTTTTGGTGGCGAAAAAATATACGAGAACGATCTTCCTATTAGAGTGCGAGAGAGCTTGCTCGGGCATTTTTACACTGAAAGCCGAAAAAAGCATATATATGGATCTCTAATTCCGTGGTTCTGTGTGTTGGTGCATTTGGTGCAAGCGTTGTACTTATTGGTTGTGCTGTTCAGATGAAGCCAGTGGGGACAGTCAACCAATGATCCTTCAACTTTCCTATCGAGTGGTTTCTCGATAGATGAACCCTGATCGATTCGTCGAGGTAATCAGTTCATGAACGCACAGAAAGACCTCCGCATCGGCATCATCGGCTACGGTTTCATGGGCCGGACGCATTCGAATGCGTACAAGCAGGTTCCCCAGTTCTTCGACCCTCCGCTTCGGCCGGTGCTCAAGGCGGTTTGCGGACGCGACGCCAACAACGCCAAGGCCTTCGCCGATCGCTGGGGATACGAGTCGATCGAGACCGATTGGCGCAAGCTGATTGCCCGAGACGACATTGACGCCATCGACATCTGCACGCCCAACAACACTCACGCCGAAATTGCCATCGCCGCCGCCGAGGCCGGCAAGATGGTCCTCTGCGAAAAGCCCCTGGCCATGGACCTGAAGCAAGGCCAGGAGATGGTCGATGCGATCGAGAAAGCCGGTGTTCCCAACACCGTCTGGTACAACTATCGGCGCGTTCCGGCCGTGTCTCTGGCCAAGCAACTGATCGACGAGGGGCGGCTCGGCAAGATCTTCCACTACCGGGCCAACTTCCTGCAGGACTGGACCATTTCTGCCGATCTGCCGCAGGGTGGCGCGGCACTCTGGCGGCTCGACGCGGCTGCCGCCGGATCAGGTGTGACGGGTGACCTGCTCGCACATTGTATCGACACGGCCTTGTGGCTGAATGGGAAGATCACCGACGTCTCCGCGATGACCGAAACATTCATCAAGGAGCGCAAGCATAGCCTGACCGGGAAGGTCGAGAAGGTCGGGATCGACGACGCTTGCGCCTTCCTTTGCCACTTTGAGAACGGGTCCCTCGGCCTGTTCGAGTCCACGCGCTACGCTCGGGGGCACAAGGCCCTCTACACGTTTGAGATCAATGGCGAGCACGCCTCCATCCGCTGGGATCTGCACGACCTGCACCGCCTGGAATACTTCGACCACCGAGACGATTCCCTCGTCCGGGGTTGGCGATCGGTCCACATTACCGACGGCGACATGCCCTACATGAAACACTGGTGGGTTCCCGGCCTTCAGATTGGCTATGAACACACCTTCATTCACCAGTTCGCCGATTTCCTCGACTGCGCCGCCCAGGGCAAGCCCTGCCCCCCGACCTTCCGCGATGCTCTGGCCACACAGGCGGTCTGCGATGCCGTCCTCGACTCGGCCGAACAGCGGAAGTGGGAAGATGTGGTGCCGGTCTGAGCAGTGAATCATCTTTCCGCAACCACACGTTCTGAGTGTCAGGAATTCTGAGGGGAACGACCGCGATGAAGATCGGGATGAACCTCTTGCTCTGGGCCGATACCGTGACGCCCGAGCATGACCCACTCCTGGAAGAATTGAAGGCGATGGGGTTCGACGGCGTCGAGATCCCGATCTTCAACGGGGCCGACACCGCGCCCTACGAGCGGCTCGGCAAGCGATTAAAGGATCTCGGACTCGGCGCAACGGCGGTCACAGTGATGTCGCCTGAGGCGAACCCGATTTCACCCGATGCCGGGGTTCGAAACGCGGCAATTCAGCACCTTGACGGTGTCTTGGCCTGTTGCGCGGCGAGTGGGGCGGAAGTCCTGTGCGGGCCGATTCACTCGGCCCTGGGTCAGTTTTCCGGTGAGGCTCCCACGGAGGAAGAATTCAAGCGTGGCGTTGACACCCTGCAGAAGGTCTCCGAGAAAGCGCAGGGCCACGGAGTCTTGCTCGCCTGTGAATACCTCAATCGCTTCGAGAATTACTTCCTGACCACCGCTCAGCAGATGGCAAGGTTCGTCGACGCTGTCGGCCATCCGTCGTGTGGGATGATGTACGACAGCTTTCACGCTCATATCGAGGAAAAAGCCCAGAAGGCGGCGATCGGCTCCTGCGGGAACCGGATCATCCACGCCCACGTCTCCGAGAACGACCGAGGGACACCCGGCACCGGTCAGGTGGACTGGGATGGTTATTTCTCGGGCCTCAAGGACGTTGGCTTCGACCGTTGGTACACGATCGAGGCCTTCGGCCGGGCCTTGCCCGCCCTGGCCGCCGCCACCCGCGTTTGGCGCGATCTGTTCCCAGACCCGATGGGCCTCTGCCGCGAAGGGCTCGCGTTCATCAAGCAGCGAACAGGGGGCTGAGGGCCAACCATCCCACGTCCCGGGCTGGTCAGAGGGTTCGGACCTCATGACCGGCCTGGAGGAGGGCCGCGATTGCCCGGTCAAGGAACCGATCGGGCACAAGCACGTAATCCGTCTCGAAACTGGAGACGACGAACAGATTGACCTCGTCCTCGGCCAGTGGGCCGGCGATTGAGGCAAGGACTCCGGTCAGTTCAAAGGGCAGGGGGCCTTCGACCTCAAGGAGTCGCCATCCGCGCTCGGCGTTGACGTGGGCTGGAACGCGATCAGCAGGGCAGACGATCGACAGCTCTCGGTCGGTCCAGGTTTGCGAGCAAAGGGTTCCGGACCTCGCCGCGGGCCAGTCGGGACAACCGTCACCCGGGTCGACCCGGGCGACGGCGTAATTGTCCTGGTGGAGAAATAGGGTCAAGCGATGAGCGGTCATCGGTCATCCCGTGGACACGCGTTGTTCACGCCCCGACGGCCTTCTTGCGGTCCTTGGAGGAACGCTCGGCTCGCTTGCGGTCTTCCTCGCGGAGTTCCTTCTTCCGGAGGCGGATCTTGGAGGGGGTGACCTCGACAAGCTCGTCGTCCTCGATGTATTCGAGAGCGATTTCGAGGGTCAGCTCGCGGGGGGGCTTCAGCAGGATGTTCTTGTCGGAGCCGGAGGCCCGCATGTTGGTGAGCTTCTTCTCCTTGCTCGGGTTGACGACGAGGTCGTTATCCCGGGCATGCTCGGCGACGATCATGCCTTCGTAGACCTCGTCTCCGGGGGCGACGAACATCACGCCGCGCTGCTGGAGGCCGTCGAGGGCGAAGGCGATCGCCTGGCCTCGGCAGTTGCTGATCATCACGCCGTTCGGACGGCGGGGAATGTCGCCGCGGAACGGGCGGAATTCGTGGAAGTTGTGGTGCATGATCGCCTCGCCCTGGGTGGCGCTCAGTAACCGGGTGCGGAGGCCGAGCAGGCCACGGGCGGGGATGACGAATTCCATGTGGGCGTAGGTGCCCTTCAGGTCCATGTTCAGCAGCTCGCCCCGACGGTTGCCGACCAGTTCCATGGCCGGGCCGCGGTGCTCCTGGGGGACGTCGATGACGAGGTACTCGTACGGCTCGTGCTTGACGCCGTCGATCATCTTGGTGACGACCTCGGGCTTGCCGACGGACAGCTCGTACCCCTCGCGTCGCATTGTCTCGATGAGGACGGAAAGGTGGAGCAGACCTCGACCGGAGACCATGAACGAGTCCCGGTCCTCGGTCGGCTCGACGCGGAGCGCGACGTTCGATTGCAATTCGCGGTCGAGGCGGTCCTTGAGGTGGCGGGAGGTCAGGTATTCCCCTTCGCCGGTCAACGGGGAGTCGTTGATCGTGAAGAACATGCTGAGGGTCGGCTCGTCGACCTCGATGCGAGGCAAGGGGGTCGGGTCGTCGGCCGAGGCGATCGTGTCGCCGATGTCCACCGCCGGCAGGCCGACCAGGGCGACGAGGTCGCCGGCCGAGGCGGATTCGACCTCGACCCGGCCGAGCTTGTCGAAGACGAGGACCTGATTGACCGTGCTCGGGACGACCTTGGCGCCGGCCTTCACCAGCGAGGCCGATTGCCCCTTCTTGACGGTTCCCGAGGCGATCCGGCCAATGGCGATCCGGCCGACGTACTCGGAGAAGTCGAGCGTCGTACAGAGCATCTTCAGGGGGCCGTCGGCGTTGACCTCGGGGCCGGGGATCTTTTCGACGATCAGGTCGAGCAGCGGGCGAATGTCGCCGGATCGGGCCTCGGGGTCGTGCGAGGCGTAGCCCGATCGGCCCGAGGCGAACAGGTAGGGGAAGTCGAGCTGGAGATCATCGGCTCCCAGCTCGATGAAGGCTTCGAAGACCTCGTCGAGCACTTCAAGCGGTCGGGCGTCGGGCCGGTCGATCTTGTTGACGACGACGATCGGCCGGAGCTTGTTGGCAAAGGCCTTGCGCAGGACGAACTTGGTCTGCGGCATTGGTCCTTCGAACGAGTCGACCAGCAGGAGGCAGCCGTCGGCCATCTGCAGGGTACGCTCGACCTCACCGCCGAAGTCGGCGTGGCCGGGAGTGTCGATGATATTGATCTTCGTCGCGCCGTAGCCGATGGCGATATTCTTGGCGAGAATGGTGATGCCTCGCTCGCGCTCCAGGTCGTTGGAGTCGAGGATGCAGTCGCCCATGAGCTGGTTCTCACGGAACGAGCCCGACTGGCGGAGCATGGCATCGACCAGGGTGGTCTTCCCGTGGTCGACGTGGGCGATGATGGCCACGTTTCGGATATCGTCGCGTCGGGTCATGTTCGTGGAAATCTTCCGGAGGGGGGGCTGGGTCGGCGGTTGGGAGGGTTGGCGAGGAAGAAATGGAATCGGCGCGTGCACCCTCACAATACGGTTTGCAACGGTCTTCCGACAAGGCCGACCGGGTGGGCTTCGTTCACCATTCACAGAGGTCCGCGGAGAATCTCGGTGGACTCGGAGTTCTTGAACAATCCCCCGGGTCCGATTTGGGGGCTGCACGGTTGCCTACAATGACGCCAGACTGGAAGGGGCCTCTCTGCCCGTCGGTTCCTTCCAGAGAGATGTGACTCGCGATCGGCCCGAAGGGGGGCTGATCGACACGTGCCATTATCGTCTCTCAACGCCTTCGAGCCGAGGAGTTCCCGTGATCGAGGTCGCCCGCCCCTCCCCGGTCATTGATTGGCTCGCGCCACCGAGCGATCGTGATCGGATCGACCGGTCTCTTCACGAGTTCCTCGCCGAGTCGCGGCGAAGGTATCTTGGCAACACCCATCTCGTCAGTTTGTACGAACGAATGTGCGAGTGTGTTCTCAACGGCGGAAAACGCATTCGTCCGCGGCTTTGCCTGGCAAGTTACCGGATCGTGTCGGGGGCTGATGAAACGCCACCGAGACCAGTCTGGCAAGTGGCGAGCAGTCTGGAACTGTTCCACGCGTTCATGCTGGTTCACGATGACCTGATCGATGAGAGCGTGGTCCGGCGAGACCAGGATGCCTTGCACGAGGCGTTGCGGAGGGAGCATGATCGCCCCGACTCGGATCGCGCCCGGAAACTGGGGCGTGACCTGGCCTTGCTCGGTGGCGACCTGATGTTCGCCCTTGGGATGCGGATGGTGAGCCGGTCGGGAATTGATCCGACGGTCGTGCTTCAAATCCAATCGTTGCTGTCGGACATGCTCCTTGAAACGGGGCTCGGTGAAGCGCTCGATGTTCTCTACGACGATCGTCCGCTTGAGGGCATGACGGAAGGTCAGATTGTTGAGGCTTATGTCCGGAAAACGGCTCGCTACAGTATCTCGGGCCCTCTGGTCCTGGGCGCGATGCTCGCGCAGGCCCCCAGAGCTGTCTGGCGGGCACTGGATCGGTATGGCGATTTGCTGGGCCTGGGGTATCAGATCCGCAATGATCTCGACGCCATGACCATCGGTCCCGACGAAGGAGATCACCCCGACCTCGACGGTGGGAAGCGCACCCTACTGCTCTGGACAGCCTACCAACGGCTTTCCTCTACAGGCAGACTGGATCTGGAGCGAGCCCTGGGGAGTCCGCCGACGCTGGATCGTCGCCGACGGCTCGACCACCTGATCCGCGAGAGTGGCGCAATCGATGCGTGCGAAGATCGTTTGCGATCGCTTCAGGAGGAGGCCCACGCCACCCTTCTGGAGTCTCCGCTTGATCCCATTCAGCGCCGATCGTTCCTGGCCCTGGTCGACCTGCTGCCGGGTGGTGTTCCGAGCCCTTCCCCGAGTGCCGTTGCGAATTGACAGGCAGCGATGGCCTCCGCGTGATTCCAGATCCTTCGTCACGGTCCAATCCGTTTCCCCCTTCCTGGCTGGGCCACGTTCGCCCTTAGGTCGAGGTTTCTGAGCGATGAGTATGGGAGTGTCTGCCTCGATTGATCCGAATGTGGCATCGGCGGATCGTCCTGACACGGGCGACTCGCGTCCGAAAGCGGTGGTGATCGGGAGCGGCTTCGGTGGCCTGGCTGCGGCAATTCGCCTGCAGGCCAAGGGGTATTGCACGACCATTCTTGAGATGCGGGATAAGCCTGGCGGTCGTGCTTATGTTTTCGAGGATGAAGGCTTCATCTTCGATGCCGGCCCCACCATCATCACCGTGCCGTTCATCTTCGACGAACTGGCGGAGGTTGCCGGAAAACGGCTCAGTGACTACGTCTCAATCGTTCCTTGCGACCCGTATTATCGTATTTACTTTGATGATGGGATGACGTTCGACTACGTCGGCGATCCCGAGCGGTTCGAGGCGGAGATTCGTAAGTTCAACCCTGCGGACGTGGAAGGGTATCGGCGCTTTGCGGATTACACTCGCCGCGTGTTCGACCGGGCCTTTTCCGACCTGGCCCATCACTCGTTTCACAGTGTCTGGGAGATGGCCAAGGTCGCTCCCGACCTGATTAAGCTGCGGGCCGAAGTGCCGGTGTTTCGCCGCGTTTCGCAGTTTATTCAGGATCCGCATCTGCGGATTGCCCTGTCGTTCGAGCCGCTGCTGATTGGGGGTAATCCGCTGCGATCGTCGTCGATTTACGCGATGATTCACTACCTGGAGAAGACCTGGGGCGTCCACTTTGCGATGGGAGGGACGGGAGCCCTGGTCAACGGCCTCGTCCGCATGTTTCAGGACATCGGCGGTCAGATTGAGTTGAATGCTCGGGTCGAGGAGATCGAGGTCGAGAACGGTCAAGCCCGGCGTGTCCGCCTGGCCGACGGTCGCCGGTTTGACGCCGAGGTGGTGGTTTCCAATGGTGATGTGGCGAATACCTATCGCAAGCTGATCCGCCCCGAACATCGGCGCAAGTGGACCGACCGGCGGCTGGAACGGATGCGGTACGCCATGAGCCTGTTCGTGATCTACTTCGGCACGAATCGGACCTACGACCACATGCCGCACCACTCCATTCTCCTCGGTCCGCGCTACGAAGGGCTGTTGCGCGATATTTTTGACCGCAAGATCGTGGCCGATGACTTTTCGCTCTACCTTCACGCCCCCACACGGACCGACCCGAGCCTGGCACCTCCCGGTTGCGAGGGGTTTTATGTGCTGAGTCCTGTGCCTCACCTCGGCGGCGGTCAAGACTGGGACGCCATCAAGGAGGATTACGCTGACCGCATCCTTGCTTCGATGGAGAAAGAGCACCTCTTGCCGGATGTCCGGAAGCACCTCGTCACCCAAAGGATCTTCACGCCGAAGGATTTTGAGACGCAGCTCGATGCTTACATGGGAACAGCCTTCCAGTTCGAGCCGGTCCTGACGCAATCGGCCTGGTTCCGACCCCACAACAAGAGCGAAGATGTGGAGGGCCTCTATTTTGTCGGAGCAGGAACCCATCCGGGGGCGGGTCTTCCCGGCGTGGTCAGCAGTGCCAAGGTGCTCGATCACTGGATTCCGCCGGTCAAACGATCGGTTTAGGGTGATGAGGGGTGGATGGATTCGAACATGACCGGCTCTCTCGACCAGGCGATCGGAGAACGGCGCTGCCGACGCATCACCCGACACTACGCCAAAACGTTCTTCTTTGCCTCACATTGCTTGCCGCGTGAGATCCGTCGGCACGCTTACGCGGTTTATGGCTTTTGCCGGTGGGCCGATAACGCAGTGGATGAGGCGGCGGACTTTGACGACGCGTCGCGGCGTCTCGATCACGTCCGAGGTGTGCTGGCAGTAGCCTACTCAGAGGCCCCGGCACCCTCGGGAGTTCTGGCGTTTCGGAAGACGCTGCGCGATCGAGCGATTCCCCGACGGCTGTTCGACGACCTGCTGGACGGGATGGCGATGGATCTGACCGAGGATCGTTATCCGGACTATCCCGCCCTTGACCTGTATTGCTATCGAGTGGCCGGGGTCGTTGGGTTGATGATGACGCTCGTGTTCGGGTATCGTGACGAATGCTGCCTGCCTCATGCGCTCGCACTTGGTCGGGCGATGCAATTGACCAACATCCTCCGAGATGTCCGAGAAGATCTCGAACGGGGCCGCATCTACCTGCCTCAAGATGAGCTGGCCCGATTCGGCGTCTCAGAGGAACAGTTGGCCGAACAGCGTGTTGATGACTCGTTTCGGGCCTTCATGCGGTTCCAGATCGATCGGGCCAGAGAAGCGTACGCCGAAGCTGAACAGGGCATCCCGTTCCTGATCGGTATGGCCAGCCGCCTGACGGTCCGAGTCATGGGACGGCTTTATGGCGGCATCCTCGACGAGATCGAGCGACTCGATTATGACGTCTTTCAGACCCGAGCCCACGTCTCAACCTCACGCAAGCTCCGGTTGCTGGCAGCCTGTCAACGAGAGACGATCGGCGAAACTTTGCGACGTTCCTGGAGCTGAGAGTACCAACCGTGTCCGTCATCACCCCGTCTCCCCGCCCGACCCCTCACGATCCGGCCCTCGACCCCGATCGCTTCTTCAATCTTCAAGCTCCCGGCTCGCAGGAGTGGTGGTATTTCGATGCCATCAGCGATGACGGCCAGGATGCCCTGGTGGTCATCTTTTTTGCCGGCTTGCCGTTCAATCCGGCCTATGGGACGGCGGCCAAGCGTCATCTTCTGAATCCGAAGAATTCCCCGGCTCCCCATCCGCTTGATCATTGCGGGGTGGCCTTCAGCTGGTATCGACCCCACGGTGCCAGCGTGAAGCGCAGAGGGCGAGGCAACCCCGGTCATCGTGCCCAGGCCTACGCGCTCAATGGTCATCGACGAAACGACTTTGCACACGACGCCGATCCGTTCCGCGTGTCGATTGGCGGGTCTCGGATCGAGCGTGATGCTGATGGATACCGGATCGTGGTCGATGCGCCTGACTGGGACCCCACCCGTCGGATTCTCGCCGACCTCCGCTTTCGCCCCGCGGCCGGAACCGTGCCGTTCGAAATCAACCTGGGCGGTGAAGGCTCGCCGCACTACTGGCTTCTGGCGGCGGCCGATTGTCGGGTCGAAGGAACCCTTTCGATCGATGGGCCGGGAGGCTCGTCGATGACGTTCCGAGGACGCGGCTATCACGACCACAACGCCGGGACGGAAGAACTGTCGCTGGCGATGTCCAAATGGCAGTGGGGCCGAGTCCACGATGAAGATCGGACCGAGATTTATTACATCGCCCAGCCCAAGACGGGACCAGGCCACTCCCTCTGGCTTTCCTGTCGGGACGGCAAGCCTGAGGTCGTCCGAGATCAGCCGGAAATCACCGTCTCGCAGCGCTGGAATAACTGGTACTTCGTCCCGTATCACGGGGCCATGACCTTCACGGACGGCCAGGGGCAAAAACTGCAACGCTGGATCGACCACTCGATTGATTCGGGGCCGTTCTATCAGCGGTGGCTTGCCGAGTTTCGAGGTCCCGGGTTCCGATCGAATCGGCTCGGCATTGCGGAACAGCTCGACACGGGCAAGCTCAATCATCCACTCTACAACTGGATGATTCCTTACCGGCTGAAACATCCGAACCGCGAATCGTCAGGTTCTTGACACCCTGATGTCGCTTACCGACCCGCGATTCCGACTGCTCGCTCGAACACTTCAGTGTCTCGCCACGGAACCCGGAGGTCTTCCGGGTTTCGTGGGAACGCAACGGAATTCGTGAGCCAGATTGAGGTGGCATCGATGCTGGTACTGGGTCGCAAGCCGTCCGAGCGGATCCTGATCGGAAGTGAGTTGCGGATCACCGTGATCAGCCTGGAAGGGAAACAGGTCCGCCTCGGGATTGAAGCACCCGCCGAGGTGGCCATTGTTCGGGAAGAAGTGATCGCGAAGGATCAACGATCCCCTTGCATGAACCACAAACAGACCAGGCCGTCGAAGGTGTGAACGGCCCGGTCTGGGCAAGGGACGATCGGAGGTGGTTGGGTCGTCAGAAGGCGACGGCAGCTCCGCCGTCGCCGGCGGCCCCTCCCACTTGATCGGGCCGTCCGCTGAAGCGAGAAGCGGCCCGCTGACCCACCGCAAAGGTGCCGAGTGTCAGATCCACGGGATTAGGACTGGCCGTGGGAGCCTCTCCTGAGGGGAATTCCCAGATCAAAGCAGCCTCGTAGTTCGCGTTGCCTGACTCTTCCTTGTAGAAGTACAGGTGGATGAGTTGCAGGTTGCGGTCGGTCATCGTCAGCCGTTCGAACGCCACGGGCGGGGCCACGTCGCTTCGAGGCCAGACGGTCTTGTTCACCTGCTCGATGGGAGCGGAGGTAATCTCAGGTCCGTACACCTGCGCCAGGACGTTGATTACATCGGATCGGAAATCGCCCCGAGCGGGCCGGGGCGGTTCTTCCGGATTCGGCGGTTCCTGGGAATCGCGACGGGCGAGCACATGCAGGGCGTAGTTCGCATTCGCAGACTGCGAGGTAAAACTGGCCGCGACCTCGAACGCATCAGGATTCAGGGGAATCAGTTCGAACTCAGGCTGCTGGGCCATCCCTTGAGGGACTCTGAGGAAAATGGAGTTCTCCGCAAATTCTCCCTGAGCTGCACTATACAGTTGCTGATTGAGGATGATGTCGTCCTTGAGGCGACCCTGGGTTGCCTCAAGTCTCGCCTCGTAGCTGGAATAACCACAGCCGAGAACGGGCAGCAAAAGGACGGAGAACGTCGCGAGGGCCGGGAGGCGTCTCATTCGGAACCTCTGCGGGGGGTCGCAGGAGATCGGGGCCGATCGAGGAAATGGCCCCGAGAAGGTCGATGTTGCAATGCTCCTGAATGGTCGAGCGTTTCGGCCCGGCTGTCAAGAGACTGGCGCGACATGGGGGGTACACGACCAGAGAACTCGGCGGAACGGAATCGTCTCCACGTCCGAATTCTCGTCGCCGGTTCGCGTCGGCACGATCTCGGGCTCGAAGGCGGGATTTTCAGCGCGAAGCAGGACGACGTGCCCGGCGACCTGGAGCCATCGAATCAAGACGCGATCCTCGATTCGAGCCGCAACGAGAGCCCCGTTGAGAACCTCGGGCGATTCAGGACGTTCCGCGATGCCGACCACCGCACCATCGGCCAGGACGGGCATCATGGCTGTCCCTCGGACTTTCAGGCAGTGGAAATTCCGAGACTTGTCGAGCCATTCACGCTTCATTGGCAAGGTCTTGAACGTTTCCTGGCCGCCTTGTTCGCTTCCTTCGATCTCCTCGACGTGAACGAGCACCTGATCGGCTTGCTGGTCGAGTTCGATCCCACGAGGCAGGATGGGAGTCGAACCCGCGCCTCCCTCCGAACGCTGCTCCAGCATGGTCAGCACCTGACGCAGCAGGTCACCCACCGAGCCGGAGGGCTCCAAACTCGAGAGTCGATCGGTCATCATCGGGCGGCTGCGTCGAAGTTTGGCGCCTTCGCCATGGAGCAGCCACCGGGGCTCGACATCCGTCAATTCAATGAAACGAAGAAGGACCTCCGAGGGGACCGTGACCCCCGTTTCATAGTTGTACCAGGTGCGAATGGGCAGGTTTAGCCGACGAGCCAGCTCAGGCCCCCCCCGATCGCCATATTGCTCGGTTCGAATCTCTTTCAAACGATTGGCCAGTTCACACTTGGTGCGAACGACCTCCGGAGAACTCTTGCAGCGTGCCATCGGTGCAGATTCCTCCTCCAAAGGAGCCATCTTGGTCGAAACGATTCAAGTGACTCCCTCGCGGCGGGACGGGTGCCAAACTTGGTTGAAGAACCTTAGTATAGCAATCGGAAAAGGTAAAGCAAAGCACCGTGCCGTGGTGATGCATTGCTGCATCACCGCTCGGATTTCGAAGGAGGATTCGACCCCGACGAGGCTGGAGAGTCGACTCGGTCTCTCTCGTGCATTGAAGACGCGGCCCACGTCTCCAAACGCATCATCCGATCTGCGAGAGAAGAGTTCTTGCCGATGATGTTTCGAGTTGTTGATTGGTGTCAGGGCAAGTCAGTTCGAATCCCAATGGCTGCAACGCGTACTGATCGGGGCAGCAACCTCGCCGAGCGGAGCGGGGAAGGTCGCGCCCTTCACATTCGGCCGTGTCACCGGCGATCGTCGTCATCGACCTCGATTCCCATCAGAAATTCCGCAATCGCCTCATTGGCTCCTTCGTCTTCGGCCGCCGGCTCTTGTTTGGGTTCCTCTTTTGGCTTGGCTTGTTTGGGAGCCGGGGCCTTCGCGGCCGGACTTGCCTGAGGTTTCGGGGCTGGTTTGGATGCCGGCGAAGCGGGTTCAGGTTGGACAGGGGCGGGCTTGGCCGCTGGCTGAGGTTGGTCCTCGTCGCCACCAATGACAAATTCGAGAACGTCATCGTCATCGAGGGCGATCGGTGCTCCCACGGGTTCGGGGATTGCCGTGTCGGACGCCTTGGTTCCCGCTCCAGATCCTGAGGCAACCTCTTGAGCGGCCGCACCGGAGCCGGCGGCAGCCGTGAGGGATTCGACCCGGAATTCGATGGGGCCGACCATCAGCAGATCGCCCGGTTCCAGCACCCGCTGCTCCTCGATGCGCTTGCCGTTGACGAACGTGCCGTTGGCGCTCCCGAGATCCTTGACCAGGAGAAGACCCTTCTTCTCGAACAGCTGACAATGCTTGCGGCTCACCTGGGAGGACCGCAGGGTCAACTCGCATCCCTCCTGACGACCGATCGTCGTGACGCCATCGGCCAGACGGAGAGTCTTCGCGGCGCTTCGACCTTTGAGGACGACGAGCTGGTAATCCATGTGACAAAACCTCAGCGTCGAGAGCACAGGGGTCTGGAGCCCCCGAGCCAACAGGATGCGAGCCCCGAAGAATTGGAATTTTTCGGTAAGGGTTTCCCCTATCAAAGGATAACACCCGATTGGATCAGGGGGCAATCCCGCCTGGGAAACCGGGGCGTTACGCCGATCGAAAGTTTCGGGGGCTGCCCTCTTGCTTTCCCCTCGGGCAGTTGGATATAGTGCTGGTGTCTTGCTCATGCAGGACACACAATTCGAGTCCAATCGGCCTCACCTGCCGATTGGCGACGGGCGGGAGTAGCTCAGGGGTAGAGCACCACGTTGCCAACGTGGTTGTCGTGGGTTCAAATCCCATCTCCCGCTCCTTTTTTTATTGGTAGCACCATCACCGACCCCCGGGCTGGCGGCCGACGCTCGAGCAGATCGGGTTGGACGGGGTATCCCGAAAGTTGCCCCCAGCCCACTCGAATGCCTCAGCGGAAGGACCGTCCTCGATGAGCACCGGGGAGAATGAGCGCGACGAACTCCAGGCCGATACCCTTGCCACCGATGAGGGTGAGGGTGTTCAAGAGCTTGACGCACCCAAGCGACGGCTCAATCTGGATGTTCACATTACCGACGCCGGGCCGTGCAAGAAGCACCTCAAAATTGCGGTCCCGCGGTCGGATATCGATCAGCAGTTCGAGGAGTCGCTGGGGACCTTTCGCCGCGAGGCGCTCGTTCCCGGCTTCCGTCCGGGGAAGGCCCCGACGCAACTCGTTCAGCGTCGCTATCGCAAGGAAGTTGCCGGTCAGGTCAAATCGGCCCTGCTGATGGCCTGCATGGAGCAACTTGACGAGGAACACAAGCTCAATCCCATCACGCAGCCGGACTTCGATTTCGAGGCGCTCGAAATTCCCGAAGACGGTCCGATGGAGTTCGAGCTTGAGGTTGAGGTTCAACCCGAGTTTGAAGTGCCGGAATACAAGAACCTGGTCGTCAAGCGGCCGGTTCGGAAGATTGCCGAGGCGGATGTTGACCGCCAGTATCAGGCCTTCCTCGAACGATATGCTCAGGTTGTGCCCAAGCTGGAAGGTGGGGCCGACCCTGGCGATTTCGTCGTGGCGGACCTGACCTTCCTCAATGACGGGCAGACCCTGAACGAGGTCAAGGAGGTCCAGTTCCGCCTCCAGCCTCAACTTCGATTTCAGGATGGCGTCATTCCCGAACTTGCCAAGGCCTTGACGGGTGTCAAGCCGGGTGAGTCGCGCTCTGCTAAGGCCGAGATCGGTACGTCATCTCCCGATGAGGCGCTGCGTGGCAAGTCGGTCGATGTGACGATTCAGGTCCACGACCTGAAGACCATCCGATTGCCCGAGACGGACCAGGCGTTCTTTCAGGGGATCGGCTTCGAGAACGAGGCGGATCTGAAAGATGCCTTGAGGTCGGTTCTGGAACGTCGCGTCGAATTCCAGGCGCGGCAGGCGGTTCGTCGGCAGATTGTCGAGCAGTTGATCGAGCGCTGCCCGTTTGATCTGCCGGCCGATCTGGTCAAGCGTCAGGAAATCTCCACGCTGCGTCGGCTCGTCAATGAGATGCGTGAGGCCGGTTACAGCGACTCCGAACTGCGGGCTCGCGAGGCCGAGATTCGGGCCAATGCTCACGACGTCACCTTGCGGAATCTGAAAGAGTTCTTCTTGCTCTCCAAGATCGCCGACGCTGAGGAAATCAAGGTTGAGGATGACGACCTGGCTGAGGAAATCGAGCTGATCGCCATGCGATCGGACGAAACACCTCGCCGTGTCCGGTCCCGACTTGAGAAGGAAGGCCAACTGGAGAATCTGGCCACGCAGATCCTCGAACGCAAGGCGATCGATCGGATTCTGGAATACATTACGGTGGAGCTGGAGGAAGTTTCGACTCCTGAGGAGGAGCCGGACGCCGACACCCTCGATGAAACGGCCCTGCCCGCGTCGTCTGAGGAGGCCGAAGCGGCCTCGGAGGCGGCGGAAGGATCGTCCGAGCAACAATGAGGGGATGCTTCTCGGGCGGCGCGTTGTCATGACTCGCCGCCCGAGGATCAGACCGTTTCTCAGCGGATCACCTTCGCTTGTTCGGAGGGTCTGCGGTCCGTCTGGTTGCTGCCCCTGGTTGAACCGTCGTCGGGCAGAGGCCCCGGTGGCCGGCTTCGCCCTCGGCCCCGATCGGACCTCCCTACGATCCGTCCGAACCGACCCGAGGACCACGTCCCATGAGCTTCAATCGCGTGCCCTTCGACGCCGACCCCATGTCGCCCGTCTTGCAACGCAACCGGAATTACGCCAGTCAGCGCCAGATGACGCTGAGCGATCTGCTGCTGGAAAATCGGATCGTCTTCCTCGAAGGACCGATTAACGACGGGATCGCCAACATCACGGTCATGAAGTTCTTGTACCTTCAGTACGAGAACCGATCGCAGGGGATCAGCTTCTACATCAACAGCCCCGGCGGCTCCGTAACGGCGACGATGGCCATCTATGACACCATGCAGTTCATCGACTGCCCGGTGGCGACCTACTGCATCGGCATGGCCGCCTCCGGCGCCGCGGTCCTGCTGGCTGGTGGGACCAAGGGGAAGCGCTACGCCCTGCCGCACTCGAAAGTGATGATCCACCAGCCTTACGGCCAGGTCGGCGGCCAGATTTCGGACATTGAGATTCAGGCCCGCGAGATCATCGACACGAAGCGAGAGATCAACGAGATTCTCGCCAAGCATACCGGCCAGCCGTTCGAGGTCGTTGCGCGAGATACCGAACGAGACCGTTACCTCAAGGCCCTGGAGGCCCGGGAGTACGGCATCGTCGATCATGTTGTGGGACACATTCCCAAAGATGAGTCGAAGAAGGGCGAGCCCTCGAAGTGACAGGGGAGAGGCAGTCGGCGGTCGGCAGGAGGCAGCTTCAAGGTCAAACCGTCGTCCTGTCCGTCCCGATTCGCGTGTTCAATCCGTCTCTAACTGCCTCTCGCCTCCTGCCGATCGAATCGCCCAAGGAGCCCGACCGATGCCCCTGATCCCGATCGTGATCGAGCGTTCCGGCCGCGAAGAGCGGGCGATGGACATTTACTCCCGCCTGCTCCAGGACCGGATCATCATCCTCGGCACGGCGATCGACGACACCGTGGCTAACCTCGTTGTCGCTCAGATGCTTGTGCTCGCCCATCAGGATGACAAGGCCGACATCCACCTGTACATCAACAGCCCTGGTGGTAGTGTCACGGCCGGCATGGCCATTTACGATACGATGCAGTATGTCCCTTGCGACGTGGCGACCTATTGCATGGGTCAGGCCGCGAGCATGGGGTCGCTGCTCCTCGCCTCCGGTGCCGCCGGCAAGCGAAATGCCCTGCCTCACGGGCGGATCATGATTCACCAGCCGTTGGCCGGTATGGAAGGCACGGCCACCGACATCGAGATCCACGCCCAGGAATTTTTCCGCATGAAGCGGCAACTCAACGAGATTTACCAGAAGCACACCGGTCAGACGCTCGAAAAACTCGAAGCGGACACGGACCGCGACCGTTTCATGTCTCCTCAGGAAGCCAAGGATTACGGTCTGGTCGACAATGTCCTCGACCGAGAGATGCCTATTCCTCCTCGGAATCCCGAATCGATCTGACCGGCAACTTCGATGTGCCGTATCGGTTCGATCTTCAGGTTCAATGCAGATCCATGCCCCGGGCGATCATAGCGTCCGGGGCATTTTCGTGTCATTCGAACACCTGCCTGGCCAACTCTTCGAGGATCGGCCCATTGGCCTCGGGAAAGGTCAACCCGGGCAATTCCGCGAGCGGCACCCAGCGAAAGCCGGATTCCGCCGCAGGTTCGGCGAGGGGATCGGCTGGGGATGCGTCGAAGTAATGCAACTCGACGAAGGCATGCGGATACCGGTGCGCCACGACTCGACGGCATGCGCCGAGGATGACGGGCAGGCCGGTTTCCTCCTCGCATTCGCGAGCCGCGGCCTGCTCGGGAGATTCTCCCGGCTCACACTTTCCGCCGGGGAACTCCCAGACGCCGGGCATCGGAGAACCGGGCAGGGGGGGGCGACGTCGGATCAAGTAGTCGCCGCCCCGTCGAATCAGGCCGATCCCCACCCGAATGGGCTCGGCATCGTGGGAGGATGTCATCAGTGGGTCTCGCGGGATCAGTCCGCAGCCTGTTGTTCCAGCGCCTTCTCGAAGGCATGGCCGGGCGATCCCATCGCATGATAACCGCAGTCCACGTGCAGGATTTCTCCCGAGATGCCTCGGGCCAGATCCGACAGCAGGAACATGCCCGAGGAACCGACCTCCTCTCGCGTCACGTTCCGCTGCATCGGAGCAATCGCCTCGTAGAGGCCGGAGAGCTTGTCGAAGTCGCCGACCGCCGAGGCTGCCAGCGTTTTCACCGGTCCCGCTGAGACGGCGTTGACCCGGATCTTCTTCGGGCCGAGATCGTACGCAAGGTATTTCACCGAGGCATCGAGGGCTGCCTTGCACACACCCATCAGGTTGTAGCCAGGGACAACCTTCTCGCCTCCGTAGTAGGTCATCGTGACGATCGAGCCGCCATCGGGCATCAGCTCGGCGGCATGGCGAGCGACGCTGACCAGTGAGTACACGCTAATGTCCATGGCCAGCTTGAACCCGTCTCGACTGGCCTGGACAAAGGGAGATTTCAGGTCCTCGATCGGTGCAAACGCGATCGAGTGCAACACGAAGTCAAGGGTTCCGAATGTCTCCTTCGCCTTGGCGAAAGCGGCGGCGATGTCCTCATCCTTCTGCACGTCGCAAGGGACCAGCAGCTTCGGGCCGATCGGGTCGATTGCCCGGCGGACCCGTCGCTCCATCTTCTCGCCAGGGAGGTGGGTGAAGCCCAGTTCCGCCCCCTCGGCAGCAAGCTTCTCCGTAATCGACCAGGCGATACTGTAGTCGTTGGCGACACCCAGGATCATGCCCTTTTTGCCCGAGAACAACCCCATCGCCAGATCCCCTGCTTCGGTGTTCGATTCTTGTTCCGAACTTCGACAAGACATCGGTTCGACCGGCCGCCGGACGAACTCCGATTCCTGACGAACGGTCGGTTCGTGAAGGTTGCGGCCGCATTCGCCGCGAACGGAGTGATGCCCGCAAAGCATAACGCCTGAAGGCGATTCGCTCAACGCGCAGCGTCATTGGACGGGACCGATCGGGCCTCGATCCATCCTCAGGGCAACCGAGCGCAGGTCCGCCTCCAGGGCCGAACGCGCCTGTTCCAGGGCTCGTTGGGTGGCCGCTCCCACTGCCAGACTGAGTTGTTGCGCCTGAGGATCGACTCGACCTAGCCCAAGCCCTTGCAACATCTGAACGGCGGCCCGAACCTGGGGATCGTTGGCAAGCTGCTGACCGGCGTGGGCCGGCAAGTCGGCGGGGCGATTTTCGACCCGCCTCCGGGTGCCTGTCTCCCACCGACCGGGAGCGGTCCTGATCAAGAGGATCGCCTCGACGGCCACCCGGTCGAAGTCGGGTGACGTTTCCAGCACGGTGACGACGACTCCGATCCGCCCTGATTCCGCAATCCGATCGAGGTGTGGCTTCATCGGATCGATGCGGGGGCCGTTGCCGAGAAGATTTCCGAGCAGGCTCCCGACAGTGCCCGCCATCTGGGTCGGATCGAGGGCCCCGTCCGAGCTGGGATCGGGCAAGACGAGGTCGCCGAACCGGATGAAGCGCAGGTCGGGATCGGTCAGGGCCTCGGTCGAGGCGCGACGGGCGAGCCAGCGACGTTCCCCTTCGACCGGGACGGGCAAGAGATCGTCGATCGGTGCCGTGTCGATCGGCCCCAGGGCGAAGCCACGGTCCTGCAAACCGGCCCGGAGCTGTCCCTCTGGCATGGTCTCGACCTGATCAAATCCGGCTCGCCATCCTTGCCGGAGCATTCGACGGCGGTGCTCGGGTTGCAGGTCGATCCGCAAGACCTCACTCCGAGGGATTGAGACGACCATAAGGGGAAGCCGATCCTGAGCCTCAGGGTGATTCAAGCGTGACAGTTCGGCGTCGATCCAAGCGGCGATCGGGTCTGCCGGTGCCGCAGGTTGTTGACGCTCCTGACGCCACTCTCGGAGTCTGCGAACTCGATCCGCCTGTGCCCGTTGGCGGGTTGCGCGATCCTGATCGTCCCACGACGAGGCACGATCGGGGAGGTGTTCCTCGACCCAGGCCCGGCGGACGATCAGAGAGACACGCGCTGCGCGGTCGGGTAAAACCTGGCCGAGGACCCGCGAGCCGTCTCGAAAGACGACCTGATCGGCAACTCGGTCCTCGTGGAGTTCTTGAGCTGTTATGGTCCCGGCGAAATTTGAGGCAACAAGGATGAGCACAAGTGTTCGCATCATGGGGCCTCGGTTGGAATCGATGTCAGAGGCACATCGTTCGATCAGCGTGAAGGGATGCCTGCTTCGGCCATTGCGGCGTCAATCGCCTTCCAGAAGTCGCGCCGCATGCCCTCAGCGTCAATCGCCTGGAACACCGTGACGCGACGAGGATTGTTGGGAAGCTGCTCAACCGTCTCGGCATCGTGGATGATTGGCGCGCCAACCACGACCGGAGTGGCAAGCTCCGGGCGCAAGACCGCCTCGATCAGGGCGAGATCCCACATCGTCTTGGTGGCTCGGTTCGCGGTTCGGGGAAAGGTTTCCCATCGCTCGACGAGGAGATCCCAGACACCTCCTCGTCCCTTGAGGTGTTCATCGACCTCGCGTTTGGCCAGTTCCATCTCCACGCTGACCGATCGGGCAGGCATGTGAATGTATTCGACGTTCGACTCAAAAATTGCTTTGACCGCATGAATATCATTCTTCCAGTTGAAGATTCCCGGCCCCCACTGGCCATCCTTGTAGTCACCGTCAATGAAGGCGAAGATCACCTTGGATTCGATCGACGGGTCGAGCAAGAGCGCCGAGGCCAGATTGGTACAGGCACCGAGCGCGAAGACGATCAGCGTGTCGTCAGGACCTCCGGCATGGGCTCGTTCGATGATATGTCTCGCAGCCGGAGAATCGACCGGAGTGGACGGATCGGGCATTGAGCGATCGGCCCCGATGGGATGGGGAATCCGCTCTCGAAGACCCATGCGATCGAGGAGTTGCTCATTGAGCATCTGACTCTGATGCACGGTGGTGTTGGGTTTCGTGGATCGGGTCCAGTGAGCCGAGGTCACACCCTCGACCCGAAATTCGGGGGCGACCAGGGCTCGGACAATGGCATAGAGGTCGTCAATCTCATTCGCCGTATCGGCGTCAACAATGACCCGCACGACCTCATTGGAACGGACGGTCGAGACAGGGATGCCAATCACGATAACCAGGAAAGCGAAATGGAAACGAATGAGAGACACGCGATCATCTCCTGAGTCGATTGTCCCGACCGGGCCTGCCCAGGCGTCCGGATTGCGACCGATCGGCCACTGGGTCAACACCTGGAACCGACGGTGCTCTGGCTCGTGAAACGGTCCGAACCGCGGTGGTGTCGCCGTGGAGTTCGGATAAGCTATGATACAACGTGCCGTGGGAAAAATGGGTTTCGGTGCGGTTGCGATTCACGAAACCTCATCTTCAGGATCGGAGACGCCGATGGCTCGTATTCGATGGATTGCCGAGGACTCGGCCACCGGCCCCATTGCCGATGCCTACCGTGAATGGCAAGACGCAAACCCCGGACGGCCTGTCATCCCGGCGATCCTGAAGTGTTTCAGTCTTCGCCCCGACTTCTTTCGAGACGTAGTGGCGTTCTCCGACCGTCTGCACTTCTCCGAGGGGCATTTGACGCGTCGGATCAAAGAAATGATCGCCACGTATGTTTCGGCGTTGAATCAGTGCCCTTACTGAACGGGATCGCACGCCTTTTTCCTGCAGTTGCAGGAATCCGACCCCAATGTTTACGAGTCTCTGGCGAGGGGAGACCTTGACGGAGCGCCGCTTCCCCGTGTCGAGCATGCACTTCTCCAGTTCGTCGAAACCATTACCAAACACGCCTACCGCGTGACTGACGAGCAGGTCGAACGGCTCCGAGAGATGGGATGGACCGACGAGCAACTGGCGGAATGCGTGTACATTGCTGCGCTTTTTGCGTTTTTCAATCGGGTGGCCGACGCGTTCGGGATTGAATTTCCGACCAACTTTGGAACACTCGCTTCCCGAGACGGAGACCCGCAACAGTCTGATCCCACTGAGGGGACCCCTTAACGTGATCGACCATGGCCTCGACCTGACACCACTCGGCGATCGGGCCTGGCTGGCTCGATTCCCATCGAATGGGCACGCGGCGTCGTGGGCCGAAGCGGTACGCGGTCGCTCCTGGTCAGGAGTGGTGGATGTGGTTGCTGCCTATCATTCCGTTGCGATCTACGTTGATCCGACAGTGATCGATCCCGAAGACGTCGAACCGTTGCTCCGGAGTCTTTCCACGGACGAGATGTCCCAGAGGATCGGCCGGATGTTCCGTGTGCCGGTGCATTACAAGGGTGACGATCTGGTCGAGATCTCAAACCGGATCGGTCTTTCCATCGATGAAATTATCGATGTTCATGCCGGCAACGAGTATTCGGTTCAGGCCATTGGTTTTCTGCCCGGATTTCCGTACCTGGGAGAGCTTGCGGAACCACTGGCCGGATTGCCGAGGCGAGAAACTCCGCGCACGAGCGTTCCGGCCGGGTCGGTGGCGATCGCCGGTCGACAGACGTGCATTTATCCCGAGGCATCACCGGGAGGCTGGCATCTGATCGGACAAACTCCCTTGATCCTGGCCGACCTGGCAGGCGGTTATCTCCCGATGGCAACGGGTGATCGCGTCCGATTCGAACCGATTGATTGTCGTCGGTTTGAGGAGTTACGGGGATGTCGGATCGGCGAGTTCTGATTCATGAACGATCATTGTTCCGCAAGCTTGCTTGTGTTCGTTGAAGTGGCTTTTTGTGCGGTGCAATCTTCCCCACCATTCTCTCGGAGCCCCGCCGGTGAGTGTGATGGTTTCTGAATCGCGTCGACTCATTGATCTGAACGCGGACCTCGGCGAAGGATTTCCAGACGATGAGGCGCTCCTCGATCGCATCAGTTCGGCCGGAATCGCCTGTGGAGGTCATGCCGGTGACCGGGCGGTTTGCCTTCAAACGATCGAGATTGCCAGGCGCAAGGGGGTGATCATCGGAGCCCATCCGGGTTACCCCGATCGAGAAGAATTTGGACGTCGTGAACGGGTTGCGACAGCTGATGAGGTGGCCCGAATCATTGATGAGCAACTCTCTCAGTTTGCCTCATGGGCCGCGGAAGTCGGGGCGATCGTGCGGTTCGTCAAACCGCATGGAGCGCTTTACAATCAAGCCCAGCGCGATCTGGAAATCGCGGTCGGGGTCGTGACGGCGGTCCTCGATTGGGGGTTGCCGGTCCTGGGGCTGCCTGGCAGCGTGCTCGAACGCGAGGTCCTTCGGGCCGGCCTTTCCTTTGTTCCTGAAGGCTTCGCCGATCGACGATACCGCCCCGATGGCACACTTGTGCCCCGTTCCGAACCAGAAGCGTTGATTGACGATCCAGGCGAATCCGAGCGGCAGGCGCTCATCCTCATTGATCGGGGGCTTCGAACGCTCTGTCTGCACGGTGATGACCCGACCGCGCTCGCCAAGGCCGATCGTTTGCGCGCGGCCTTCGGTCGTGCTGGAGTCGTTGTGCAGAGCTTTGTCGGGGACGGTGATGCGTGAGTGAAGTTGAACGCGTTGACCCGTGCGCATTGACGGTTCTCCGAGCCGGAGCAAGTTCGACCATCCAGGATCTCGGGCGATCCGCCTACCGATCGCAGGGAGTTCCTCAGGGAGGAGCGTTCGATCGTTCGTCGCACGAGCTAGCTAACGCACTTCTGGGAAACAAATCGGATGCGGCGACGGTCGAACTGACCCTCCTGGGCGGCGTCTTTCGTGCGGAAGTCCCGCTGGCAGTGGCCCTCGCTGGTGCGCCGATGGCCGTTCTCAAGCAACGGCCCGATGGCACCCAGGATCGGTTCGAGGTTCCCATCGCTCTTGGGCTTCAGCCGGGAGACCTCCTCGAACTCGGTGGAACGGCGATCGGGGTTCGTACCTACCTGGCCGTCCGGGGCGGCTGGCAGACCCCTCAGATTCTCGGTTCCCGATCGACCGAGCAGGCCCTCCGGGCCGGTGATTGCTTGCCGGCGATCCCAAGCTGGTCACCCGTGCGTCGGATCGATCCTGCCTTGTCCGATCGGATCGACTCCACACGACCAATTCGGATCATGGCTGGTCCTGATACCGCAATCATTCGCGACTCCTGCTGGCATCATCACGCCTTTACGGTGGCGGAAGCGAGCAATCGAATGGGCCTCCGACTCGACGGCCCGGGGCTGGAGGTCCTGGTGCCGGCTGATCGCCTCTCGGTGCCGGTGGCTCCCGGCGCGGTGCAGGTTTCGGGCGGGAAGTTGATTCTCCTGGGAGTGGCGTGCGGCACGATGGGAGGGTATCCGATGGTGGCCCATGCTGCCTCCTGCGACCTCGATCGCCTGGCTCAGGTCAGGCCCGGTGAGGATCTTCGTTTCGAGTGGATTGACGTGAACGAGGCCAGACGGCTCGATCGAGCCGAACGGCTGCGGCGAGAACAGCGACGCCTCCGGATCGTCACCCTTGTCCGTGGCGGAAAGGTCTGATGGCGTTGCGGATGCGGCTCGATCGGGGGTGTGACCTTCCGCGTGGTGGGCCACGACACGAAGGAGAAACCGATCTTGCCCAAACCGCCGGAATCGGTAAGCTCTCGGGTCGATCCAGTCTCCGGATGTCGGTCCACGGAGGCCCCGGTCAGAGGCTCCCGGACCGATCCTTCGGTCGTCTTGTTGCTCGGCAAGGACGCCACGATGCATACGGTGGCCCCGATCTGGCGCGTCGCGGCGCTCATGATTCCGCTGGCCTCGCTGGCCGGTTGCGACTGGCTCCCGGTTCGTCGCCGGATTGATCCAGCACTTTATCCAGTGCCCGCTCGGCCTGACCCGGCCTTGATTCGAGGTCATCGGAAGCTGTCGCCTGCCAGCACCGAAACGACCCCGCATCCGACCTCACTGGCCGGAGGACCCATCGATCGGCCATTGCCCCTCTTGCCGGATCTGGTCCCCGTGTCACCGGACGAGTTGTTCGGTCCTCCAGCGGCAACTCCCATGCTCGATGCCGCGCTTGTTCGGGCTCAGGCCATCGAGACCGCTGTCTTTGACGACGGAACGAGCAGTTCGACCGGGGTTGAACCGACCTCGTCTGCGCGAGACGAGACTCTCCCAGAGGAGTTCCTCCAGGAATCAACGGAGATCGATCCCTCCCAGAGTATCGAACCCGGAGACACCCTCCCGAGTGCGATGCCCGCGTCCGTCGAAGTTCCACCGATCCCCAACGAGGTTCCTGACCCCCTCGATGCGACTGAGACGACCGATCCTGGTTTGGATCGTGATTCCTTGCATGACTCGATCGGCATCGAGCCGACCTCGGCCGTGGAGACTCCCGAAATCCGATCTGAGGAGCAGGAGGGATCTTCTCTGGAGCGTTTGTTGGAAGAAACACAAGCGCAACTGACCCGAGAGGAGCAAAACGCCGAGTCACCCACCTCTGATGAACAACTCCTCAAACAGATTGCAATGGGAGAGTTTCAGGGGAAAATCAACGACTCGAACCTCTGGCAGACAGTGATGCAATTGCTGGCCGATTCGGAGCCCGAGACCGACACGATGACCGGTACGTTTCCCGAAGCGTCTGTCTCATTGCTCAGAGTTGGTCGGATTGCCTTTTGTCGAGAGGTTCTCGGATTCGACCGAATCAAACCGTTTGATTCCGAAACACTCCAAGCAGGTCAAAAGATTCTCGTTTATGCGGAAGTGGAAGGTGTTCATTATCTTCCCGAAGACGGCGGCCAGGTTTCTCGCCTTTCGACAACACTCGAAATTCTTGACGATGGAGAATCCCCGCTCCGCTGGAGTAATGTCGTGCCGGTCGAGGATCGCTGCAGCCGGCCTCGCCACGATTATTTCGTGGCTTATCGCCTGGCCCTCCCTGAATCCCTCGCTCCTGGTCGGTATCGACTCCGCGTTTCTCAGCACGATTTGCTGTCGGGACAGGAAGACGCTGCGGAGACATCATTCGTGATCGTCTCGGACGGTGGCTAAGGAGTCAGGTGCCTTACCCCTGGATGAGTCGAAGGGCATTGCCTTGAGTCAGTGCCTGACGTGAATCGGCATCGAGGACCGACTCACGGAGCTTCAAAACAGCCGATTCGGGCACGAACAACGGAGCATGCGTTCCGAAGTGGATGCGATCGGAGCCAAGGTTCTCAATCAGGCGATCGATCGCGCCCACCCCTTCCATGGATGCGATCTCGATCGAGATGCTTCCGGAACCAAGTACCCGCTTCGGATTCAGGCCGAGTATCCGACCCGCATTGAGCAACATGAGTCGAAGCTGGGGCAGCTTCGCCGCGAGGTCGATTACAGGGTCGAGGTCGACCAGGGTCAACTCCAGGCGGGGATGTTTGGTCCGCGGGTCCTCCATTTGAACGGCGATCTGGACAACCAACGATCGTGTCGCCGCCGCCGCGAGCAATTCGGCGACGACGGGATCGGAGAGCGCATATCCGTGAAGGTCGGGGTGGAGTCGGATTCCCGGCATCCGGTGGACCTCTTGGCAACGCCGGAGGTCCTCGGACCAGTCGGGAAGCGTGGGATTGATTGCGCCGAACGGAAGATAGAGGCCGTCGCCGAATCGCTCGCACATCTCCGAGAGCCGCACGTTGACCGCGGCGATGTCTCGGTGGAGCAGGGCATCGAGATGACCGACCCAGGCCCTTTCGATGCCGAGCGATCGGAGCCGTCGGGCCAGGGACCGCGGGTCATCGAGCGGAAGGCGTCGGAACGGCCAGTGGCCGAGGGAAGCGTTGGTGTCGATCACGGGTTCAGCCCCTTGGCCGAAAGGATCGGCGTTAGCAAACGCCGGAGATTTCCGCCGAAGATGGCGCGGCGGTCTTCCTCGGTCAACTCAGCACCGAGCACCTTGGCCAATTGCGAGGCAAAACTCCGCCCCCCGGCATCGCTTCCATACAGGACGCGAGCGGCGCCCAGCTCCCGCACGGCCATCTCGACGAAACCTGCGGTGGGATCGGACCCGGCAAGATCGATCGAGATGTCTGGATAAGGACGAACGATCCGAATGCCTCGCTCCCAGTCTCCTCCCGTGTGCCCACAGATCAAGGGTGTCCCGGGGAACCGCTTCGAAAGCATGACCAGATCCTCGGGCGATGATTCCCCCGGCAGGTTCCCCTCGGCCTTGAGCCAGGTGTGCTGGAAGATCAAGCCGTTCAAGTCATGAGTAAGCTGGATGATGGGGTCGATCGCCGGATCGGAACAACGGCGAGCCACCCAGAGCTTGATCCCGACCATTGGACCGTCGCGCACACACCGTTTGATCTCGTCGAGGCTTGTCTCAACGTGCGCCGGGCTGACATAGGCGAGTCCCAGAGCGCGATCATTCCAATGAGTGAGTGCCTCAAGCACCTGATCATTTTGGCGTCGGAGGTCGTCGACGGTTGGATCGGTGGCCCAGGGGAAGCCCATGAAGACAAGAAGACGCTCAATTCCCATCCGGTCGGCGAAGGCGATCAACTGGGCCATTCGCTCGCTCGGCGTCCGACCATCAACACCAGAGAGGTGGCAATGCAGATCCCAGACGCGGTACGAGGACGGATCCAGTACGGTCGTTGCCTGATCCGTCGCAAGGCGAGGTCGCATGAGCGCGGCTCCGTTCGTCTGGGGTCAGAGGGTCTGAAGCCGGAGCAAGAAGGCAATCAGGTCGGCCATTTCGTTCGGACTGATTTCTTTCTCCAGACCTTCGGGCATGAGTGATCGTCCGGTCGAGGAAAGTTCCTCGATGTCGACTCGCAGCAGGGTTTCCTGCTCGCCCTCGGCTCGAAGAAGTGTCAGCGACGCGGCGGATTCCGACGCGATCATTCCGGAGGTGACGCGGCCATCTCGCAACGCGACAAGGTAATCGACCGCATCGGGGGCCACTTCCCGGTTCGGATCGAGAATATGCGTGAGCAGCTCGTCCGGAGTTCTGCGTGAGACCGAGACGAGGTTTGGCCCGACCGCATGCCCGGCGTCTCCCAGACGATGACAGGAGACACATGTTCGATCAAAAACAGCTTGGCCCCGTTCCGCATCACCGGGGGTCTCCAGCGCGGCAAGGTAGCGGGCCAGAACCTCGGGAGCCGGACCTCCTTGCGAACGGTCGAAAAACTGAGAGGCCCGGTCCCGGACCGATGCGTTTCGGCTCCTGAGCAGGGCAGAGCGGCTCGACTGAGGGATCTGCCCGGCGGGAATCTGCTCCGACTCGATCGCATCCACGAGCGCTTCGGCCCAGATCGGACGCGCGGTCAGTGCAGAGAGAATCGCGGCTCTGACGCTCGGAGTCGCAGTGCTCCAGCCGGAGAGGAGCAGGGGGGCCACCTCGGGTTCATTTCCGAATCGGGACAGAGTGGTAATGGCGGCGAGGCGAACTTCGACCGGCTCGTCTGGGCCGACCAGGCGAGGGAGTTGCTCGGCCGCCTCCTCGAATGGTCGATGCGCAAGCAGCTCAACGGCCAGGGCCCGATCGGCGGGAGCCATCTCACGATCGGTCAGCGCTCGACGGGACCTGGCAAGCCATTGATCACGCATGTTGGAGGCTTCGCCAGCCACATCCACCGCGAACAAACTCGATCCGCGTCGGAGCAGCCCATCACCGAGCCTCATGGCGATCTGGGATTGTGCCTGAGACTGAAGACCATGCGATTGAGCCAGCGTGTCCAGCGCGATCGCGGCCTCCTGATCCGTCAGACCTGCTCCGATGGCAAAGGCGAGGGGATCAAGGATCGCTCGGAGCGTTGAGGTGTCTCCCGGCCAGGGTTCACGCAGCAAGGCCTGGAAGACTTCAGTGGGTTGAGCACCGGCGGACGCGAGGACGGCGGATCGCATCCACGGGTCATCATGGTCGTGTCGCGCAATGCGAGCCAGGATGTTCGGAACGCTTGGGTCATCAATGCCACCCAGCGCCAGCGCGATTCGGAATCGGACACGAGCGTCGGGTTGATCGTCAAGGTGAAGCAGGAAGGATCGGAGTGGTTCCGAATCGTCCAGGCGGGTTGTGGCAATGGCCACGAGATGTTCACGGACCCGGTCTGCGTCCTTGTGCTCGCGATCGAATCCGTCAATCAATGCGTCATCGTCGAGAGCTCCCAGCCCTTCGAGCGACCAGAGGGCGTGAACCCGGCCAATCGCGGAATTGCTGTGCAGCAAGATTTGCTTCAGAGGTTCAATTGCAGCCGTGTCTTGACGTTCGAAAATCAGGCGGTGGGCCGTTTCTCGATGCCAGGCGTTCGGGTGTTCGAGAAGTTGAACGAGTTCAGTCGTGGGCGCTGTGCTCAGGTTCGGGGTCGGGCGGGGCTGGAAGTCGGCAGGAACGAGCCGGTAGATTCGGCCTCGGTCATCGCCGCTGCGCAGGTTGAGCCGACTTCGGATGTCGTCGGGAATCGACCAGGGATGTTCAATGGTTTCCCGATACATGTCGAGCACGACCAACGATCCGTCGGGAGCATTCACGAAGTTGACGGGGCGGAACCAGGTATCGGTCGAGGCAACCGACTCGACCCCTTTCTCGGCACGGCTCGCGGTGAAGGTCACGCCCTGTGGTTGAACCGTCATGCGATGGATGAGGTTATTGGCAACCTCACCCAGGATGAGGTTCCCCCGATACGATTCTGGAAACGCGTCTCCGCGGAGCGAGGTAATCCCGCTGGAGGAGGTCAGGTAACCTGCGCCGACCAGTTCGCTCTGAGGCAGCACTTTCCCCACCTCGACCCATCGCCTCGCCCGTAATTCCCGCCACGGCTCGGCTGGGCTGATTCGGTGCATGATGATCGTATCGCCGGCCTCAGCCACGTCGTGTAGGGGGGTGGGTAAGGGAAGCAACGGGTTGCGGGACAGATCGCGGTCGGGCAAGACGACATGTTGCGCCGGGTTTCGAATGTTGCAAAGGAAGCGATTGCCCCAGTCGTCGAACGTGTTTCCGAACCGTGCCCCGCCACTGATGGGTTCGAAGGTGAGCGAGCGTGGATCGAATCGAAAATCGCTTCGGAGCAAGGGGATCGTCTCGGCTTCGCCCTCGGGACGTTCCGCGCGGCGAATTTGACCACCGTTGCTGGAACCGGCGCCGTAGATCCGGTGGTCGAGCCCCCAGATCAGGTTATTCATCACTGCTTGAATATTGTATTTTCGGAATCCCGTGAAAATGCGTTCACGAACATCGGCCCGGTGATCGCCGTCGGTGTCCTTCAAGTACCAGAGGTCGGGCGTGGCCGCGACGAAGATTCCACCACGCCACGGCGCAATGCCTGTGGGCCACGAGAGCCCCTCGGCGAACAGGTGTGACTCGTCAAAGATGCCGTCGCCGTTTTGATCGATCAGAAGTCGTACCCGACCGATCGGCGGATCGCCGGTGTTCTCCTGAAACGGTTGATCGTTCGCTTGTTCCACGTGGGGATAATCGGCCATCTCGGCGACGAAGAGTCGTCCCTGGGCATCGAATGCACCGGCCACGGGATCGAGAACCAAGGGCTCGGCAGCAAGCAACTCCATGCGGAGCCCGTTGCTCGTCTGAAAGGACGTCATGGTCTCCTCGGGTTCCAGGGGTTCGAATCGAGGGAGGGCACTCTCCTCTTGGGGAGATTCAATCGCCCTCCCCTGAACGATCGGAACCACGAGACCGACGAGGATCAGGCAAAGCCAGGTACGAATCACCGCGAAGCCTCTGTCGAAACGATTCATGGTGAAATGCAAATTCAATCACGAACAAGGGGCCATGCTTCGAAGGCGTTGTCCCTTGCGTCTTCGAAGCAAGCTCGCCAAAGGAGTCCCTGTGACTAATTGGCGAGTGGCTGAGTGCTGCGCAGGTAGGCGAACAGGTCGCGAACTTGCTGATCGGAGAGGGGATCGAGCAGACCTGTCGGCATCACCGATTGCGGGACACCCTTGAACTCCTCGATTTCGTCTCGAAGCAGGATTTCGTTTCGCCCGTCGGCCCCTCGAAGGACGACGACGCGATCATCTTCGGCCACCAGGAAACCGGTCGCGATTCGGCCGTCGAGCAAGAGCGCGAGATACGTTTCGTAACCCTCTCGGATTTCTGAGCTCGGGTCGGCCACGGCTACCAGCATCGATCGGAGATCGTCGCGTTGATAACTCGTGAGGTTCGGGCCGACATCGCCCCCTTCGTCGAACAGCGTGTGACACTTGCCGCAATGCTCGAGGTACAGTTCCTTGCCCGTGTAAGGGTTTCCGGTCCCCGAGGCAAGCAGCCCCTCAAGCCGTTCGAATTCGCCTCGGAATTGCTCGGCCGAGGCGGTTTCGATGTCTCCCCAGACCTCTCGGACGGACGCGGCCAGCTCGGGGTCGTCCAGCAGGAGGATGGATCGGACCGTCGATTCAGGGACGAGGTTTCGATCCATCGTGCCCGACGCAAGCGCGTCAAGAAATGCGGATGCGAAGCTGCGTCGGGCAGCAAGCACGGCCTGAGCGGCCTCGCGGGCCTCTGGTGGGAACTGGTCGTGCAATCGAATCAGGGTCTGAGCGATTTCTGGGGAGTCGAACGGTCTCAACGCCGAGATCGCGGCGGCTCGAATCGCATCGGGGCCTTCGGTCGAGGCGATGTCCAGAAGGGTTGGCAGTCCTCGGCGCTCACGGATCTCTCCGATTGTTCGGATCAACTCCAGGCGAATCGCCTGGTCGGTGTCGGGATTCGCGATGAGCCGAAGAGCCTCGGCCACTGCTTGATCGTCTCCCTGGCGAACGCGGAGGGGGAGTGAGCCTCCTCCCGAGGCCGCAATTGCCTGGACGAGTCGATCCGGCAATACGGACAGAGATCGCCCCTCGAACGCCGCCTCGAATCCGTTCATCAGCAGTTTGGCATGGCCCTTCGTTGGGGCTTGTTCCAGCAAGCTGGCGCAGGCGACGAGATCAGCCCGCGATCCTGCCTGGGCAAAGCGTCGCATCAGACGTTCCGTGATCGTTTGAGCAACGATCGTCTCGTCCCAGAGTCCGGGTTCCTTGAACAGGGCAAGAATCGCGTCAGGGTCCTCGCCGATCTTCGTTTCGATGGCCCACCAGAGCAAGAGTGGGAGGTGGGGGTCCGTGGCGTCCTCGGCCCGTGTCAGGAGGGCTCGAACGATCGGCAGCGCCTGATTCGCCGGAAGGCGTCGGGCAGAACAGGCAAGTTGGCTGCGGACCTCAACATAAGGCTCCCGGCTGGCCAGATCCGCCAGGGCATTGGCCAGGTCATCCCCGACCTCGAAATCGTCGCACATCAGGCGAACGGTCCAGGCCCGAACGTAGGGGTCCGGGTGGTCGATCAAGGCGATCCCCGTGGACTCGTCGAGGCCCCCGCACAGATTCAAAGCCCAAAGCAATTCCAGCGAACGGTCCTCCGCCCCACCCTCACGCAACTGAGATCGAAGACCGGGGATCAAGGATTCATCCCTTCGATCGCCGAGGAGGCGTAACGCCTCGCGACGGAACCAACGGTTGGGGTGGTCGAGCACACCGATCAGTTCCTCCCCTGACAGTTCTGCGAGGTTGAACGGAACGCGCGGCTCGATCTCGCCGGGAAACCGGCCGGGAGGTGCGTCGGCGGCCCGAAGGCGGTAGACCCGTCCGTTCGTCTTGTCGACCCGGCCGGCGTAGTGGCTGCTGTGGTCGATCCGCTGTTCATACATGTCGGAGATGTAGAGCGCGCCATCCGGACCAAGCGTGATTGCGACGGGGCGGAACCAGGGGTCTTCGGTCGTCAGGGGACGGTCAAGGTCCTTCGATTGGAAGGTCGAGCCGTTGGGCGTGACGTCGCTCATCACGATTTGCCCCTGGAGCGGCTCGACACCGAACAGCTTGCCCCGATAGGGCTCCGGCAAGGCCCCCCCTTCGGCGAACACGAAGTTGTGGGTGAAGCGCGGGACGCTGTGGTGCGCCATCGGCAGGAAGTAACCGAACGTGTAAGGGTTCGAGAGGGCCCCGTGCTTGGTGAACCCTTTCTGGTAGTACCCCCCCTGGACGTAATGGAAGCCTCTCGTGTCGCCGCCGTTGTGACCGGAGTAAACCCGACCGTGGGCGTCGAGCTCGACCCCGTGGGTGTTGCCGCCGCCCTCGGCGAAGATCTCATAGCGTCTGGTTTCGGGATGATAGCGCCAGATGAGCTGGCCCATCGAGTGAACGATCGCCTCGTCCGGATCTCCGGGTCGTCGAATGCGACCGGTGACGGTGCTCCCCTGCGCTCCGTAGAGCCAGCCGTCGGGACCCCAGCAAAGGTTACTGGCGATGGAGTGGCTATCTTCCAGACCGAAGCCCTCCAGGTGGACTTCTGGGTCGCCGTCGGGCACGTCGTCGCCGTCTCGGTCAGGGTAGAACAGCAAGTAAGGGGGATTGAGCACCCAGACCCCTCCGCGTCCCCGGGCGATCGACGTGGCAAGGTTCAGGTTGTCGAGGAAGACGGAGTGCTGGTCGTACTGGCCGTCGCCGTCCGTGTCTTCGTGGATCGAGATGCGGTCGATGCCCGGCGTGCCGTGCGGAGGAGGCAACGGGGTCCGGTCGTAAACCGTTCGCAGGAACTTATCGCGGCTCACCATCGTCAGGCCGGCCGGCTCGGGATACTGGCGATACTCGACCACCCACATCCGGCCTCGCTCGTCGAACGACACCTGAAGCGGCTGCGCGATGATCGGATCAGCCACCGCCAGATCGACCGCAAGCCCCTCGGCCACCTCGAAGGCCTCTCGCGCGACCTCGGGAGCAAGCGGCGCCGTATCCCCTTTGCGAAGGCGGAGATAGGAGTCAAGATCGTCGAATTGATCGACGCGGTTGTACGAGGCGTCACTGCTCAGGACGGGCCCAAGCGCCCAGGAGGGATCATCACCGGCCCGGTACTCCCAGGGGCCTTCCATCTTGATCGCCTCGCCCCCTTCGGCGTCAAAAAGCGTGGGGGCGGCCACCGCGAAGTTACTTCGGCCATCGGAGTAGTAGACTCGGACGGCGATCACGTTCACCTGGCCGGGCTGAACCACTCCTTCGGGAATCCGGTAACGGCCCGATTCCCCAAGGCCGCTCCGATAATTCGGCGGAAAGGTTCCCGCCGCCCCGACCTGCACGCCATTGATGAAGGCCGCGCGGGCGTCGTCGACCGGCTCGACGTGCAGTTCGAGCGATCGCCCCTTCCAGTCGTTCGGAACCAGGACCGAGGCACGATACCAGGCGAAGCCGTCCCGGCCCGAGCTGGTTCCCTCGGCAGGGCGCACGCGAGGCGGTTCCTTCCAGGTGTCGGGGATGGGAACGTTTCGCCAGGCGTCGGGCGCATCGGCTTGAGGAATCGGTCCTGCCTGGACCAGGGCGATTGCGGCCAGGACCGCCATCGCAGGGCCCGCAACCCACCCGAGCACTCCAGATCGTCTCTGCATCGCTGATCCATCCCCGCTCGTTGACGTCTCGGGACGCTGCCCAACGGGCAGGGCGTGTCCTGGACACGCCCTCCTGTTGAACAATTGAGGGTAGGGGATGGATCGCTCGTTGAAAAGAGGCAGGCAGTCAGGAGGTCGCCCCCGCAGCCGATCGACGGCCTCTCCTCAACCCGATTCGAGCATCACAAACGCCGGCCGTGCCCGATCGCCACAACGGGCAATCGAACACGGCCGGAATGTTGAAGAACGCTTTGCTCACGGTTTAGCGAGACGTTTGCCGTCGACGCTTCCAGGCGAACGAGCAGCCTCCCAGTCCCAGCACGGCCCAGAGGGCGATCGAGGCCGGCTCGGGAATTGGTACCTGAGGACTCGGGCGGCCTCCCCCGAGGATCGGCCCTGGAACTTCAGGAGTTGTGGGAGGGATAATCGGAACCTCGGGATTGGTGGGAACCGTGACCGGCGGCATCGGCAGCGGGCTCTGATTCCGGACCAGGCGGTCCCGTTCGAGCGCAGGGCCGATGAACGGGTGATTCCGATCGAACCGGGTTGGATTCAGGTTCCGCCGCCATCTCAGGTAATCGAGGGTACTCGACTCCGCCAGCAATCCCGAGACATCGGGCACCAGCAGCACGTCGAGGAATTGAGGACGGGGAACGCGGGCCAATCCCTGTTCCAGGGCTCGGGCAAAAAAGGCCTCCTGCCTCTGGAAGGCCTGGGAGTTCAGGATCGAGGCACTCCGAAGCTGCACGGATTGAGCTCGAGCAGCAAGCGCGTCTGCCCGCAGCGTTCCCGCGTTCGGCGAGAGAAGAGCCTGTTGGGCTGCGGTCTGAGCCGCGACGACCTGGGCTCGATCCGAGATCGGACCGGCCTGGGAGAGCGTCGGGGCCAGGGCCAGGGTCAGCGCGGCGAGGATCGCCAGCCGACCGAGGCAAGGCGGCCGTTTCAACCGCCCAAGATTTCTGCGAGTCGTATCCATGACGAACCCACCAGTCTGGCTCCGGTCCAGTACGAATGCCGGTCGAGCACTATGCCAGATTTCCTTCCTGGCACAATGGGAATATCGGAGGGCGGGACGCCGGGCTTGAAATGATCAGCCGGGTTGGTGCGATTCATCGGGAGTTTTTCCTTATTCCGTCAACCCCATTTTTGCGCGTCTGAGAACCGAGGTGGAAACAGGCCCGCGCCGTCCTGAATTCAGGGACGACACGGGCCTCGGTTCCGCAAGGGGGACCTCATCTGAGAACCCGACTCAGCCCTCAAGGTCCATCCGTTCGTTCCACCATCCGAAGCGACCGAGCAATCGAGAGCCCAGGCGGTCTCGATCTTGCTCGTTCGGTTCCTCCTCGCTCCAAAGGGAGAGCAACCCGGAATCGACGTGCTGAGCAATCCTCGCCCTGCCCGAAAGGGGGACGGAGTGGCTGGATGCCGCCGTTGTCGCGGAATTCACCGGCGAGGCCATGCCGCGAGCCGCCGGAATGATCGGCTCGACCGCAATCACGGGAGTCGCCAGCCTCCGCGACCGGCCGGATGTGGAGAAGACCGGAGCAGGATCGCTCGCAGCCGTTGATCGTGCGCTCGCCTGGCCGAAGGTTCCGTGTGACCGGGCTGAGAGAAAGGCCGATGAGGAGGGCGGCAACGGGACCATTCCCGGCGCGCCGAAGGGTTGCTTGATACTCGACGATCGGTCGGAGGGCAACACGGCGAACCGGCTGTAGCCATCGGCCGGACTGAAGCCGTGAACGGCGAAGTCGGTTTTTCCATCTCCGGAGAAGTCCGCCGCGATCGGCAGATCATTAAACCCGCCAAACCCCTGAGTGATGGCTGGTGCACCGCTTGAGGGCAAGACTGCGAATCGACTGAAGCCGTTGTTGGGGCTGAAGCCATAGACTGCCAGGTCCGTCTTGCCGTCGCCATCGAAGTCCCCGGCGACCGGCACATCGAGCCGGCCCCCGAACCCTCGGTTGATCACGCCACCGTCGGAGAGGAGGACGGCGAACCGGCTGAACCCCTCGTTGGGGCTGAAGCCGTAGACGCCAATGTCGGTGGTGCCGTCGCCGTCGAAGTCACCGATGACGGGCAAATCCTCGCGCCCGCCGAACGGCTGGTTGATCACGCCGCCTCCCGACAGCAGGATAGCCACACGGCTATATCCGTCGTTGGGACTGAAGCCGTAGACGCCGAAGTCGAGAACGCCATCGCCGTCGAAGTCGCCGATGATGGGCAAATCGTCCGGCCCTCCGAAGGGGAGCGTGAACGAGCCACTGCCTGACAGTGCGACGCTGAATTGCGGCACCCCCTGGGGGTTCAATCCGTAGACGCCGAAATCGGCCAGGCCATCGCCGTCGAAATCGCCCGGCTTCGCGTTCCTGACAGGCAATGGGAGAGGAGCAGGCAGAGGAGGGGGGATGTTGGGGATTCCGGCGGGGCTCCGCTGGCCTCTGGGGAAGGCAATCCGGATCGTCTTCGGGATCTCAGGATTCGGGAACCCGAAGAATTCGACGATCCCGCCGACAAGGTCGCTGATCACGTCCTGGCCCGGCAGGGCGATCTCGATCCCGAATTCATTGCCGTTGTCATAGATGCGAAGTCCTGCGGAGATGGTGAACGGGCCAAGCAAAAGATCGGCTTGCACCGAGCCGTCGAAGGTGAGCTGGCCCCCCCGGAGTCCGATCGAGAGCAGGGTCGTGAGTCGCCCGCCAAACGGCTGCCCGGCGATGGTCGTCGACGCCTCCGCGCGGAGATACGCCAGGAATGTGGTCTTCCCCGCGATGTTTGAGAATTCGACCGCCGCATTGCCGGTGAGAATCCCGGCGAGGTTGACGTCGACCCTTCCCGTGAACTTGAAGTCCCCGCTCGACGCAACCTGCCCAGTGAGGCTGGCCGTGCCCCCGAGGATGCTCGCCCGGGCCGTCGCCCGGACCCCCGAGGATGATGACGTGTTATAGATTGTGACCCGGGCGTTCGAGAGGTTGTAGCCCAGGACCCGGAGATTCGTGTCGAACGCCAGGCGGAACGTCCCGTCCCGCAAGATGTAGCCGTCGGCGACGACCCGGGAGATCGGCAGGAAGGGCTCGATGAAGGTTCCCTTGAACGGGTTGGACGATCCCGCCCGGATGAAGAGGCCGTTCTCGCTCGGGTCATAAATCAACGAGCCTTCACCAATCGGCATGCTCAGATCGACCAGATCGGATCCCGACCCGGACCCGCCTCCTCCCTGGTTTCCCGACGACGAGTTGCCGAACTTCAGGCCGACCCGGATCTCGGCGTTCGCCCCAATCGCCAGGTCGCCCAGCGCCGAGGTGGCCGAGGATCCGAACGCGGCGGGATCGAACCCGGCGGAAACGAACGACGAGGGCTGGTCGAAGGCCCCGCCGAGGAGTTGGCCGTCGTCGTCAGCATCGAAGTCGATCACCAACTCGCCGTTAACGCTGACCGGCTGGCCGACGAGCTTGGTGAGGTCGACGTCCGCCTGGATATAGATGTGGCCAAAGATCCTGCCGTTGTACGCCGTCGGCCTCGCAAACGGCGAGTACGGGATGTTCCCGTTGACCGAGCCGGCCAGCGCCAGTTCGCCGAGAGGCGTCGGAATTCCGCGGACTCCGGCGTAGATGAAGACGTCGGAAGGATCGGTGACAATCGACCAACTGTAGCCGAGGCTCCCCTTCGCCTCGAACCCGCCGAAATTCATCGACAGCCCCCGGTTCTCATGGAAGAAGATGTAGGGGATGTTCGCATTGACCGGAGCCCTGGTTTCCTTGACCAGGGGATCCCGTCCAAGCTTCAGTCCATAGCTATTGCGGTTGCCGGTGACCGATCCGAAGGCCGAGTCGAGCCGGAAGCCGAGCGCCTCAGTCAAGGGTTTCGCCAGCGCGATCGGGCCAAGTTGTGCGGTCCAGTCGATCTCGTCGATCTCGCCGAAATGGTCGCCCCAGGGGTGTGGGACTGTGGTCACCGAGAACCCGAGGCCCGGAGGAATCGGGATCGGAATTTCCCCGGCGGCCGACTGAAGGTACACGAGCCCTTCAGACTCATAGCGGGATGACACACCCTCGTCGCTGGTCTCGATCGTCTGCGTCCAGTCGCCCCGGAGGCCGAACCCAATACCGATCGGCCCTGCGAACTGCAAGACGTCATCTTGCAGGAACGCGAAGACATGATTCGTGGCCGGTGTGTTCAGATACCCCTTCTCAGAGGCCCCGCCATTCAGGCCGATTGCCCGGAGGCCAAGCGAATACTCGTGCCCGTTGCGGCCAAGGCCCGAGACATCGGCCAGTTCGACGTAATAGGCTCCCGACTGCTCGACCGCATGCACGATCGACATGCCCGAGTTCTGAAACGCAACATTGGCGCTCCCCGGACCTGATGTCTTCACCACCGTAGTGCGATATGGGTTATGCTTGACCCGGAACGACTCGCTCGCAAGCTCCGAGCCCGACGCATTCAGCAATCGAAGGCGATAGGTGCCGATATCTCTGTCATTCGTATTAAAATCGTTGAGCGAGGCAATCAAGATCTCCCCGGCCTTCAACTCGACACGAACGACGTCCACATCGTTGACCCGACTGAGCGAGCCGTCCACGTCGGTCACCATCATCCGAGACAGGGGGATGGTTGGCGCCCCCTGACGCATTTTTGGCCAGTCGACATTCGCCGGTTCTTCAATGATGTCGAATCGGACAAGCCCCGAATTGGCGTCGAGCAGGACCCGCGGTTCCAGGCCCTCGACGTGGAAGTCGCCCCGTCGCTTGAGCGATGACTTTGGAGACCTTGCCGAAGCCTGCGTTCGGCGGCGTGGGAGGATTCGATGGAGAAGACTCATGCGCCTGGTCCCTCGGTTCGAGAGGAAGATTCGAGATTGCGTTCGATCTCCCTGGCGAGGAATCCCGAAAATTCCCTTACACCTTTCTTGAAATTTCCCCTAAGGTTGAACACTCGCCCCCCATTCACCACGTCAGGTTCACGACAGCATGGAAATCACGTCGGAGACCATCACCACGTTGCTTGCCCGCATCGAATCGGGTGACAACGAGGCGCGCGATGCCCTCCTGACGGTCGCCTATGACGAGTTGAAGCTTCTCGCCGCCGATCTGATGCGGGGCGAACGGGCCGGGCACACGCTCCAGCCGACCGCCTTGCTGCACGAAGCAATGCTCCGGGTGCAGCACCATCGCCAGATCGGCCAGGGCAGGGGGCGGTCGTACTTCTTCGCCGTGATGGTCGGGGCGATGCGCCGGGTGCTCGTCGATCACGCCCGAGCCCGGCAGGCCGCTCGACGAGGTGGGACCAATGCTCAGCGGGTCCCCCTCGATGCCATCGTCGATGCCGTCGAGCAGGATCAGCACCTCGACCTCATCGACCTGGACGATGCCCTCCAGCGGCTCGCTTCCTGGAACCCTCGACAGGCCGAGGTCGTCACCCTTCGCTACTTCGGTGGCTGGACCATCGCGGAAATTGCGAATCACTTGCTCTGTTCGGTTTCCCTGATCGAGAAAGACTGGCGGCTCGCTCGCGCCTGGCTTGCTCGACAACTGGGCGATGGTGAGTCATGAATCCCTCAGCGTGGAAGCGGGTCGATGAGCTCTTCGCGGCGGCCCTCGAACGGCCCGCCTCGGAACGATCGTCGTTCCTTCAAGAAGCTTGCGGAGCCGATACCGCCCTGCTTCGCGAGGTCGAAGCACTGCTTGAGGCCGATGCCTGTGCCAACGATCGAGCGTTCCTCGGGAAACCGCTCGGCGCGGAGTTTCAGGCATCGCGACTCGACCCCGAGCCGGACGATTCCCTCATCGGGCACCAGATCGGACCTTATGAGATCGAGGCGTTGATCGGCCGCGGAGGGATGGGGAGCGTTTACCGGGCGGTTCGCCGCGAGGAGTTCACGCAGGTCGTCGCCATCAAGCTCATCAAGCGCGGGATGGATACCGACGAAATCCTCCGCCGCTTTCGCAATGAGATGCACGTGCAGGCCGCGCTCGGTCAGCACCCGAATATCGCCGCCATCCTCGATGCCGGAACCACCGCCGACCACCGTCCGTACCTCGTCATGGAATGGATCGATGGGCTTCCGGTCGAGACCTATTGCGAGCGTCAGGGTCTCGGGATTCCTGAACGATTGCGTCTCTTTCGATCGATTTGCGAGGCGGTGCAATTCGCGCACTCGGTGGCCGTGATTCACCGCGATCTGAAACCGAGCAATATCCTGGTCACTCCCGCCGGCGTTCCCAAACTGATCGACTTTGGAATTGCCAAGTGGTTGAACACGGAGGAATCGGGGCGTGCCGATGATCCCTCAACCATGCCCGAACATCGGATCCTGACGCCACAGTACGCCAGCCCCGAGCAGATCGAAGGCCGACCCCTCTCGACAGCGACCGATGTCTATTCCCTCGGTGTCGTCCTGTTCGAACTCCTGACCGGAGAGCGTCCGTATCGGCTCACGACGGGACGAATGGACGAGTTGATCCAGGCCGTCTGCGAGCAGCCTCCTCCCCGTCCCAGTACCGTCGTGACTCAACTGGAGCATCGACAGACGCCCGCGGCCCCGGCAGACGGATTGCCGAGGACCGACCCGGTTCCGTTTGAGTCATTCGGTTCGAAGCGAAAGCTCGCTCGGCAACTCTCGGGCGATCTCGACAATATCGTCTTGATGGCGCTCCGCAAGGAACCGGAACGACGGTATGCCTCCGTCGAGCGGTTTTCGAGAGACATCGAACGACATCTCAAGGGAATCCCGGTCGAGGCAAGGCCCTCGACCCTGGGCTATCGACTGAGTCGATTTGTCCGGAGGAATCGAGTTGCGGTCGGACTGGCGGTGGTGATGCTCGTCCTGCTCATCGGGGGCATCGTGGGCACGACGGTGGGGATGCTCCGCGCCCGAGCCTCCGAAGCGATGGCGCTCCGCAACGAGGACCGGGCCCGCCGAGCCGTCGAGGAATTGCTGGTCCGGGTGACCGAAAACCAACTCCTGAATGCTCCCGGCCTTCAGGACCTCCGCCGCGAATTGCTCGAATCAGCGCTGGAGTATTATGAAGAATTCCTGGAAGACTCCAGCGACCAGCCCGCACTCCGGGTCAACCTGGCATCCACCTACAATCGGATCGCGAAGATCAACGAAATGATCGGCCGCAATGAGGAGGCCCTCAACGCCGATCGCCAGGCGCTCACGATTCTCGAAGAACTGATCCGATCCGAAACCGCGGATACCCCGGAATCGGTCGATCGCCGACTCGATTACCTTCATGACCACGCAACCGTCCTGAACAGCCTCGGCCTGATCGAACGGCGGATCGGGAGGACCGAGGACGCCCTCTCCTCCTTCGAACGATCTCGCGACAGCGCCCAAACCGTGGTGACAGCTCGACCAGACAGCGCCTTCTATCTGGAGGCCCTGGCCAATGTCGTGAATAACCTTGCCCTGGTGCTTGTCGAGGTTGGTCGGCTTGATGAGGCGATCGATTGTCACGATGAAGCGATTCGCTTGCAGCGATCACTCGTCGAGGGGCAATCTGACAATCTGGATTATCAGGCACAGCTTGCCGATATGCTTATGATTTCGAGCCGTCCTGCATTCATGATCGGAAACGATGACGGTGCCTTGGATGTGTTAGAGCAAAGTCTCTCCCTCTACGAATCCATTCGCGAGCAAGATTCGCGCAACATGCTGGATGCGAACCGCTATTCCCAGGCCCTTTCCCAGTACGCGGTCATTCAGATGTATCAGGGCAAGATCCTTGAGGCGAGGAACGCAACCGGCCGGGCGATTGACTTGCTGGAACCACTCGTGGAATCGAATCCGATGGTGCCCGACTATCAGTCAGACCTGCTCTATCTTTCCAATCTGGCCTGCGAGCTTGACCGGCGCGAAGGGCGCATTGATGAGGCGTTCGATTCGGCCTACGTCGCTGAGAACATTGGAGAGACGCTGATAAAATCACATCCTGACGTGACCGAGTACGTTTCTTATGCGTCAAAGAGTATGAATAATCTGGGTCGGCTGTTCGAAGCGCAAGGTGATCGCGGTAAGGCGCTGGAATATTATGATCGGGCGACAACGCTGCTCGAACAGATTGCCCAGGCCGATCCGATTCATAACTATAACCTTGCCTGCAATGCCGCCCTTGCCGCCCAGGTGGTTGGCGACGACCCCGAACAGCCCACCGAGGAAGACACTCAGGCACGACGGAACCGGAACGATCGAGCCATGAACGCGCTTCGCCGGGCCGTCGATGCAGGGTATGTCCGGATGGAGAACTTGGAGCACGATTCCGACCTGGATGGCCTTCGGAATCGACCCGACTTTCAGGAACTGATCGAGAGCCTCGATTGACGCAAGGACATCCCGTTCCAGGCCCCCCCGATGGGCCGGTTCGATTGCAAGGGGCCGAGGCCGGCGGGTATCGTGAGGATCGAAAGAGGGAACGGGCGACCTGTCCACGGCAGAACGACCCGCTCCCTGGTCCTTTTGAATCGCTCTGAGCCTTCCGAGGGAACATGATGTCCACGGCCACCGCTCCCGAGTTGACCTGTCCGACCCGCACCCAGATGTACGTTGACGGCAAATGGTGCGATGCCGTCGAGGGCGGCCGCCTGGCCGTGATCAACCCGGCCGACGAATCGACGATCGCCGAGGTCGCCTTCGGAGGTCGGGCCGACGCCGAGCGTGCCATCGACGCCGCCGCCAAGGCCCTGCCCGCCTGGCGTGCGAAGACCGCTTACGAGCGTGCCGAGTTCCTCAACAAGACGGCTGACCTCCTCCGTCAGCGGGCTGACGCCATCGCCCGAGCCCTAACCCTCGAACAGGGGAAGCCCGTTCCCGAGGCCCGCGCCGAGGTTCTCCATACCGCGGCCACCTTCGACTGGTTCGCCGAGGAAGGCAAGCGGGCCTACGGACGGATTATCCCCCCGACGATGGGCAACAAGCGGCACTTCGCCATCTCTCACCCGGTTGGCGTCGTCGGCACGATTACCCCCTGGAACTTTCCGCTGACTCTGCCGAGCCGAAAGCTTGCCCCGGCACTCGCCGCAGGCTGCACGGTTGTGACCCGACCGGCGGATCAGACCCCGCTCTGCGTAATTGCCCTGTTCGAGATCCTGGAAGAAGTCGGCTTGCCCCCCGGCGTAGCCAACCTGGTGATGGGCGATGCGCCGACGATTGCCGATGCCTACTTCGCCCGCCCCGAGATCGGCAAGGTCAGCTTCACCGGATCGACCCGAGTCGGGAAGGAGCTGATCCGTAAGTCGGCCGATGGGGTCAAGCGGCTCAGCCTCGAACTGGGCGGGCATGCACCGCTCATCGTCTTCGAGGACGCCGACGTCGAGCAGGTCGCCAAGGCCGCCGTACTCGGTAAGTTCCGCAACAATGGTCAGGTCTGCATCGCCCCTTCACGGTTCTATATCCACGAGAAACTGGCGAAGCAGTTTACCGAGGTGGCCGTTGAAGAAACGAAGCGGCTGAAGCTCGGCCCCGGCTGGGAAGAAGGGGTCACCGTCGGCCCAATGTTCGCCGAACAGGGGCTCGCGAAGGCGGTTGAACTCATCGACGACGCCAAGGCTCGGGGCGCCTCCGTCCTGGCTGGGGGCGGCAAGTCGAGCCGCTTCGACAAGGGATACTTTTGCGAGCCGACGATTCTCCACAACGTCGACGGCTCGATGCGTCTCATGACCGAGGAGCCCTTCTCCCCTGTCATGCCTTTGGTCGACTTCTCGAAGGTTGACGAGGTGATCAAGGCCGCCAACGACACGCCCTATGGTTTGGCCGCCTACGTCTTCACCAACGACCTGACCATTGCCACCCGGATGGCTGAAGGTCTCGAAGCCGGGATCATCGGCATCAACGACCCCGTTCCCGCCACTCCTCAGGCTCCTTTCGGTGGCATGAAGCAATCCGGTCTCGGCCGAGAATTGGGAATCGAAGGGCTCGAATCGTACCTCGAAACCAAGTCCGTCTCGATCGGCCTGCGGGGCTGATCCGAACCAATCGGGGCCGGTCACGCGCCGGTCCCGATTCGACGGCTCTCCTTCGAACTTTGGGGGCTCCCGATGCAGAATTGCCGGGCGTTCGCGTGGCCGTGGCGAGCGTCTTCGAGTGAATCGACTCGTTACCCGCCGGGCCTGCTCAACTGATAGAGCACGATCCCGGCGGCGACGGCGACATTGAGCGATTCGGCCCCCGCTCGCATGGGAATGGTGACCCGCCGATCGCATCGGGCAATCCATTCAGGAGCAAGCCCGTGGGCCTCGGAACCCATCACCATCGCCAGACGATCGGGGCGAGCGAACGAGGAAAGCGGTTCCGCGTCGGGGTCGGTTACGGTCGCGGCGAGTTGAAGTCCGAACGTGCGTTGCCAGTCGACAAGCCGATCGGCCAGGTCGTCGAGGACGATCACCGGCAGGGCGAGCGCCGTCCCCATCGACACCCGAAGCACGCGTCGGGAAAGGGGATCAGGACAGGTCGGACCCACCAGGACGGCATCCACCCCGAACACATCGGCCGTTCGGACGATCGTTCCCAGGTTCTCCGGATTCTGGACGACCGGGCAAACGACGAGGTTCAACGACGTCGCCGACGGGTTGACGATGGATGCGGGATCGATCTGCGGAAGACGGACCCCGACGGCCATCGCTCCTTGATGAAAGTTGAACCCGACAAGGGTGCTGATTTTCTGATGATCGACCACGAAGGCCGGCACCTTCTCCGGGATCTTTGGCCCGATCCGATCTGCGTGGCGATCGGACAGCAGGGCCGACTCCATCGGATACCGGCTCTCGCGGAGCTGGTCCACGAGCTTTTCCCCCTCGACCACGAACCGAGGGAGATACCTCGTTTCGTTCGTTGCCTTCAGGTGGCGATAGGAAATCAGGCGCGGATCGTCCAGGTCATCGAGGGGGATCAGGGGCATCGGTCGTGGGCCGCTCGTCGGTGGAGAGAATTATCCATGATTAGAAACTTTTTTCAGACTTCCACCAGTCCGGCCCGTCTCCCAGGATCGAAGCGTTCAACTCCAGCAACTGCTCGGTCATTTGCTTGAACCGCTCCGGTTCCTGAGCGGAGAGGTCGGTCGTTTCCCGTGGATCTTCCTCGACGTTGAACAGGAGGAACCTGGTGAGATCAACGTTCCCCACAATCTTCCAGTCACCGACCCGCATGGCGATCCGGCTGTCGGGGCTGGAGATGTGTGTCCTCCAGTAGAGCGGAACCGGGCGCTCGACCGGCTTGCCTGCAAAGGCTGGGATCATGCTCACGCCGTCGATCACCCGATCATCGGGTAAGGGGATGCCGACAATCTCGCAGATGGTGCTGAAGATGTCGGAGCCGATGACCGGCACATTGCTCACCGATCCCGGCTCGATCTGACCGGGCCAGCGAACAATGCCGGGAACTCGAATGCCCCCTTCGAAGTCGTCGCGCTTGCGACCGCGCAAGCCGCCGGTCGACCCCTGGTTTCGGTTGCGTTGCGAGTTCGGATTGGCCGGATCACCAAGTCCGTCACCCTCGGGGCCGTTGTCGGAGGTGAAAAAGACGATTGTTGAGTCGGTCAAACCCTGGCGGTCCAGTTCCGCCATCAGCATCCCAAACGCATGATCAAGCTGGGTGACGTTGCCGTGATGTTGGAGAACGCCGGGGTTGTCGGTCTGATCTTCGTAACGCGCCATGAACCTCGGGTCCGACTCGATCGGTAGGTGCGGCTCATGCGTCCAGACCTGGAGATAGAAGGGCGCATCGGGATTCCGATGCTCTCGGAGCCACTCGATTCCTTCCTCCGCCACCAGAACGGCCGAGAACCCCTCCATCGGCCCGACCGGTTCGCCGTTGCGGACAAAGTTTTCGGGATTCTTGTGCGTTGGCGCGGCGTTGTTCTGGGTGGCGAACCAGTAGTCGAAGCCGTGATCGCTCGGCTGTGGCTGTTCCGGTGAGTTGAACATCCCGTTCAGGTGCCACTTCCCCACATGGGCGGTCTCATACCCCTGATCCTTGAGCAATCGAGCAATCGTGATTTCCGAAGGACGCAGATGCACTGGATGCCCCTCCGGAATCCATCGAAATACGCCGTTGCGATACGGCGTCCGTCCCGTCAGGATCGCCGACCGAGAGGGAGAGCAGACCCCGCAGGCCGAGTAGCACTGCGTGAACCGGACTCCTTGTTCGGCGAACTGGTCGAGGTTCGGCGTCTCGATCATCGGGTGCCCGTAGCAGCCAAGGTCCCCCCAGCCGAGGTCGTCGGCCAGAAAGACCACGATGTTCGGTGGGCGTTCGGCCTCATCCGCGGCCTGAGCCGCCGAAACCAAGACGCCGAGCAGGAGGGCCATCGAGAGGGATCTGGATGTCATCATAACTCTCCTCACGGGGTGTCGCGACGGACGCTGACGAAGTAGGCCCCTCGCGATCCTTCGGGGCCTTCAAACCACGTTTGCAACGATGTCGGGCCGGCCTCCAGTTCCACGCGGAAGGTGATGGCGACATCTTCCGGCCCGACCGGCTTCGAGGCCTCAAGCTCCCCGATCACCACTCGCGCATCATGAGCGATCGGGCCGGGGCCGTCGTTGATTGGCCTCGGCTCCTGCGTCGGCCATCGTCGCAGTTCGATCGTATAAACGCCGTCCCGATCGACCTCGATGTTCCAGATGCCGTTCCGGACAAGTCCTTCGCGGATCATCGTCTGGTTCCACGGCGGATTTTCCTCCGCCCCGGTCCAGTCGTGGCAGGTCAGCCGAGTCGGGTTTTCCGCGTCGGAGCCGACAACGATCCGCGCCACTCGATCGTGAGTCCGGGAAACATCGTCCCACCAACGATCGTAAATGGCGCGTAGGGCTGTGACCGTTTCGGGAAGATCGGCCGCTCGATCCTTGCTCTGGCCGGGATCCTCTCCGATCTCATACAGTTCCGTCCCGTTGACGAGCCGCCATTCTTCGGTCATGACCGCGCATTGGCGATACTTTTGCGGCTCGTCGATCCGTTGCGATTCCACCACGATCGCCCGCTCGGGCCAGTCGATGGCGTTTCCGCGGAGCAGGGGGGCGAGGCTCCGGCCATCGAACGCGACCCCCTCCGGCCGGTCGAGGTCGCACAGTTCGATCAAGGTCGGGAACAGGTCGAGATGAGCCGATAGGTGCTCGACATCTCGACCTCCGCCGATTCCACCCTGGGGCCACCGAACGAAACACGGGACACGATGGCCTCCATCGTACGGGCTGCCTTTCTGTCCTCGCATCCCCGCGTTGTAACCGAGCTCCCCCCGCACTCCGGAGGCGGTACCGTTGTCGGTCATGAAGATGACAATCGTGTTGTCGGCCAGTCCCCGATCCTCCAGCGCCGCGAGCAATCGACCGACATTCTCATCAATGTTCGTGATCATCCCGTAAAACGCGGCGTTCGGCACGTTCGGGTTCTCAGCGTACATCGCTTCGTACGCCTCAGGAACCAGGTACGGGGAATGGGGGGCATTGGTGGCGAGGTAGCAAAAGAAGGGCTTCTGCGCTTCACTCTGCTCGGTGAGAAACTGGAGCGCCGCATCGAACCAGACATCGGTGCAATATCCGAAGGTCGGACGCGGCGTGCCATTCTCCATGAACAGATCATCAAAGTAATCATTTCCCCAGGAATCCGGGGTCTGGCCAACCCCTCCTCCGCCATGAATCAAGGAGTGTTCGAATCCGAAGTCCTGAGGCCGAGAGGGAAAGTTGTCTCCCAGATGCCACTTGCCAAAGATCCCCGTCGCGTAGCCGGAGCGGGCGAACACCTCGGCCATCGTGGTTTCGTCTCGATGGAGGATCGAACGCCCCCGAATCGTGTGCCAGACCCCGACCCGGCCTGAGTACCGGCCGGTCATCAAGGCCGATCGCGTGGGCGAACAGGTCGGATCGACATGAAAATCGGTCAGGCGAACGCTCTCGGCATGCAAGGCGTCGAGATTCGGCGTTCGGATAATCGGATTGCCGTGACAGGCCAGGTCGCCGTAGCCCTGATCATCGGTCATGATAAGCAAGACATTCGGCCGTCGAGCGACCTCTGCGTCCTGCCCCTGGCTTGTCGACTCGAACGCAAGCAAGGTCGTCAGCACGACCCCGAGCGCCCTCCACCCAATCCCTCGCCAACGATTGCGTCCGATTCGATCCATCATGCTTGCTCCGGTTCGATTGCGTCCGGACCCTTTGACGTGAAGATGGACGACCTCGTGGAGTCCCGCTCCGGCCGGAGTATAATAGGCGATCACTAAGGCCGTCCACCGGCCAACGTTCAGACGTGAGTCAATCCGACCAAACGTCTCTTCTCCTCTCCGAGTTCAACACCCCGCGAGACGAGCACCATGAGAGCGACCGCCGTGATCTGGTCCGTGATGGCCCTGGCGACGCTGGCGTCGCCGCAGGTTTCCATCCCTCAGGCTATCGCCCAAGCCGAAGCCCCAGAACGGCTCATCCTCGAAAAGGGGGACCGGATTGTTCTGATCGGGAACACCCTGGCCGAGCGCATGCAATATTTTGGCCACTGGGAAACCCTGCTCCATAGCCGCTTCCCCGAGCTGGAACTGGTGGTTCGGAATCTTGGCTGGTCCGCCGACGAGTTGACTCTGCGGCCCCGGTCGCAGGACTTCCAGGACCACGGCCATACTCTGCAGGACCACAAGCCCGACGTCGTGATCGCCGCCTTCGGCTACAACGAGTCGTTCGCCGGTCCTGAAGGTCTGGACAGCTTTCGACGCGACCTGGATGCGTTTATCGATGAAACCACCTCCACCGCCTACAACGGCGAATCGCCGCCAACCCTCGTGCTGCTCTCTCCCATCGCCCACGAGGACCTCGGCAAGCGGACCCTCCCGGACGGAGCCACCAACAACGAGAACCTTGCCCTCTACACCGAGGCGATGGCCGAGATCGCCCAGGACAAAGGGGTCCTGTTCATTGACCTCTTTCACCCGACCCGAGAGCAATTCGAAGCGGATGACGAGCCCTGGACCTTCAACGGCGTCCACCTGACTGACGACGGCTACCGCAAGCTCGCCCCGATCCTCGACGAGAGTCTGTTCGGTCCCAGGCCCGGCCCCGATTCCATTGCCGCCGATCTTGACGCACTCCGCGCAGAGGTCCAGGAAAAGAACAAACAGTTCTTTTATGACCATCGCGCCGTTAACGGCTTCTATATTTACGGTGGCCGCAAAGAGCCCTTTGGCGTGGTCAATTTTCCGGCCGAATTCGCCAAGCTTCGCAAGATGATCGAGGTCCGCGACGGCCGCATCTGGGAAGTCGCCCGGGGCAACGAGGTGCCCGACGAGATTGACGACTCCGGGACCGGCGAGTTTGTCACCATCGAAAGTAATGTTCAAGGACCGATCAAAATCACCTCTCCCGAAGAAGCCCTTGAGAGCTTCACCCTGCCCGAAGGCTTCGAGATCAACCTCTTCGCCTCCGAGCAGGACTTCCCCGACCTGAAAAACCCCTGTCAGTTCGCCTTCGACACCAAGGGACGCCTCTGGGTCACGACCATGGCGTCGTACCCGATGTACCTGCCCGGTACCCCCGTCGATGACAAGGTCCTCATCCTCGAAGACACCGACGGCGACGGCAAGGCCGACAAGCAGACCATCTTCGCCAGAGGCTTGCATATTCCGACCGGGATCGAGATCGGCGACGGCGGCGCTTATGTGGCTCAGCAGCCGAACCTGGCGTTCATCAAGGATACCGACGGCGACGACATTGCCGACGAGTACTCCTACCGCCTCCACGGCTTCGACTCGGCCGACTCGCACCACTCGATCAGCGCCTTCACCTGGGGCCCTGACGGCGCGCTTTACTTCCAGGAAGGCACGTTCCACCACTCGCAGATCGAGACCCCTCACGGCCCGACCCGCGTCAAGAACGCCGGGGTCTTCCGCTACGAGCCGTTGACCGAGAAGCTCGACATCTTCGTCTCCTATCCCTTCGCCAACCCCTGGGGGCACTACTTCGACCGCTGGGGCCAGAACTTCGTGGCCGACGCCTCCGGCGGCGCGAACTATTACGGCACCGCCTTCTCGGGCGATGTCGATTACCCGCGCAAGCATCCGAGGCTCAACGAGTTCCTCGTCAAGCAGTGGCGGCCGACCTCCGGTTGCGAACTCGTCTCCAGCCGCAACTTCCCCGACGATTGGCAGGGGAACTATCTGATCAACAACTGCATCGGCTTCCACGGCGTCCTCAACTACTCGATGCGTGAGGAAGACTCCGGCTTTGCCGCCGACCCGGCCGAACCGCTCGTGCGGTCGAGTGACACCAACTTCCGGCCGGTCGATCTCGAATTCGGTCCCGATGGCGCGCTTTACCTTGTCGATTGGTTCAACCCCCTGATCGGCCACATGCAGCACTCGATTCGCGACCCGAACCGAGACGCCGTCCACGGCCGGATCTGGCGGATTCACTACACCGGCAAGCCTCTCGTCGAACCGGCCAAGATCGCCGGCGAGCCCATTCCCGCCCTGCTCGATCTGCTCAAGGAATACGAGGACCGGACTCGCTACCGTGCCCGGATCGAGCTGCGGACCCGAGACACGGACGAGGTCATGTCTGCCCTCGACGACTGGGTCGCCAACCTCGACCAGGACGATCCCGAGTACTGGCGGCACATGCTCGAAGCCCTCTGGGTGCACCAGCAGCACGACGTTGTCGATCAGGACTTCCTGCAAACCCTCCTGACCTGCCCCGAGCCCAAGGCCCGCGCTGCCGCCTCCCGCGTGCTCGGCTACTGGCGAGACCGGCTCGACAACCCGCTTGGGTTGCTCCAGCAGCAGGTCAACGACGATCACCCCCGCGTCCGGCTCGAAGCCGTTCGAGCCCTGAGCTTCTTCGAAGGGGACGACGCCCTCCTCGCTCAAGAAATCGCGCTCGAATCGCTCCTGCATCCCCAGGATTACTACCTGGAGTACACCCTGAACGAGACGAATGCGACGCTCAGCGAACGCATCCTGAACCTCTCCGCCGGGGAGTGATCCTTCGTCACTGGAACGTTCCTCTCTTAACCCTCTTCCCCGCTCCGCTCGCGGGGGAGAGGGTGGCCGAAGGCCGGGTGAGGGGGGCTGTAACTCGAACGTTACGGCTCGTGATCCGGCCAGAAACCCCTCACTCGGCCTGTTCCCCGCGATCGGGGGGCGGGTGACACGCGACGAGGATTGTCCCCAGTCTCCGACCAACAGCCCGCCCGGCTGCCCCACCTGAACCGCTCTCGAAGCCCGACCGAGGTTTCCCGATGATCCCGACCGTTTCGGCGCTCCCAAGGGGAGCAAACTGCCAGCGTCTCTTGATGCTCATGGCCCTGATGCTTCTGGCCGGTCTTCCCGGAGCCGTCCGAGCCCAGGACCAGGAAAGCGCGATGGTCCGGATGCTCCGGAGCGGCCGAGTTCCCGACGATCGCCAGGGGACGCTGATCACCCTGATCGGCCGCCAGGGGTCCCCCAACGACCTCGGGTTCCTGCTCGAACTGGCCACCGATCCGGAACTTGCGTCCGACGCCAACCGTCGCCTCGCCCTCGATGCGCTCACTCAGGCCGCCCGCAACCGCAGCGTGTTCCCCGAGGGTGACCGCTCCCGGATCGCCGCCCTGTTCCAGGGTGACACCACTCCGGATGATGACGAGGCCCGCCTCTCGGCCATCCGTCTTGCTGGGGCGTGGAAGGTCGAGGAAGCCAGTAATCCCCTTGCCGTCATCGCTGCCAAGCCCGACGAACCGCGAGCCTTGCGCGAGGCCTCGCTCATTGCCCTCGCTGACATCGGGGGCCCTGCCAGCCGGAAGGCAATCGAATCACTGGCCAGCCCCGAACAGCCGAAGTCCGTTCGCGTCCCGGCGATCGCAGCACTGGTCAGTCTCGATGTCGATGCCGCCGCCGATCGGGCCGTCGCGGCCCTGGCCGAAGGCATTGGCGATCTTGACGACATCGCTCCCTTGATGACCGCCTTCCTCGACCGTCAGGTCGGCCCGGAACGGCTTGCCGCCGAGATCCGCGAGCAAGGGCTTGCCGCCGACCCGGCCAAGCTCGCCCTGCGCTATCTCTACTCCGTGGGCAGGACCGACGCCCCGCTCGTCTCCGCCCTGAGCGATGCCGCCGGCATCCTCACCGACCCCGAGCCGATGTCCGACGCCGAGATGCAGCAATTCATCGCCGACGTTCGTGACCACGGCAACCCCGAGCGCGGTGAACGCATCTTCCGTCGCGAGGACGTCAACTGCACCAAGTGCCACGCCATCAGTGGGGCCGGTGGCAACGTCGGTCCCGACCTCAGCGCCATCGGCGCGAGTTCCCCCCCCGACTATCTCACCCGTTCGATCATCACTCCCGAGGAAGCCGTCAAGGAGGAGTACGGAGTCAAGACGGTCCTGACGATCGATGGTCAGATTTTTCAGGGGGTCGTCAAGGAGTCGAGCGCCGAACGCCTCGTGCTTCGCGAAGCCACCGGGGTCGACCGCGTCATCCCCGTCGATGACATCGAGGACGAGAAATCGGGCGGCTCACTGATGCCCGCCGGTCTGGTCAACTTCCTGACCCGCGATGAGTTCGTCGATCTCGTTGCGTTCCTCGACCAGCTCGGGAAACCTGGCCCGTACGCCATCCGAGCCACCCCGTCAATCCAGCGCTGGGGAGTGCTTCCCTGGCCCGACTCGGGCTCCGAACTCGATCCCGACACCACCGCCTCGACCGGGGTGGCCAAGCTTCCCCCGTCGATCGCCGAGGCGAATCCCAGCGACTGGCGACCTGTTTACGGCATGACCGGTGGCACCTTGCCGCTTGACGAGGTGACCCAAATGACCGAGACCCCGGTCGTCGCCCTTCGCGGCGAGGTCGGTGTCATCCGGCCGGGGTTCGTGACCTTTTCGATCGACTCGGCCGAGGGACTCTCTCTCTGGCTCGACGGTCAGCCAATCGCCGCCGCGGAATCCGTCTCGGCGGAACTCGCTCCCGGTCGCCATGACCTCGTCATCCGTGTCGACACCGAGGAACGCGCTGCCGAGGGCATCATGGTTGAGGTCACTCGTTCCCCGGGTTCGCGCGCCGATTTCACCGTCGTCGGTGGCCCCTGAGCAACCTCGCTCCCTTCCGATTGAGTGGTCTCAGTCCGGCAAACGGGCGGGTGGAAGTTTGTGGAGTCAGGTCGGTGCTGACCGGCCCCGCAAGACAGACTTCCGCTTGCCCGATGCCTCGACTCGGCTACAATCCGGGCCGTCAAGGAGATCAGACGGCGCGAACTCAGGGAGGATTCGCCGATGAGCAGGCGCAAACGCCGGATCCTGGCCCTGCTCGTGGCCTCGCTCGTGTGCGGGGTGGCGATCGACCGTCGGCACGAGGTTCTTGAGAAGCGCGTCGCGGTCATCGCTCCCGGCCACCTGGTTCGCGGAGCCTGGCAGCGCTCCTGGCCCTTGCGGCGGTTGATCGACCGCGAAGGGGTGCGCACGATCGTCACCCTCACGGCGATCAACACCCACGACCCGAAGTACGTCATGCAGCGCAAGGTCGTCGACCAGGCCGGCATCGATTGGGTCATCGTCCCCATGCGAGGTTCAACCGCCACGATCGAGCAGTTGGCCGAGACTGCAGACCTGCTGGCCGACCCCGCGAGGCAGCCAGTCTTCTTTCACTGCGTTGCCGGTCATCATCGAACGAACCTCGCCCTGGCGGCCTACCGAATTCGTCACGAGGGCTGGTCGGCGGATCAGGCCTGGGCCGAGCTCTTGCAGTTTCCCTGGACGAGAGCCGAGGCCGACGCCGACGATCTCCGCCTGATCGAAGCCTTTGCCGCGATCCACCGCGGCCGCGGCAAGGAGTTGCAGAATGACCCGGAAGCAGATCTTACGGACGATCGCCCGAAGCCTGGCGGTCCTGGCGGTGTTGCTCGTGATCTTCATCGGCTGGCGATGGACGACGGGCAACGTCGGCACCGTTGAACCCGGCTCGATCTACCGATCGGCCCAGCTCGACGGCGACTCCCTCTCCCGGCTCATCCAATCCAGGGGGATCCGGACGGTGCTCAACCTCCGGGGGCCGAATCCCCAGTCGTCCTGGTACCCCCCCGAGCGCGAGGCGACTCTGAAGGCCGGCGCCACCCTGATCGACGTGCCGATGTCGTCCGATTACTGGCTCACCCCCGAGCAGGCCGACGAACTGATCGCGCTGCTCGACTCGGCCGAGCGTCCCCTTCTGATCCACTGCCAGTTCGGTTCCGAGCGAACGGGCCTCGTCTCGTCCATGGCGACGTTGCTCCGGCCCGGCAGCTCGCTCGCCGAGGCCAGGGCCCAGTTCTCCCTCTACTATCTGTTTCTCCCTCTGGAGGATGGCTTGGTCATGCAGGGGCACCTGCGGCAATATGAGCAATGGCTCGAAGCCGAAGGCCGCTCGCACGATTCCGAAACCTTCCGCGAATGGATCGCCCGGTCTTACCGACCGGGAACACCGAACCGCTCGCTCTGGCCTTACAACCCGTACCCGCTCCGCGTCGTCACCCGGCCCGAAGACGCGGCGGTTCGCCACTGACGCGATCGATTCTGGGAGCGCCGAACGATGCCGGAAAGTCACGAGATTGAGATCCGGGTCCGCTATGCCGAGACCGACCGGATGGGCCTGCTCCACCACGCCAACTATCTCGTCTACTTCGAGATGGGCCGGACCGAACTGCTCCGAAGCCGAGGGGTTTCCTACCGAGACGTGGAAGACTCCGGTTTTCTGCTGGTGCTCGTTGATCTTGGCTGCAAGTACAAGCGCCCGGCCCGCTACGACGACGTCTTGACCCTTCGCACCTCCGTCGAGCGGGTCACGCACGTCAAGATTGTCCACCGCTACGAATTACGGCGCGACGACGAACTTCTGGCCGAGGGACACTCGACCCTCGCCTGTATCGATCGAACCGGGCGTCCGCAGCCCCTGCCGGCCTTGCTTCGGGGGGGAGAGCAGGGCGATCCAGCCTGATCGCTCTGCCCCGCACGACCTCGGCCAGAAAGCCAAGGCTCAGGCCCCCTCAACCTCCTCGCCGAAGAAGGTTTCGGCTTCCTTGACCACCGAGGCATAAATAGCCTCGGCCTCCGCCTCGTTCAACCCGACCAGAGTGCGGGCCAGGTCAAGCTTGCGCCGTTCCCGCTCGGAGAAGACCCGATCGGCCACCGCGCGGCGGACGAGCAACGCAAACTCCTCCCGAATCAGATGCCGCATCCAGGTTTCGTCAAATTCCTTCGCCTTCCCCTCCCGAACAAGCTGTTCCCAGCGTGACTCGGAATCAGGGAGTTCGTCCAGAATGTGCTTGAGCTTGCGAAGCCACTGGGCCCGGTCGTAATCCAGCGCGGTTCCTTCCGCAGAGTATCGAGGTGCCCGATCGGCCGCCACGTCGTCCTCGGCCAGTCCCCAGGCTTCGAGCAATTTCGCCCGGGAGCGATCATCGAGGGTCGAGGCCCGGTCTCGGGCACCGTGGAGAAGGTCAAAAAGTCCCATGAATCCAGCCCCCAGGTCTGGTCAGGTCGCTCTGCGTGCCGCGCGGGGCCCCGACCGTGGACTCCTACCGATCATCTCAGTCCGCAATCTCCGACGATCAGCGATCAGGTCAACAGGAATGCCTCAAGGATTGACCGGAATGAGTTGCAACGACAAATTGGCATTGTGTTTGCGTCTTTAGGTCCGTCGAGCGGCCACGAGCGTGACTGGCCCGCCTCGAAGCTCCTGCCCGAGCGCCACGGTTCAACCTTGCCTCAACCTGCGATTCGCACACCCATTCTGGAAAATTCTGGGGAAAACGCGTTGAATAAGCGTTCAACATCACCGATAATGCCATGCACGAGAAAGTCTGACCATCCCTCCCCCTCCCCCGCTCCTGGAAAATTCTTCTTCCCCGCCCGTTTGGCCCTCCCCCAGGTTCTTGAGGTCTGCCAGTCTCATGAGTTATCGGCATCGACCGCCTTTTCTCGTCACCACCTTGCTGTTCACCCTGCTGATCGCCTTGCCAACGGTCCGAGCCGACGACGAACTGGCTGCCGTTTCCGACACTTACAAAGACCGCATTGTCCCTCTGCTCAAGACCTATTGCTATTCCTGCCATAGCAACGACAAGCAGGAAGCCGGGCTGAACCTCGAAGCCTATCCCGACGTGGACTCGATCGTGAAAGATCGCGCCCAGTGGGAGAATATCCAGTATTTCATCGAAGACGGCGATATGCCGCCGGTCGATGTCGAGCCCAGGCCCCTGGAGGAAGAGGCTCGCGAACTGACCGAGTGGATCGAGGCCACGCTGTCTCAGATCGATTGCAATCTCGTTGAGCCCGGCAGCGTCACCCTCCGTCGCCTCAACCGCGCCGAATACAACTTCACGATCCAGGACTTGCTGGGCCTCGATTTTCAGCCCGCCGACGACTTTCCGGCCGATGACGTCGGTTACGGCTTCGACAATATCGGCGATGTGCTGACCCTCGACCCGCTCTTGCTGGAGAAATACCTGGCCGCCGCCGAGGAGATCAGTCGACGAGCCATCGACGTTGCCGGCCCTGGCCCCGGCAAGACCATCATGTATTACAACCGATTGCTCCGCGACAAGGGGGGCAATCCGCTCGGCGACGATCAAATCCTCACCTCCAACGGTGAGCTGACAATCGAACACACCTTCCCCAGTGACGGGCGCTACTTTCTGAAGGTTCGCGCCTACGGTCATCAGGCCGGACCCGAGCCGGTGAAAATGGCCATCCGGCTCGATGGCGAAACCGTCAAGGAGTTCGACGTCGAGGCGAAGGACAAGCACCGAACCTACGACGTCCCCGTGCCCGTTCAGGCCGGGACGAGACGCTTTTCCGTTGCCTTTCTCAACGACTACTACAAGCCCGACGCGGAAGACCCGAACGAGCGAGGCGATCGGAATCTGATCATCAATCGCCTCGAAGTCCAGGGGCCGACCGATCCGGTCGCCTCGGTCGACCTCGCCAAGCTCAAGGACGAGGCCGGTGGCAAGGACTATCGCGGGCTCGGTCGCATCCTCGCCACGCACGGCGAAGTTGCCTTCGACCATTCCTTCGATCACGACGGCGAATACCGCATCCGCGTCCGAGCCTTTGGCCAGCAGGCCGGACCCGACCCCGCCCGCATGGGCATCAAGATCGACGGCGCAACCGTCGATGTGGCCGATGTGACCGCAACCGAGGATGACCCTGGCACGTACGAGGCTCGCCTTCTCGTCTCCAAGGGAAATCGCTCGGTGGCCCTGGCGTTTCTCAACGACTATTACAACACCGATCACTCCGACGAGAGCCTTCGAGGCGACCGCAACCTGATCCTCGACCACGTCCAGATCGTCGGGCCGGTCGAGTCGTACTATGCCGCGCTTCCGGACGCTCACCGGCGGATCATCGCCGAACCGGCCCTGAGCGGCTCGTATGAACAGGTCGCCCGCAAAAGCATCCACCGTTTCGCCAATCGCGCCTTTCGCCGCCCAGCCTCCCAGCATGAGGTCGAGCGCCTGATGGACCTGTTCCGCCTGGTGCGTCGGGATGGCGGCTCCTTCGAGGAAGCCATGCAACTGGCCGTACAGGCGGTTCTTGTCTCGCCTCACTTCCTCTTTCGCGTCGAGTATGGATCGGCTCCCGACCCCAACGCCCCCGAAGGTGTCGCGCCGCTGAGCGATTGGGAACTGGCTTCCCGACTCTCCTACTTCCTTTGGTCGAGCATGCCCGACGAGCCCCTGTTTCGGGCCGCCTTCGAGGGGAAGCTCCGCGACCCGAGCGAGCTGGAACGACAGACCCTCCGCATGCTTGCCGACCCGAAGGCCTCTCGCTTCATCGAACGCTTCGCCGGCCAGTGGCTCCAGATTCAAAACCTGGCAACGGTCAATCCTGACCCTGCCCGGTTCCCCGACTTCGACAACTCGCTCCGCGAGGCCATGCGGCGCGAAACGGAACTGTTCTTCGAGGCGGTCGTCCGCGAAGACCGCAGTATTCTCGACCTGCTCGACGCGAACGAGACCTTCCTCAACGAACGCCTCGCCCGGCACTACGGCATTCCGGACGTGACCGGCGACGAGTTCCGCCGCGTCTCCCTGCCCGCCGACTCACCGAGGGGTGGCGTTCTGACCCACGCGAGCATCCTGACGATCACCTCGAACCCGACCCGGACCTCCCCCGTCAAGCGCGGGAAGTACATCCTCGATCAGATCCTCGGCACGCCTCCTCCTCCGCCTCCTCCCGACGTTCCCGAGCTGGAGGAAGGCCCCGAGCTGACCGGAACGCTCCGCGAACGGATGCAGCAGCACAGCGAGAACCCCTCCTGTGCCTCGTGCCACAAGCGCATGGACCCGCTCGGCTTCGGCTTCGAGAACTTCGACGCCATCGGCCGCTGGCGCGGTCAGGACGGCGGGGCCACGATCGACGCCTCCGGAACCTTGCCGGGTGGCGAGTCCTTCCAGGGGCCGGCCGACCTGAAGTCTCTGCTCAAGGCCCGAAGCGACGAGTTCGCCCGGACCCTGACCGAAAATCTCATGACTTACGCACTCGGGCGCGGGCTCGAGTACTTCGATCGATGCGCCGTTGACCGCATCCTGGCCGATCTCGACCGGCACGATTCCCGGTTTGGTCGCCTGGTCGTGGACATCGTCACGAGCGACGCCTTCCGCATGCGGAAGACCGAAGGAGGCGAATAAAAGCCATGTTCTCCCTCTCTCGACGAACCGCCCTGAAGGGCCTGGGAACCGCGATGGCCTTGCCCTGGCTCGAAGCCATGGCCCCGGCCGCCGGTCTTGCCTCACGACCCGGCGGCAAGGTCGCCCCGACCCGGATGGCGTTCCTCTACGTCCCCAACGGCGCGCACATGCAAGAGTGGACCCCCGAGCAACTCGGGGCCGACTTCACCTTGCCTCGCATCCTCGAACCGTTAAACCCGTACAAGCAGGATCTGCTCGTTCTGAGCGGTCTGGCCCAGGATATGGCTCGCGCCCACGGCAACGGCGGCGGCGACCATGCCCGGTCGATGGCCTGCTTCCTCACCGGCGTCCATCCGGTCAAGACCAACGGAGCCGACATCCGCGCCGGGGTCTCGGTCGATCAGGTGGCCGCTGCGGCAATGGGCTACCACACTCGTTTGCCGTCCCTCGAACTCGGCATCGACCCCAGCGCCCAGTCCGGCAACTGCGACTCGGGCTATAGCTGCGCCTACTCCTCGAACATCTCGTGGCGGACCCCCACCCAGCCGGTCCCGAAGGAAATCAACCCTCGCCTGGTCTTCGAGCGCCTCTTCGGCAACGACGACGCCGAGCAGCTCAGCGAACGTCGCCGCCGCTACAACAAGAGCGTCCTCGACCTCGTCGCCGACGATGCGAAGCAGCTCCACAACCGCCTCGGCGTCAATGACCGCCGCAAGGTCGACGAGTACCTCGGCTCCGTCCGGGAAATCGAGCGCCGGCTCGTCGCCGCCGAGCAGAAGCGGATCGAGGAGGTCGAGCGCCCCGACGACATCGTCAAGCCCGAAGGGGTGCCGAAGGACAATCAGGATCACATCCGATTGATCCTCGATATGCTTGTCCTCGCCTTCCAGACCGACTCGACCCGCATCGCCACGATGGTCTTCGCCAACGAGGGCAGCAACAAGTCGTACAACTGGATCAACGTCCCCGACGGCCACCACTACCTCTCGCACCACCAGGGTGACGCCGAGAAACAGGACAAGATCGCCCGGATCAACCTCTTCCACGTCGAGCAACTGGCCTACTTCCTCGGTCGGCTCAAGGAGATTCCGGAAGGGGATGGCACCCTGCTCGATCACTCGATGATCCTCTACGGCTCCGGCATCGGCGACGGCAACCGCCACAATCACAACGAGCTTCCCCTCGTGTTGGCCGGCGGCGGCTGCGGCACCATCACCACCGGTCGTCACGTCCGCTACGAAGAGAACACCCCGCTCAACAACCTCTATCTCTCGATGCTCGACCGCATGGACACCCCCATCGACGAGTTGGGCGACAGCACCGGACGCCTCGATCAGCTTGACGGCTGATCGATTGCTCCGCTCGCGGAACCTGAAACCAGAAACAGCCGGCCCCGGAGCAATTCCGGAGCCGGCTGTTCGTGTGTCTGCGTTCCAATCAAGGACGAAGCCGCAGCTGCCGCCCCCCGACGAATCGTGCTCAGGTGGTCGGCTTCTTCTGCGCGGCGGCCAGGGGGCGAAGAACCGCGAGCATCGTGTTCAGATGGGCCAACCGCGGGCCGAAGCGATCGACAAAGTCCGAGAGGGCGAAGTCGCCGTCCACGAGGTTTTCGTGATACTCGGCGACGTAGTCGGTCAGGTCGCGGATCAAGGTCGAATGGACCTGTTCGAGCATCCCGAGCGAGGTTTTGCAGGTATCGAGCACATCGCCGTGGCTCGACTGCCAGCGCTCCAGGTCGGCCATCTGGCGAGCCCGCTGTTCCCGGGCAACCTGGGTCGTTTCGCGGATCATTTCAAGCTGCTGACGCTGGTTTTCGAGCATCTGCCGCTGAAGCTCGATGGTCTGTGATTGCAGATTGACCATCAGGTTCAGCAAGGCCACCGGGTCGTTACTGGCCGAAAGGCCAGGGGCCTGGCCGGTCGGGGTGATATCCATCCGATACGTCCAAGGTGGCGAATTCTGGTTATTGCTCGAAGACACCCCAACCTCCTTCATCAGTGCTTGAATCGCGATTGATTTCGTCCACGAGATGATCTGTCATCGGCGTTCCGGCCGTCGGTCGTTCATCTGGAGTCGTTGCTCCGAGAAGTATACGAGTGGGGGCCAACTCGGGACAGGTCAACCCTCAGAATCAACACAACGGTCACGACCGGGCCGAACCACGTACCGCCCCTGGCTTTGCTCAGCCAAGGGCCCCGAGCGCTTCGAACGAATCCGCCAGCGCATCGACGATGTCTCCGGCGATCAGGCCGACCTCTCCGCTGTGCGACCGTGCGATGTCGCCCGCCAGGCCGTGAGCGTGAACCCCAAGCACCGCGGCCTCGAACGGAGCAAGTCCCTGGCCGATCAACGCGGCGATCACGCCGGTCAAGACGTCCCCCGCGCCTCCCGTGGCCATGCCGGGGTTGCCCGTCTGGTTGACGAAGACCCGGCGGCCATCGGTCACGATCGTCGCGTGCCCTTTCAATACCACCACCAGGTGTTCGACTCCCGCGGCAAAGGCCACGGCCTTCCGCTCGCGATCGGCCTGGACCTCGGCGACGGTCGAGCCGATCATCCGGGCAAACTCGCCGGGATGGGGCGTCACGACGATCGGTCGAGACACGGATCGGAGCAGTTCCGGCGTCTCAACCAGAGCGTTCAGGGCGTCGGCGTCGATGACCGCCGGAGTCGTTCCTTCCTCGGCGATCCAGCGGACCATCGAGTCCAGCCCTCGCGATCGTCCCAGGCCGGGGCCGATCGCCAGCACATCGGCTGGGTCGATCAGGCGGCCCAGAGTCGGGGCGGCGGCGGGGAAGTCGATCAACCCCTCGCTGTCCTGCGGCAAGGGATAGGTCATGTAGCTCGGCTCGAAGGTGGCGACGACCGGCTGCACCTCCGACGGCGAGGCCACCCGCACCAGGCCCGCTCCCGACCGCAGGGCCGCAGCCCCCACCAATCCGGCCGCACCGGCCATGCCTCGCCCGCCCGCAACCACCAGCACATGACCGAATTGCCCCTTGTGGGCGTCGCTCGATCGCTTGGGAAGGCTGGGGATGGCGGTGATTCGTTCCACGTCAACGCTCATGCGTGAGCTCTCCGATCCTCGTTCGGCAAGTCCGCGGCCGGTGTTCCGCCGTTCGGGTCGATCCCTTCGTTCGGGGATCGGCCGAGCCGGGCCAGGGCCGCTCGCCGGGCGATCAAGGCGGCCACGTGGCCTCCGTTGAAGCCGGCGTCAATGTTCACGGTCACCACGTTCGACGAGCAACTGTTGAGCATCCCCAGCAACGACGCCAGGCCGCCGAAGTGGGCGCCGTAGCCGACGCTCGTCGGGACGCCGATAATGGGACAGTCGGTCAACCCCCCCAGCACGCTCGGCAAGGCCGCTTCCATGCCGGCGACGGCCACCAGCACATCGGCCCCTTGCAACTCGTCGAGCCGGCCGAGCAGGCGGTGGATGCCGGCCACGCCGACATCGGAAATCAGGGCCACGTCGCAGTTCCAGGCTTCGGCCGTTACCTTCGCTTCCTCGGCCACGGGCAGATCGCTCGTTCCCCCGGTCACGATCCGGACGACCCCCAGCCGTTCCGGTTCGGAACCCTTCTGGCGGACGCGGAAGGTGCGACCGATGGCGTTGTGTTCCCCCTCGGGGAAGGCCTGTTTCAGATGCTCGGCTGCGTCGGGAGCCACCCGGGTGACCAGGCAGCCTTCCCCCTGTCGAATCATGACCCGGAGAATCCCTTCGATGTGCTCGGCCGTCTTGTTCTGGCCGAAGACCACTTCGGGAAACCCGCATCGCAGGCGGCGGTGGTGGTCAATGGTGGCGTATTCGCCCACCTTCTCAAACGGAGAAGGCCAACGAATCTTGCGCTCGGCCTCTTCGGGAGAGACGGTCCCCGATCGGACCGCGTCGAGCAGGGTTTTCAGGTCGTGCGCGTCCATCAGTCTCGTCGCCTTTGGCCCGGGACGGTCATCCGGCCCGCGCTGCAAGGAGCCGGGGGGCGGGACCGCTCGTGTCTTCGGTTCCGTTGTATCCGGACGGTCGGTCGGCTGGCAACCGGCCGTCGGCCGGTGGGGGGTGGTCGCGTCGGCGGTTGTCCGGACATGATAAGATACACAATCACGGACAAGGTTCGACGATCTTTCTCGTCTTCATTGCAAGCATTGTTCGCCAATCCGTCGTCCCGGCCCGAACGGAGGCACCGGATGACCCCGGAGCACCGCGAAGACGCCCAGCGAGTCGATCCCCTCGGCTCGTCCCCGGCAACCGACTCGATCGCCGCAACCGGCCCCGGAAACGCTCCGTCCTCGGCGCGATCCGGAACGGCCACCGCGGTGGCCTCGCGCGCCGCCCGATTGCGGCGATCGATCACCCCCCTGGTGCGCCTCAAGGGGCGTCGGACGATCCTCGACACCCCCGAGGAGGAGGCCGAACGCAAGCCCTTGCTGGAAACCTTGCTCGTCGGCTGGACCGGGTCGGTGATCGTCCATGCAGCGCTGGTCGCCTTGCTTGTCTTGCTGGTTATTCTGTTGCCCCAGGAAAAACCAAGAGTCGCCTTTGAAACCGAGGTCGGCTCTTCGTTCGGTGACGAGGACGGCCTCGACCGGATCGGCGGCTTCGACGACGAGCTGACCCTCGAACTCGACCCGACCGAGATCACCCCCGAGCCCCTCATGCCCGAACTCATCACCGGGCTCGACGTGAACCGCGAACTCGTTCAGACCGATCCCAGCCGATCGGAGGTGGGCGGATCGACCGGCATCGGCGGCGGAGAGTTCGGCACCGCCCGGTTCGGTGAAGGACTGGAGACGATCCAGGGGGTCGAGGTCAAGGTTGGCGACCCGCAGTTTACCTTGATCTGGGAATCGGCCGCCGACCTCGACCTGCACGTCATCGAGCCCGGCGGCTCGCACATCTACTGGGCCCAACGTCAGGGGAAGAACGCCGGCGAGCTCGACGTGGACGACACCGACGGTTTCGGCCCGGAAAATATCTACTGGCTTGACCCAGACGCCGACGGCGGCGAGAAAATCAAAGGGCAGGGGCCTTCCGGTGTCTATCACTGGTACGTCCACTATTACGGTCCCCCCGGCGGCTTCGGCGGCAAGGTCGTCCCGACCCGATGGAAGGTCCGCGTCAAGCACGCGGGCGAGGTCTCGGTCTTCGAGGGAACCCTTCGCCGGATCAACCAGCGCAGCGATGTTCGCAGCCTTCGCGTGGGATCGACCGACGATTCTTGAGGTTCTCGATCAACGACCGCTCCAACCTCAATAAAGGGACGACCATGGTGACGACCTCTCGCCGCCAGTTTCTCCAGGCCGGTCTCGGCCTGGCCGCAACCTCGGGCCTTGCCTTGCCAACGCTCGCTGCCCAGGAAGCGGGCGATCGACCGAAGCAGGCCGACTCGGTGCGCGTCCTGAACCCGAAGACGCGAGTTCCCCTGAGCTTCATCATCGACGACTCGACCTGCCTGGTGAACCTCGCCCACTTCTGCATCCCTCAGTTCGCCGAGGTCTTCCCCGATCAGTACAAGCAGCCCTGGCAAGAGCTTCCCCGAGAGATTCCCGACTCCTTCGTCCGATCGTTCGGCGAGTGGTGCCACGAGCACGGCGTGAAAGGCAAGTACAGCATCGTTCCCTATCCGGCCTGTGTCGGCTGGATCGACCGCGAGATGCCCGGCTGGTCGCGCAAGCAACTCGAAGACAGCCTGGAACTCGTTCGCACCCTGATGATGCCCGACTGGGACATCCACCCCGAGATGATCACCCACACCTGGGCCATCAACACCAGAACCGGCCGCCCGTACGAGGAGCGTTCCGAACGCTTCATGGAGAACTGGGGGTTCAGCGTTGGAAAATCGGTCGATGAACTGACCGATTATTTCTCCTACGCTCTCCGATTGCTCAAGAACGCTGGTCTGCCGTGCGAAGGGGTCACGACCCCGGGGGGATTCGGTACGCGAGTCCTCCCCGAGATCTCGCAGGCCACCTTCGAATCGGTCCGAGACGTCTTCGGGGCCGAGATCCCGCACTACTTCCGCCACCTCTACACCGACGACCGCAGCGTCGCCCCTCGGATTGAGTACGCCTCGGGCCTCGATGGCGACGACCCGCGTTGCGTTGTCTCGATCATCGGCTGCACCGGCGACTGGTTCGGCGGTTGGGATGGCCTGACCCCCGGCTCGGTCGATCAGTTCATCACCGAGGATTTGAAGGGCGGACGCCTTCCCGAAGTCATCGACCGCGGCGAACCGGCCATCCTCGTCTGTCACTGGCCGGGTATCTACTACAACGGCGATGAGCTTGGTTTCACCATCTTCAAGGAAATCGTCGCCCGCCTGAACGCTGCCTACGACAACCTGATCTGGATGAAGAACAGCGAGATCGCCCGCTACTGGGCCGCCCGAGAGTTGACCACCCTCGTTGCCGACGCCGATCACGTCTCCTTCCGCGCTCCGTATGCCTGCCCAGGGTTCACCGTCGAAGTCGATGGCCCCCGCTCGGGACGTCCGACGCTCCAGTACGCCGACGGCACTTCCATTCCCCTTCGAGAAGTCCGCGGGCCGCTCCAACTCGACTCCGGAACCTGGTGCCGCTCCGACTCGGGTGTGATTCTCTGTTTCGACCTGACGAAAGGTGCATCCTCCCTTTCCTGGAAGGCCGACGCCTGATCCCCGGCCGGTCCCCTTCGCTCTCGGGCTGATCCGGAGCGAAGGGACTGGCCCCTCGGCGGGCGGATCACCTCCTCTGCCACCCTCCGGCATCGGTCGGTTCATGACGAGCAGAATCCGGAGGGCCGGGGGCGCGTCTTGAGGGACACCGTCATGACCGAGATCCAGGACCCGGAGGAGTTCCGCGCGGGCCGCGCCGATCCGAACGTCCGAGATTCAAGGGCGTTCGGCGAATACCGCGACTACCTGCTGACGCTGGCCCGCGTGCAGGTTTCGGTCGATCTCCGGGCCCGAATTGACCTCTCTGACCTGGTCCAGGAGACCCTCTGCGAGGCCCTCCGTGACCTTCCTCGGCATCGGGGCCGAAGCCGAGCCGAGATGATGGGCTGGCTCCGCAGCCTGCTCCGGTTCAACCTGATCGATCGTCTTCGCAGGCTCCGACTGGAACGGCGGGTTGTGTCCTTCGATGGTGATCTGGACCGGACCTCCCACGGGATGATGGGCGTGATGCGGGCCAGCCGGTCGACGCCGGAGGCACGGGCCGCCCGAGAGGAGGACGCCCTCGTCCTGGCCGGATTCCTCGCCCAGCTTTCCCCACCGCAGGCCGAGGCGATTGTCTTGAAGCATTGCCAGGGAATGTCGGTCGCGGAGATCAGTCGGCACATGAACCGGACCCCCGACGCGGTTGGAGGGTTGCTCCGGCATGGGATGCGGCGGCTCCGTGAGCTGATGCCCCAGGAGGGTTGAGCGATGGGCCATCCTGCGACCCGAGAGGCAGACAACCACGAGGCTGTCGTCAACCTCGCCATCTACGACTTCCACGAGGCGATTGACCAGGGCGAGTCACCCGACCCCGCCGAGTGGGCGGCCCGCTACCCCGAGATCACTGCCGAACTCCGGGCTTACTTCGATGACCTCGCGCGACTTGGGCTGCTTGGCCTGCCGAGGCTCGAATCCTCCCCGGACGAGACGATCGTCCTGGGCGGGTCGGTCTCTGCGGAGCCCGACTCCCGCCCGAGGGCCATCGACCTCCGGACCGGCGATGTGCTGGGCGATTACGTCCTGCTTGAAATCCTCGGTGAAGGGGGGCAAGGGGTTGTCTGGAAGGCCAGGGCCCAGAACGCTCATGAGATCGTCGTGGCCTTGAAGACCCTCCGGGGGCCAACCTCGGGCGAGTTGGCCTCGGCCGACCGCCTCCGGGCCGATGCCCGCGCGATCGCCCGGATGAGGCACGAGAATATCATCCGAACGTTCTATTTCGGCGAGGACCGCGGGCGTTGGTTCTTCGTCATGGAACTGATGGAAGGTGGAACGGTCGCCGATCGACTCGCCTCCTTCGCATCCGATCCGCGATCGGCGGCAGTGCTCGTCGAGAAGGTGGCGCGGGCAATCCACCATGCCCACACCCGCAACCCTGGCGTGCTGCATCTCGACCTGAAACCCGGCAATCTCCTGCTGACCGCTGAGGGCGAACCCAAGGTCACCGATTTCGGGCTCTCGATGCGGCTCGAAGCGATGGAACCCCCGATCCAGGAACCAGGAACCGAGGAGGCGGGCGAGCCGGACGGCCCGGATGATCGCTCGGCTACCTTCGAGCGTGCCGGGATCGTGGGAACACTCCCGTACCTGTCTCCCGAGATGGCGGGTGGCCGCTGGTCGGACGTTTCGACGGCCTCCGATATCTACGGCCTCGGCGCGATCCTCTACGCCATGCTCACTGGCCGGGAGCCCTTCCACGGGCAAGACGCGAGGCAGACGCTGGCCCTCGTCCTCCGGGGCGATCTCACACCCCCTTCCGAGCTCAACCCGGCCGTCGATCGCGAGCTGGAGAGCGTCTGCCTGAAGTGTCTCGACCGCGACCCCGGTCGACGCTACGGGTCGGCCGATGCCCTGGCGAACGAACTGTCCCGATGGCTCGACCGCCGTCCGACCCTGGCCGGCGGCAGGCCCTCAGCCATCCGGGAGGCACGCTTCTGGGTCCGTCGGCATCCGCTTGGGCTAGCGTCGGCCGGCCTGATCATCCTGTTGCTCTGGGGCGCCGGCCTGGCGATCCGCACCGCTGAGTTGCGGGCCGAAAACGCTCGGGAAGCGATCCAGCTCGCCCGAATCGTTGACCGGGAACTCCGCCTGATCCGCCGCGCAACGCTGCTCCTGGCGAGTGATCCGAGGCTCCGGGAGGCCTTTGAGGCGTTTCCATCGCTGGACCAGAACGCGCAGCTCCGGCAGGAGATCGAGGCGTTCCTCCGGACGGCAATCGAGGAGGAGAACCTGTTCGGGATCGCGGGGGAGAATCCGTTCGTCAACGTCTTCGTACTCGATCCCGACGGCGTCCTCAGGGCCGACACGCTGGTCGACAGCAGCTCCGTCGGCAAACGCTTCCACGTTCGCGATTACTACCGGACCTTCTTCGATGCCGGTTCTCCCCGGATGGAAAACGACGCCTATGTGGCCCGATCCTTCGACTCGGTGAAGGACCGCCAGTACAAGATTGCGGTCTCGACCCCCATCCGGGGGGAGGCTGACGCCTTGCTCGGCCTGCTGGTGGCCAATTTCACCATCGGCCCGCGCCTGGTCGACGTGGACATGCGGGCGGAGGCTGGCGAGGCCGTCGTCCTCTGTCCGATTGACCGTTCTGACCCGCTTCGAGGGCTCGTCGATCCGCTCCCGCCCTGGCCCTATCTCCCTGTGCTCGATCGGCGCTACGAACCCGGCTCCCGGAATCCCTTGCCCCCGGTCGAACCGTCCCAGCTCCCCGATTTTCAGGGTAACCCCGATCTCGACCACGCGGTAACAGGTCCCTGGGGCGGCCGACTCGTCGATTACCACCGCGTCGGCCAGACCCACATGATCGTCAAACGCTCGCGGGGCTGCCCCTGGCCGCTCTCGTGGTTGCCGAAAATATTCTGACCTGGCGCGCCCGGAAATCGACGCTCGATCGGCTCATTCTCCAGAGAGGGCTCAAAAGACGAGCCCCGACCGTTTCGGTCCCTGGAGGTATTCACGATGACCGAGGACCAAACACAGCTTTGGGAACGCATCGCGGCCTTCCCGCTCGATGATCCGGATTCCGACTTCACCTTCACGCAACGTCTGGCACGGGAGAACCGCTGGAGTCTCTCCTTCGCCCGTCGCGTTGTCCTCGAATACCGGCGGTTCCTCTTTCTGGCGATGGCGGCCGGGCACCCGGTCACGCCCTCCGATCAGGTCGATCAGCCCTGGCACCTCCACCTGACCTACACCCGAAGCTACTGGGACGACCTCTGCCGCAAGGTCCTCGGCCGCCCTTTGCACCACGGGCCAACCCGAGGCGGCCCGCAGGAGTCGGCGAAGTTCCACGACTGGTACGCCCGCACCCTCGACTCGTACCGCCGCCTGTTCGGCTCGGAGCCTCCGAGCGACATCTGGCCGCCGGTCGCCGATCGGTTCGGCCGCGATTTGCACTTCGCCCGAGTCAACACCGCCACCCACTGGGTCCTCCCTCGCCCGGCGACGATCTTCCGCGGCCTGATCGGGCGGCTTCGTTCTCCAGGCGAGGGGACTGGTCCCGCAATCCTTCCGTGCATTCGCTCGTTCCAACGTTTTGCCTCGCTGCGGGGCCTGGCGACCCTGACCGGAATCTCGATCGTCCTGGCCGGTTGCGGAAGGGATTGGGCGCCTGCCCCCCCTCGCGTGATCGACCTGTCGGGCATGTCCGGCTGGGAGTTCCTCAACCTGTTCGTTCCTCTGACGTTCGGGGCGGTCGTTGGCTCGGTCCTGCTGAGGCAATGGATCAAATTCCGTCCAGCATCGCTCGCGATTCCGGAGATCGACGAGCCTTCCCCGCTGGCCAGCGACCCCGAGAAGCTCGACCCGTATGCCCTGATATTGCTGGCTCGGGGACCCGACCGGACCGGGCCGGTGCAGGCTGCAATCGCCCGGCTGGTCGACGACGGACACCTGACCTTCGATGAAGATACGAAACGCTTCTCGGTCTGCCCGTCGGAGGTTGATCGTCCGCATCATCCGGTCGAGCAATCGGTGATGGACGTGGTCCAGGCACACTCTTCCTCCACGAACTGGAAGCTCGTGAAGGCCGCGGCCCGATCGCGGGTGGTGCGAGACGTCGAGGATTCGCTCCGCGCGCTCGGCTGGCTCCAGTCGTCCGAGAATGCCGTGACCATGCGTCTTGCCCCCCTGCTGCCGCTAGGAGCTGTCTTCCTGCTGGGCTTTTGGCGAATCGACCTGGGACTCCAGCGGGAGCAACCGGTGGGGTTCCTGGTGCTCCTCTGCATCGCGCTGTTCGTCGCCGCAGTGATTCACCTTTTCGTCAAGCCCTGGCGGACGTCGAGTGGCAATGCGCTGGTCAACGCTCTGGACCAACAGAGGGGGCAGATCGTGAACGACCCGCCGAGGGCGTCTGATCCACGGTTCCCCGTAGCCTTCGCCCTGCTGGGTCTGAATGCCTTGCCGGGAGAAGGGGTGTTGGCAGCGCTCCGCCCTGAAATCGTTCCGCCACCTTCAGACGGAAATGGCGGTTGCGGTGGTGACGGCGGGTGTGGCGGGTGCGGGGGATGCGGCGGGTGCGGTGGCTGATCGTTTCGGATGGAGCCGGCGTCGCTTCGTGATCGACGGAGTCATCTCGACGATGGGACTCGCCTCGTCTGTGGCTGCTCACGGTGTGGGGTTTGTGCGACCGAGACCCCGCAAGCGCAAACGGCCCCCGGAAGCCGAGACTTCCGAGGGCCGTCGCTGCGATTCGGTCTGCTCCGGTGGGACGGTTGAGGCAACCGACCCACCAGGCAGTGAGAACATTACTGCGCGACGTATCCAGTCGGAACAAGCGTCGGCTGCGGCGCGGCCGGGGTCGGCTGCGTGGCAACCTGCGGAACGGCGGGAGCCTCGGGAGCGGGGCTCGATGCGGTCAAGGCCGCCGGGGTGGGAACCGGTTCGGTCGGATCGCGCTGCACGACCACCCGCATCCAGCCGGTCGGGTGCAGGTCCGAGACGTCCGCGATCTGGAACCCTTGAAGCGCGTCGAGGGGCACCGGAGCGTCGACGTTCTGTCCCTGAAGCCGGCCGGCAAGGACGCCGAGCGCCCCCGATCGGTTCAGGAGGTTCAGGGTCTGCGTCTGGTCTTCCTCGTCGCCCACGGTCACGACCGTGGTGCCGGTTCCGCCGTAGGTGACGCTGGCGATCTCCCCCTGAACCCGAACGGCCTTGCCGCCGTTCTCGGGAGTGATGTCGGCGTCAACCGTCAGCTCGACCTCCTCCAGGATGAACCGGAGGACCCTCGGATTGCCTCCGAAGCCGAACAGGCCCCCTTGCTGGCCGAAATTCTCGGGAGCGGGAACTTCGATCGTCACCCCTCGCACGAACGTCACGAGCCTTCCCTGAGCATCGACCGCGAAGGCCGGGGGCTCCTCCGGCTTGGTGATGCGCAGGGCGATGGCGTTCGGATCGTCGGTTTGCTCACGGATGTCGGCCACGGCATCAAGCAAGTCCTGATACGAGCCGTTCGGGATCATCTCGATTCCCTCGTCGATCGGTGCGTCTCCCTCGGGGGGAATCACCTTGATCAACAGGGTCTCCACGTCCTTCACCTGATCGGTCTGATAGAACCCGGCGGCCAGGTTCGTCAGGGTCGAGTTCAGGTGCATATCGACCGTCAGGCCGCTCTCCGGCTGGACAAACTCGGGAGGCTTGGGGAAATCGGCGCCAATCTGCGGCCCGGCCTCGGCCGCCCACTGCAGGACTCCCGACACATACGCCGCCCACGGCGCGGACGAGAGGTTTAGCTGCGTGACCGCGAAATCCTCGAACCGCAAGGTCCGATTCCCGACGAGATACTGTCGAATCATTTGATTCTGCTGGCCAACTTCCTGGGCCGACTTGATCGCCGCCAGCTCCCTCGTTCCGTCGATCGTTTCGGCCTGGATCTGCGGCATCGCCTGCTGCTGAAGTTCCGAGAGAATCCGGCCCTGGTTAAAGCCGATCATCGACGCCACGAACCGCATGAATCCCGGTCCCAGCCCCGGCTGGGGCGTCAGCCCGAACGCTGCCGACACATTGGGCGCGTTTTCCGGATACACGACCAGCCCCTCGGGCGTCAGGATCGCGGTGGCCGTCGCGTGGTTGCTGTTGTAGATCGTCGCGCCGAACTGGTACATGTTGGTCGCCTGCCGCCCTTGCGGATTCGACGCGACCTGCTGCTGAAAGTCGGTGACCGGAGTCGTGCTGTAGCTCCACTGGCTATTGTAAAAGGCGATCCCGTCGTTGCTGTGCATCAGTCCGAATCCGGTCCGCGGACCCGGCTGCACATAAGATGTCTGCCCCCGAAAGTAAATGACTTCTGGGAACACGATCTGTTGGTTGAGAAACGGTGAGAGAATGTTCGGATCCGCGACAATTTGCACGTTCGGCTTGTCGAGCATCGCCTGCAAGGCGCCGGCCAGTTCGCTCGCCGGGGCCCACGGCGAATTCGCCTGTGTTCCACGGAGCGAGTCCAGACCGCCGCGCAGCTTCCTGGCGGCATTGAGCCGCTCGGAAACCGACTCGGCCGTCTCATAAGCGCGGATCGCCGCGTTAAGCCGGGTGACGTAAGTCGACCAGTTCGTTTTCAGAACTGATTCGGGGTCCTGAGTTTGCGGTTCCTCGGCACCGTTCTCGGTCTCGGCGTTCTCCTGCCCGTCTGGATTGTCCAGAACCGATCCCGGAAGTTCGGACACGGCCTGTTCGAGCGATTCGAGCGATCGAGCGACCGAAAGCCTCGGGTCGAGCCATTCGTTCAGGCTCTCGGCGATCCGGTTCGATGGCCCCCAGTTCTTGGCCGTCAGGGCGTCTCGCATCCGGCCAAGCCGCTCCAGATGCTCCCGGCGCTCGGTGGCCGATTCGGCTCCGGCCTGGGCGTTCAAGACTTCCACGACAGCACTGAAAAAGGTGTTCCAGTTTTCAATCTTCTCGGGGGATTGTTGCTCGTCCGAGAGTTGTTCCTTGGCCTGATCGATCCTGCTCAGAACCTGCTGGTAGGACGGCGTGGCCGGAGCCGCGCCAAGCATCACGAGCAACCCCAGACCGAAAAGTCCGGCCGTTCCGATCCGCGTTCGAGCCCATCGCATCGCGTCGTGTTCCTCCCTCGATTGCGGGTCTGCGGTGATCCCAGGTGGTGCCGCGTTCCGCGAAACTGGACCGCCTGGGGGATTCTTGATGATCGTGCAGCAAATCGCGAGCCCAGACTAGAGGGCGTCGGGTGATTTGGGACAATTGAAGGGGTTGGACGCTCCCCTTGGTCGTCGTGTTACAATAGGTTCGTGCAACGTCCCTGCCGGGAATCGGAGCCGATCCGCGCTCAATGGATTGCCCGGTCCGCCCCATCTCGATCGCCGTGATTCTCTCCAAGGGCCTGCGATGCTCGACCTCGAACGCCGACCTGTGGCGGACTCGCACAGGGCCACTCGATGGCCAATTCCTTACCACCTGATCGTTCTTCCGGTGCTGGCGGTGTCGCTTGCCGGTTGTGGGGCCAAGGATTCGTCCTCCGTCCCCGATGCTGGTCTGGAGGCATCGTCCGAGGCGGCCGACCCGGCTCCGTTTGCCTCGCCCGACACGCCCGATCGGCAGCCTCAGGCCGCCAATCCGATGATCCCCCAGGAGTCGAGCCCGTTCCGATTTTCCGAGATTGCCTCGTCGGCTGGAATCGACTTCGTCCACGTTTCGGGCATGACCGACGATCGCCACTACCCGTCGGCCAATGCCTCGGGGGTCGCCATCTTCGACGCCGACAACGACGGCCTGATGGATCTCTATTTCGCCTCCTGCACCTATCTGCCGCTCGGTTCGTCCGAAGACGGGCAAAACCGTCTGTATCGGAACAATGGCGACGGGACGTTCTCGGACATTACTGAGGCATCGGGACTCGGATTCCACGGCTTCTGTCACGGGATCGTCGTGGCCGACTTCACCAACAATGGCCTGCCCGATGTCTTCCTTGCCTGCTACGGTCCCAACCGAATGTACCGGAACAATGGCGACGGCACCTTCTCCGACGTCAGCGCCGAGGCAGGCATCGAGAACATGAGCCGCACCGTCATCGACCGTGAAACCGACGCCTCCGGCAAGACGGTTGAGCGCGAACGCCCCCTCATCAACTGGGCTTCGGGTGGAGCCGTGCTCGATTACGACAACGACGGCGATCTTGACCTCTACGTGGCGATTCACGGCGACTGGCGATTGCCCGAGGACGACAAGTGGTGCGGATTCGAGGAACGAGGCATCCGCCTCTATTGTTCTCCTCGCCAGATCCGCACCGTCAAGGATGTTTTCTACCGAAACAACGGCGACGGCACCTTCACCGACGTGACCGATGAGGTTGGCGTCGGTCGCTCCGATGGCCACGGCTTTGGGGTTGTCGCGGCCGACCTGAACAACGACACCCTGATCGACCTGTACGTCGCCAACGACCAGAACCCGAACTTCCTGTTCCTCAACAACGGCGACGGCACCTTCACCGACGCCACCGAGACCTCCGGCGCCGCCTTCGACATTGACGGCATGGCCCAGTCGGGCATGGGGGTCGATGCCGAGGACATCGACGGCGACGGCCTTCCCGAACTGTTCGTGACCAACTTTCAGAACGAGTACAACACCCTCTACCGCAACACCGGCGACGGCTTTTTCACCGACATGACGCCGTTCTACGGCCTCTCGCAGGACAGCCGCCCCTGGGTCGGCTGGGGATGCGCCCTGGCCGATTTCGACTCCGATGGCTGGCCCGATTGCTTCGTCACGAATGGTCACGTTGATGCCAATCATCCTGATTTCGAGTATCCCGAGCCGCCGCTCCTGCTCCGCAATGTCGCCCTCGGCGACGATCCGACCAGCCGCCGCTTCCGCCTGGCGACCCGCGATGTCGGCCCCTATTTCGACGCCAAGCACGTCGGCCGAGGCGCCGCGTTCGGCGACCTCGACAACGACGGCGACCTCGATATCGTGATCGTCCACAAGGATGATCGGCCCGCGATCCTCCGCAACGATACGCCCCGCGACGGTCATCACTGGATTCGACTCCTTCTGACCGGCACCCAGAGCAACCCTGATGCGATCGGCGCCATCATTACGGTCGAAGCCGGCGACCAGACCATCCACCGTCAGCGCAAGTCGGGCACCAGCATGCTTTCGTCCAATGATCCTCGCGTTTTGATCGGTCTCGGCGAGTCCGACCGCATCTACCGCCTCACGATCCGCTGGCCCTCCGGCGCCGAAACGGTCCTCGAAGATGTCGAGGTTGACCGCGACCTGCCGATCACCGAGCCCGAATCATAACCCGCTCGGCGAACCCGATCAGAAGCACTTGACTATGAAGAATTGAGCCACGGATGAAACACAGGTGAAACACGGACCTTAATGACTAATACACAAATGATTAAGACAAAGAGTTTCAGACCAGATCGATTCCAGGTGGACAGATTGAACTCATCTGTTCATCTCTCCTTCCTTTTCGTCTCTTTCTTTTCATCCGTGTTTCATCTGTGATTCATCCGTGGCTCAATTTCCCCTCCTTCCCCAACGACCGACCGCCCCGGAACTGCCTCTCATGCGCGACATCCGCATCGCCACCGCCCAGTTCGAGCACCTCGACGGCGACAAGGCCGCCAATCTCGCCCGTATCCGCGACCTGACCCGCCGCGCCGCGAGCGAAGGGGCCGAGGTGGTCTGTTTCCACGAATGCGCGATCAGTGGCTACACCTTCCTGCAATCGCTCGACCGCGACGGCCTCGCCTCCCTGGCGGAGCCGGTCCCAAAGGGGCCCTCGGTCGCCGCGCTCATCGAGATTGCCCGCGAGTTCCGTGTCGTCGTCATGGCCGGTCTGGTCGAGATCGACGCCGAGGGCCGTTTGTTCAACAGCTACGCCGTGGTCAGCCCTGACGGCTTCATCGCCTGCCACCGGAAGCTGCATGTGTTCATCAGCCCGTTCCTCTCGCCGGGGCCGGGCTACACCGTCTTCGACCACGACGGCGTCCGGTTCGGCATCCTCACCTGCTACGACAACAACCTCCCTGAGAACGCCCGAGCCACCACCCTGCTCGGTGCCGAGGTCATCATCGCCCCGCATGTCACCGGCTGCCTCCCCTCCACCATGCCCGGCCGCGGCTCGGTCGATCGCTCCCTCTGGGACAACCGCCACCGCGACCCTTCCCGCCTCCGCCTCGAATTCCAAGGGCCGAAGGCCCGCGGCTGGCTTATGCGATGGCTCCCTGCCCGCGCCTGGGAGAACGGCGTTTACTACGTCTTCTCCAACCCGATCGGCGTCGACGGCGACACCGTCAAGCCCGGCCTCTCGATGATCCTCGACCCTCATGGCGAAATCCTCGCCGAATGCCACGCCCTCGGCGACGACCTCGCCATCGCCCTCCTCACGGCCGAAACCTTCGACGCCGCCTCCGGCCGCCGCTACCTCAACGCCCGCCGTCCTGAACTCTACGAGGCGATCACCCGCCCCCACCCCAAAGGTCACCAACCCATCACCAAGCCTGGCTGGTCCCTCGCTTACGACTCCTCCCCCCCCTCTTGATTGTTCCCTGCCTCCCCCCGTCTCTGCGCGCGATCGTCTCTCCTCTCTCCGAGGCCCATATGCCCCCTCCCGATCTTTCCGGCCTCCGCTGCCTCGTCCTCGGCTCGACCTCCGGCATCGGTCGCGCCACGGCACTTTCCCTGGCTGCCTCTGGCGCTGATGTTATCGTCCACGGCCGCCGGTCGCGCGAGGCCGCCAAGGCCGTTTCGGCCGAATGCCTTCGCCTCGGCTCGGCCCGCTCCGCGGTCCTCATGGCCGACCTCGCCGACCGCGACGCCGGCGATCGCCTCATCGACGAGGCCTGGACGCTCTGGGACGGTCTCGATGCCTGGCTCCACCTCGCCGGCGCCGACACCCTCACCGGCCCCGGCGCCGACCTCCACTTCGACGCGAAGCTCGACCTCCTCTGGTCCGTCGATGTCGTCTCCACCCTCCGTCTCTGTCGCCGGGTCGGTGCCTTGATGAAGCAGCAAGGCCGCGGCACCATCCTCACGATGGGCTGGGATCAGGCCGAAACCGGCATGGAAGGTGACTCGGGCGAGCTGTTCGCCGCCACCAAGGGGGCGATCATGTGCCTCACCCGCTCCCTCTCCCTCAGCCTCGCCCCCGAGGTTCGCGTCAACTGCCTCGCCCCCGGCTGGATCAAAACCTCCTGGGGTGAACAGGCCTCGGACGACTGGCAACGCCGCGCCGTCTCCGAGGCCCCCCTCGCTCGCTGGGGCACCCCCGACGACGTCGCCGAGGTCGCCCGCTTCCTCGTGGGCCCTTCCGCCGATTTCTTGACCGGCCAGATCGTTCGCATCAATGGAGGGGCGATCCGATAACCATCGGCGCCGGGCGCGCACCATGAACACGACCGCGCTGTTCGTCGAACTCCTTGTCATCGGAGCGGGTGCCGTCATCGCGGTGGTGCTCGCGATCGTTGGCCTCTGCGGTCACGAGTGGGTTCCCCTCGTGAAGTCGGTCGAGTGGCTCCTTCTGGGCCCACTTCTGGCGATCTCCTACGTGCTTGGGATCGTTGTCGATCGCCTGGCGGACGACGCCTTCGAGGTCTGGATCGACAAGAGGCGGACAAACACGTTTGGAACAAAGGACGCCTATCATCAGACCCGATATGCCGTGCTCTCGCGGCACGAGGCGCTTCGCTTCATCCTTGAATACGGCCGAAGCCGTTTGAGAATCGCTCGGGGATGGACCCTGAACTGCATCATGATTTTCGTCGCGATGCAGGCCTATGCCTTCAGTCGTCTTGAAGGCTCGACCCGCTGGCAGGTGGCCCTTATCGGAGGTTCAGCGATTCTCCTGCTCGGTCTCGCGACGCTGTACACCACGACCCAACTTGCCACAACCGAACTGAAAAAACTGAAGGAGTTCCAGAAATTGCTTGGAATTCCCATCACGGTCGGAGAGAACGGAGCCCACCCCGCAGACGGCCCCACCCCCTCCTGAGCGTCATCAGCAGATCGGCGTTCCGAAGATTCAAGGAGATTGAGGCATGAATCTCTCCCTCTGGGTTGCCCTGACGCTCGGCCAGGTCGTCTCGGTCTCCGACCGCTCCGATCCCACTCCCCCCGAGGCCGAGGCCGCCCTCCATGCCGCCGTCTCCTTCTTTACGGAAAAGGTCGCATCGCACGGGGCCTACGTCTGGCGGGTCAGTTCCGACCTGACCGACCGCCGCGGCGAGGGAATCGCCACCCCGACGATGGCCTGGGTCCAGCCCCCCGGTACCCCGAGCGTCGGCGAGGCCCTGCTCGACGCTTACCTCGACACGATCGATCCCCTCCTGCTCGACGCCGCCCGGGACGCCGCCCACGCCCTCTGCCTCGGCCAGATGCACTCTGGCGGCTGGTATTACTCCATCGAGTTCGACCCCGCCAGGCGCCCGGCCTTCGACTATCGCGACAACCCGCAAAGGCCCTCCAAGGCACCCCGCAACCACCGGATGACCACCCTCGACGACGACACGACCCAGGCCTCCCTCCGCTTCCTCATCCGGATGGATGAGACCCTCGACTTCGCCGACCCCCGCATCCACGACGCCGCCCGCTACGGCCTCGATGCCCTGATTTCCGCCCAGCACCCCAACGGCGGCTGGTACGTCTGGTGGGACTCCTTCCCCAAGCCTCTCTCGGAAGACGACTACCCCGTCCTCCCCGCCTCCTACCCCGAGACCTGGCTCCGCGAATGGCCCAACACCTGGCTCGGGCGTTACGTCACCAACGACAACCTCATGCCCGACGTGATCGACACCCTGCTGCTCGCCCACCGCACCTACGACGACCCCCGCTACCTCACCGCCGCCCGCCGCGCCGGCGACTTCCTCATCCTCGCCCAGATGCCCGACCCCCAACCCGCCTGGGCCCAGCAATACAACGTGGCGATGCACCCCGAGTGGTCCCGCAAGTTCGAGCCCCCCGCCATCAGCGGCGGCGAGTCCCAGGGCATCCTCCAGGTCCTCATGCGGCTTTACCGCGCCTCGGGCGACCCCAAGTACCTCGAACCCATCCCGAAGGCCCTCGACTACCTCCGCCGCTCCCAGCTCCCCGACGGCCGCCTCGCCCGCTTCTACGAACTCCGCACCAACCGCCCGCTCTTTTTCACCAAGGATTATCAACTCACCTATTCCAGTGACGACATGCCCACCCACTACGGCTTCATCGTCCCCTCCCGCCTCGACCGCATCGCCTCCGAATACGACCGCCTCCGCGAGCAACCCGCTCCGCGTCGATCGTCCCCCGAATCCATTTCTCCGAAGCTCACCCCCACCCTCTCCCGATCCGCCCGCGCGGTCATCGACGCTCTCGACGACCGCGGCGCATGGCTCGACCTTACCGAGAAGGGAACCCCAATCATTCAGTCGGCCACCTTTTCGGAGAACATCCGCGTCCTCTCCCGCTATCTCGCCGCCTCGAAGGCCGATTGACAATCGGTGTGTGGCACGGATGGCCTCACCATTGTTCCTTCGACCGGTGTGACCAAGGACGGTGCGATCGACCACGTGCGCGAGAGCCACTCGCTCCGGATCAGGGCCACGTCACGCTTGGAGACGTCTGTCATGGCCCTGTACGGGTGACTTCACCGATGCCAGTCGTCCGACCACCCCGCCCGAGCGGCCCTCGATTACCCCAGCAAGTGCTGCGGCGGGCCGAATCACCTGCAGCGCGAGCTTAATCGCTTTCACCCAACCAGGCCCAGGCAGCTTCGACTTCGGACGCATCGAAGTATTTCACGTTCGCCCGGGTAAATGGCTTGCAGAAGCGAGTCATCCATTCTTGCCATTTCTTGTCGCCGACGAGGGCGATGCGCTCGAAGTCCGAGTAATGCTTGACGCCTAGCGAGAGATCGTCCCAGGCGGCGTGCAAGTCCCACCCATGGAAGTCCTCGAACTGCGCCAGCAGCGAGACCTTACCCCCGGCCGCCGCGAGAGCCGTTTCTATGGTGGGGACAAAGCTCCGATAGTCTTCGTCATGGAGTTTCCCGCTGAGTCGGAATGCGAGAAGCTTTGGAGAATCGGTTTGGATTTGCTCGATCATCGCACCGCCTCCGATAGAGTCAGACGTCCCTTGCGCCCACGCTCCGCGGAATGGCCCGCCAAGGGAAGCCTTGATGCTCTCGGAAACCATTGTAGCGGGCCGAGACCTCTGTCAGGCCAGGTGAGGTAAACGTTGCGACATAACCGCTGGGTGGCCCGGGCAACGTGTTGCTTAGGTTTCCCACATCTTCAGCCTAATCTTCGTAGACGCAATCTCATGATGATTCAAGAGTTTGCGAGGAAAGTTCGTTGGCCCTCCTCCCGATCACCAGGCCAGGAGGTTCAACGTCACGCACACGAGCAACGGCAGGCCGATCGCCACCGCACACAAGACTGCCCCGGTGACCGAGAGCATGACGCCCCGTCGCCGAGGCTTTCGCTGCTCCAGGACGACCCCCGCCGCCCCGAGGCCGATCCCGACCAGGACCATCACCGCGCAGGTTTTCGAGGGGACCTCGATCGTCCTCCCCTCGACCTTCACCGGCGTAGCAACCATCCGGTTCGTCCACGGGCTCCGCGAATACTCAACATCGTCGACCACCATGATCGAATACGGCTCGGTCCAACCTGGTACCGGCCTGTCGAGTAACCCCGACACCGCCACGAACAGGACGAACGAACCGATCGCAATCGACAGAACGCCGAACATCAGCGACCCCATCCCCTCCTGAACCCGGCCCTCCTTCTTCCTTTTCCGCTCGTCACGCTCCCGGATCGCCCGGATCAGGTCAACGGACGGCGCCGATCCCCCTCGACGGTCCTCGCTCATGCGTTGCTCCTTGATCATTCCGCCCGTCCGACGACCGAGAGAGTTCGTTGAGTTTCGGACCCCGTTTGACCTGCTCGACGGCGATGTACGCGATCCGGTCTGCGGCGATTATCCGAGGGTCGAGCGAGAAGACGGACGAGCGCACGTTGGTGTTCCTGTTGCTCAACCCGCCGGCTTCGTCCCTCTCGGGGAGATACCGCTTCCCTGCGGCGTCGAAGACCACGACGCGGAATTCCGGGGCGTTGGGATCCGGCAGCCCTTGCCCAGCAACAATGCAGTGGATACGCAGCACCTCACCGTTGGTGTCGACGACGGAGAATCCACTGATGACCTGATCCTCTCGGGCCACACCCCAGTCATGGCCGACCCGGAACTTCTGAGGGAAAATCAACTCCCAGCCAGGTTCCTTGGCGAACTTCGGGCGCTCATGAGCGGGTATTTCCCTCAGCACCTCCTCGACCTGAACTTGTTGCACGAGTGTGGACGCCAGGAACGCGAGCGCGATCGTTGTCATCGATTCCTCCTGCATGTTCGAGGGAAGGGAAGCCCATCGCCGGCGTTGCGAATCACTGAATGGATGTCGCCAAAGCACGTCGATTGACCGGCCCTCCCTGTCCTTCAATCCTCAACCGTACGTCGCCAGAAAACCAGACGGCGTTGGACCCGAGACGCTTGTTGCCATCAAGGACAAACACTATCTGGCATGATCGGATGATTGGTGATCTTTACCCAGGCGCTACCCGACCGTCAAGCGATTTTCGAAGGGCCGTTGACGATCGGCCGGGGGCAAGTGCGACAATCAGAGGATGCCCCACCGCGACGGCCCCCGCATCCTGTTCGTCACCGGCCGCCTGGCGGAGTTCGCGCTCCGGCAGGTGCTCGATGACCTTGCGCCAAAAGCAAAGATCAGGGCCGAGGTCGCCGTCTTGCCGATCACCGTCGCGGCCCTGATGCCGCCGAAGTGGATCGCCAGGCACCTGCAAGTTCCCGAGGGAGTCGATCGCGTCATCCTTCCCGGCATGTGCAAGGGGGACCTGGCCCCGGTGGTCGAGAAGGTGGCACCCGTGCCCGTCGAGCGCGGCCCGGACGACCTGCGCGACCTGCCGCGCGCCTTTGGTCTCGACAGCCCGAAGGCCGACGGCTACGGTGCCTTCGACATCGAGATCCTCGCCGAGATCAACCACGCGCCGACCCTCCCGATCGACGCGTTACTTGCCCAGGCCGACCGCTTCCGCGCCGAGGGGGCCGACCGGATCGACCTCGGTTGCGACCCCGGAGGCCCCTGGCTCGGCGTCGGCGAGGCGGTGGCCGCGCTCCGGGAGCAGGGGCACCGCGTCTCAGTCGATAGCTTCGACCCCGTCGAGGTCGAGCGCGCCGTCGCCGCCGGGGCTGACCTGGTGCTGAGCGTCAACGGCTCGAACCGCGATCGGGCCCGCGACTGGGGGGTCGAGGTCGTCGTTATCCCCGATCAGGTCGGCACGCTCGACGGCCTGGACGAATCGGTTGAGTTCTTGACGAAGCACGAGATCCCGCATCGCCTCGATCCGATCATCGAGCCGATCGGCTTCGGCTTCGCTGCCTCGCTCGGCCGATACCTGGAAACGCGACGCCGCTACCCCGACGCCGCCATGATGATGGGCATCGGCAACCTCACCGAACTGACGGACGTCGATTCGAGCGGTATGAACGTCGCCCTCATCGGCTTCTGCCAGGAGCTTCGGATCGGCTCCGTCCTGACCACCGCCGTCATCAACTGGGCGCGATCGTCCGTCCGGGAGATCGACCTGGCCCGCCGACTCGCCTATCATGCGGTGACGAACAAGACGTTGCCGAAACACCTGGAGCCCGGCCTGGTGATGCTCCGCGACCCGAAGGTCCCCGCCTTCGGCCCCGAGAATCTCCGGGAACTCCGGCGCCGCATCAAGGACCCGAACTGGCGCATCTTCGCCGAGGACGGCATGATCTACGCCCTCAATCATCAGCACTTCCTCTCCGATTCCGACCCCTTCGCCCTCTTCGACCGCATGGGGGTGGATGAGCCCTCGCACGCCTTCTACCTCGGCTATGAGCTGGCCAAGGCGAAGACCGCCCTGACCCTCGGCAAGCACTACCGCCAGGACCAGGCTCTCGACTGGGGATTCCTCACCGAGCCCGAGGTCAGCGCCGTCGAGCGCCGCAAGTGGGAACGCGACCAGCACCTCCGCCACGAGGGCGGGGCAGGGGGGCTCGGCTCGTGATCCTCGAAGGCATCGTCACCACCCTCGGCCCCGACGGCTCCCTCAACATCGCCCCGATGGGGCCGGTCGTCGAGTCCCCCGCGCTCGACCGCTTCACCCTCCGCCCCTACACCTCCTCGACCACCTACCGCAACCTCAAGGCCCTCGGCGAAGGGGTCCTCCACGTCACCGACGACGTCCTCATGATCGCCCGAGGCGCGATCGGCCGCCTCGACGACGCCCCCACCCGCCCGGCCGACGTGGTCAAGGGTCGGATTCTCACGAACAGTTGCCGATACGTCGAGTTCCGCGTCTCCGCACTCGACGACCGCGAGGAACGCACCACCATCCATTGCGAAGCCGTCGCCTCCGGCACCCTCCGCGACTTCTTCGGCCTCAACCGCGCCAAGCATGCCGTCGTCGAGGCCGCCATCCTCGCCACCCGGACCGACTTCCTCCCCTTGCCTGAGATCCTGGAGCAGTACGACCGCCTTTCCGTCCTCATCGACAAGACCGCCGGGCCCGACGAGCAGGAAGCCTTCGCCCTCTTGCGAGCTCATGTCCACGAGATTGCCCGGCGTCGAGGCGTACCGATCCCCGGCTCCTCCGAAGTGGTCGTCCCCCGAGCCGTCCGCATTCGCACCCCCGGCCGCCTGCATTTCGGCCCGCTGACCTGGGGTCCGGACGCGGGTCGGCGATTCGGCGGCATTGGCCTGATGATCGAGCAACCCGGTGTTGAGCTTCGTGCCCAGCGGAGCGACGAATGGGCGATCACCGGCATGATGGGCCAGCGCCCCCGCGTCTCCGACTTCTCCTCGCGCGTCCTCTTCCAGATCGCCCGCAAGTTCGACCGCGCCCGGGGCATGGCCACGCATCTCCACCTCGACCGGGCCATCCCCGAGCACATCGGCCTCGGCTCCGGCACCCAGCTTGGCCTGGCCGTCGCCCGGGCCATCACCCTGCTCAACGGCAAAGGGGTGCTGCCCGCCTCCCAGTTGGCCCGGCTCTCCGGCAGGGGGGCCCGATCGGGCATCGGCATCCTCGGGTTCGATCGCGGCGGCCTCCTCGTCGACGGCGGCCACCGCGCCCCCGGTGCGGTCCCGCCGCTGGTCACCCACGCCCAGCTCCCCGGCGACTGGGCCGTCCTCGTCCTCATCCCCAACGCCCCCGCCGGCCTGCACGGCGAGCCCGAACGCCTCGCCTTCCAGAACCTCCCCCCGATGCCCGATTCCCTCACCGATCGCCTCTGCCGCCTCGTCCTGCTCGGCCTGCTCCCGAGCCTCGCCGAGCGCGACCTCCCCACCTTCGGCGCGGCCCTGGTCGAGCTGCAATCCCTCGTCGGCGACTGGTTCTCCCCCGCCCAGGGAGGCCGCTTCGCCTCTCCCGAGGTCGAGCAGGCCGCCCGCCATCTCCTCGACCTCGGCCTCCACGGCGTCGGCCAGAGCTCCTGGGGCCCCACCCTCTACGCCTTCGACAACGGCCCCCCCGACCGCCGCGACGCCCTGCTGAGCGAACTGCGCCACCACTTTTCCCTCCGCCCCTCCCGATGCTTCTGGACCCGCGCTTCCGCCTCCGGCTCCTCCTGGGAAACCATCGAGCCGATGCCCCCCGACCTCCTCGCCGCCGATCATCCCTGATCCGAAGGGCATTGCTCACGCCGATCCCTGCAGCTAGAGTGGTCGAAAGCTTCGGAGGGCCTCCTGATGGCAGAGCCAAACCACCTCGATCAGATTCCCGATGCTGAATGGGAGACGTTCCGCCGCTGCTGCTTCGTGCCCCGAACCTTCCGATCCTATCCTTGCCTCCTCATGATTGAACCCATGAACGAGGACGGCGATCGCTTCTGGGCCCCCTTTCGCGGCCAGCCGTTCGACCCCCAGATCTTCGAACTCGTCGAGGAGGCTTGGGATCACGAACACTGCGACGTCTGCAATCGCCGAATCGAGGACGGTGACGACTACTGGACCAACGACGGGCCGGAGCACGTGGACCTGTGCCCCCTGTGTCACCCCCGAGTCGTTCAGAGGCTGGAGTCATGATCAGCCTCCGCAGACCCCCCTTGGCATGATGCTCACCCAACGATGAGGCCGCAGAGGACTGGCCCCCAGCCCGCGGTCCTCTCTTTCGTCTCCCGCCGCTCACGACCCTGGAGCGTCTCGAACCCATGCCGCTGACCCTCCGCTGGCTTGACGCCACCACCCTCCCCGTCGCCTCGGACGCCCTCCGTGCCGATGGCCTCGCCGGCATTTCTCCTGTTGAGGCCGCCTCACTTCCCGCACGCATCGGCAACCAACCCTCCACGCTCGGCGACCTGTTCCGCATTGAGGGAGACGCCAGTGACGGTCCCCACCGTCTCGAAGGGGATCTCCGCCACGTCCGCGGCATCGGCTCGGGGATGTCCTCGGGCTCGTTGATCATTGAAGGGGATGTCGGCCCCTCCCTCGGCGCGGCGATGACCGGCGGCTCGATCACCCTCATCGGCTCCGCTTCCACCTGGGCCGGGGCCGAGATGCGAGGCGGATACTTGCACATTCGTGGATCAACCGGCGACTCTCTCGGAGCAGCTGAACCCGGCAGCCGTCGCGGCATGCGAGACGGCATGATCCTCGTTGAAGGCTCCGTCGGTTCCGAGGTCGGCCTGGCGATGCGCCGCGGCCTGATCGCCGTCACCGGCCAGAGCGGCCCCGGCCTCGGCCGTGGCATGATCGCCGGAACGATCCTCTCCCTCGGCCCCGTCGGCCGCCTCGCCGGTTCGGGGATGAAGCGGGGGACGCTCGCCCTGATCGATCCCGGCCCCGACTTCGAACCGCTCGCCACCTTTGCCGCCTCGGGCCAATACCGCTTCCCCTTCCTGGCCGTGTACCTGCGGACCTTGCGCGATCAGGGATTCCCGATCCCTCCCGGCCTGGAATCTCGCGCATTCGATCGCTACAACGGGGATCTGCTCGAAGGCGGCCAGGGGGAAATCCTCACCCTCGCCGCCGGCTGATCCGCCCGATGAACCGAACTCGCCCAGCCCCCGGACGCCCGATGAACCTCAACGCCCGAGCTGCCCGACGGACCGACTTCCTCATCGCGCACGCCCTGGAACGTCGGGTCCGCGTGGTCGACGTGCCGGGAGGCGGCCGGGTCGTCGATTGCGGCGTCGAGACTCCGGGCGGCCTCCTGGCCGGGCTCGACCTCGCCCGCATCTGCATGGCCGACCTCGCCGAGATCACCCTCGCCCCCGGCGAAGTCGGTGGCGTCGCCTGCCCGATCGTCCAGGTCGCCACCGATCACCCCGTCGCCTCCTGCCTCGCCAGCCAGTACGCCGGCTGGCAACTCGCCCTCGGCAAGTTCTTCGCCATGGGCTCCGGGCCGATGCGGGCCGCCTGGGCACATGAAGACGTCTTCAACGCCATCGGATTCCGTGAGGAGGCCGATGCCGTCGTCGGCGTCCTCGAAGGCCGGGCGCTGCCGACCGCCGACGTCATCGCCCACGTTGCCCAGTCGTGCCGCGTGGATCCCTCGGCCGTGACCTTGCTGATCGCCCCGACCGCCGGCCTCGCCGGCGGCGTCCAGGTCGTCGCGCGATCGGTCGAGACATGCTTGCATAAGCTCCACGAACTGGGATTCGACCTCTCCCGGATCGTCTCCGGCTTCGGAAGCGCCCCGCTGCCTCCCGTCGCCTCCGACGACCTGAAGGCGATCGGGCGGACCAACGACGCCATCCTCTACGGCGCCCGCGTCGTGCTCGATGTCACGGGCGACGACGACTCGCTCCGCGCCCTCGGCCCGAAGGTCCCGTCCTCCTCCTCCCGCGACCACGGCGAGCCTTTTGCCGACATCTTCGCCCGCTACAACCACGACTTCTACGCCGTCGATCCCCACCTGTTCAGCCCCGCCGAGGTCGCCTTCCGCAACCTCCAGACGGGTCATTCCTTCGCCTTCGGCCGCCTCGAACCCGCCGTGCTCGCCCGATCCTTCGGCACCGAGGGCGCATGACCGGCCCATGCCCCCGCACCTCGTCGCCCTCGTCTCCGGGACCGGCTGGCATGTCCAGGATCTCATCCGAGCATCCCAGGTCGTCGGCTGCCGCCTCGACCCGCTCCCGTTCCCCTCGCTCGCGGCCCGAATCGGCGGAGGGCCTGCCCGCATCGAGGCCCGCCAGGTCAACCTGCTCGGCGTCGATGGCGTGCTCGTCCGCATGATGCCCCCCGGCTCTTTGGAGCAGGTCGTCTACCGGATGGACGCCCTGCATCGCCTGGAAGCCCGCGGCATCCCGGTGTTGAACCCCCCCCGGGCCGTCGAGGCCGCCGTGGACAAGTATCTCTCGCTCGCCAGGCTCGACGCCGCCGGCCTCCCCGTCCCGCCCACCTGGGTCGGCGAGTCGGCCCGAGACGCGATGGACGCCTTCCACGCCCTCGGCGGCGATGTCGTCCTCAAGCCCCTGTTCGGCGCCGAGGGCCGCGGCCTTGTCCGGCTCTCCGACCCCGATCTCGCTCAGCGAGCCTTCCGCGCAATGGAACGGATCGATGCCGTTCTGTATGTGCAACAACATATTCCGAACGATGGACGCGACCTCCGCGCGTTCGTCCTGAATGGCCGGGTCCTTGGCGCAATCCGCCGCACCGCCCTCAAAGGCCAGTGGCGCACCAATGTCTCCCTCGGCGGCCGTGCCGAGGCCCTTCTCCTCGACCCCGAGGCCGAGCATCTCGCCCTCCGTGCTGCCCAATCCGTCGGCGCCCGCATGGCCGGGGTCGACCTGCTTCCCGACTCCCGCACCGGCCGTCTTGTCGTCCTCGAAGTCAACGCGGTCCCCGGCTGGCGGGCCCTCTCCGCGGCAACCGGCATCGACGTGGCCGCCGCCCTCCTCGACGATCTCATTCGGTGGCATCGATGATTAAGGATCTCTCCCGTTTTGAATTTGATCCCGCTTTTCTCGCCTGCCTGCTCGAAGCCACGGCTCGCAAGCCTGGCAACGTCCATCCGGCTCGAGCGTTCGATGACTCCCACTACCTCGATTTCGTCCTCTCTGCCGCGACCCTCTCCGGGTGGCTCGATCCGGATCGCATTCAGGAGTTCGGCGTCGGCGCTGTCGTCCGGGTCGCCGTGCAAGAGTCTCGTGCCCTCGTTGGCCATAACACCAACCTCGGCATGATTCTCCTTCTCACCCCGATGGCCGGCGTGCGTCACCAGGCCGAGGGGCTGCGCAAGGGGGTCGAGCGCATCCTCGACACCTTGACCATCGACGATGCCCGAGCCGTTTATGAGGCCATTCGCATCGCCCGTCCCGGAGGTCTCGGCTCGGTCCCCGATCACGACGTCGCCAACGAGCCCACCATCACCCTCCGCGAGGCGATGACCCTTGCGGCCTCTCACGACGCCATCGCTCGGCAGTATGCGACCGGATATGCAGACATCTTCGATCTCGCACTTCCCACGCTGCGAGACGCCCTCCGAGCCGGTCGTCCCCTCGAAACCGCCATTGTCCTCACCCACCTCACCCTCATGGCCGAGCGCCCCGACACCCTCATCGCCCGCAAGTGCGGCCCCGACGTCGCGCTCGAATCGTCCCGCCAAGCGATTGCCGTCCTTGCCACCGACTGGCCCGATTCGGCGGATTCGATCACGCAGATCCGAGCGTTCGATGCCTGGCTCCGTGCCGAAGGTCACTCCCGCAACCCTGGCGCGACCGCCGACCTGATCGCGGCCACCTTGTACGCTGCCCTCTGCGACGGGACAATCAAATTTCCCCGCCACCTTTCCCGCCCCGGATGGGACGCGGGCGACGTGCTCTGAATCCTCAGACTCCCACGGTCGAAATCATCCCCATGTCAGCGAATTTCTACACGGTCCGCGTCACCAAGGACGACCTTGTCTTCAGCGCCGGGCACTTCATCACCTTCAACGGCGATGTCTGCGAACGCATCCACGGCCACAACTGGCGCGTGGCGGTCGAGGTTGATGGACCGCTCGACGACAACCATTACGTCTTCGACTTCATCGCGCTCCGCGATCTGACGAAGGCCCTCGTCCTCGAACTCGATCACCGCATGCTCCTGCCCGACCGCAGCCCCTTCATTACCGTCTCCGACGACGGGCCGAACCTTGTCTGCCGTTACCGAGATCGGTACTGGAGCTTCCCCCGCGACGAGTGCGTCTTGCTGCCCGTCCCCAACACCACCACCGAACTGATTGCCGATTATCTCGGCCGACGCCTCCGCGACGCCCTGACCAACCGAGGTCTCACCCTTCCGCTTGCCATGCGCGTCTCGGTCGAGGAAAACTTCGGCCAGTGGGCCACCGCTCGATGGAGTCGTCCTGACGCATCAGCGATCTTCTGAGGAAATTTGACTCGATGCATTCAGCGAATCAGGTTTTTTGACGTTCACGTTCCAGAGGTCAAAGAGTCCTTGTTTGAAGAAACGCTCGCCGGAGAACCCGAAACGACATTCAACCGCGGATTCCCCGAGGCGTTGCGTTCCTCCTCCTCCCAGTGATCACCGAGTCCTTCGGTGGCGTCGTCCATGCGACCCAGGCAACGGTTGAACGACTGCATGGTGGCCAGCAGCAAGACCACGGTCAGGCCAAGGTACGCAACGGTCCAGAACAGAACCCAGAAGGTTTGACTGGCGAACGCTCGTGGGGGACCTTCGTCCGCGATCAGGGCATTGTACACACCGACGCCAAAGAAAGGACTTGCCGCCGCGATCCCGAGCGTCACATTTTGTGCCCAGTCTGCAAACAGCAACATGGCGAAAAATGGCCAACCAATCGAAACGGAAACATAAATTCCGGTGGTCAGGCCCACCGCCTTCCCCATTCGAGACGTCCAGGTGGCCAGCGCCAGGCCCAGGCTGGTGATGGCCGCCCCGTAGGCCAGAATCAACGCGGCCAGCAATGCTACCGCCCCGAACCGCCCGGAGGAGGTCGATTGGGCCAGGGCGACACCGATTGGCAAAATCAATAGCGGTGGGACCGATCGGAATGCTCCTCGCCACTTTCCCCAGACAATCGAACGGGTTGACATGGGGGTCGCCATCAAGACATCTAGGCTCCCTCGCTGCCGCTCCTCCGAAAGGCTCGTTGCCGCCGAGACGCTCAGCAATAACAATCCCAGCGGCACCTGCACCACATTCACGAAGACCCCCAGCCCCATGCCCCAGGTCTGTCCCGATAAGGCCAGTTGAATCGCATAAATGCTGAACCCACCACAAAAGAGAATGTAAATTCCCCACGAGATGAGGTCCATTCGAGTCGGTTGTTTTCGCTGACACTCGCGCCAGTACACCGGATTCTGATCGAGCGATGGGGAGGGCCAAAGACTCCGAAGCTTCCTCGAAACTCCCGCCGTTCCCGGCGCCACCCGCGCAAACCGATCCGACTCGATTGCCCCGGCCAGGCGTGCTCGAAGCGACCGTCGCCGTTCGCGCCCTCGTTCCACCTTGCCGAGCTGCCCGACCACCACCGATCGAATTCGCCAGATCGACACGCCGATCAAGCTTGCAGACACCGTCAGCCCCAGGCACAGGAACGCCAGGTTCGTTTGAAATGTCACTGGACGCATCATCGGCATCGGTTCAACTGCGGAGAGCACCAGAAACACCGGGTTGAATCGGAGCAATTCGTGAAACAGGGTGAGTTGCGACCCTCTCCAGTTCCTCGGGAGCAGTTCAAACAGGCCCAGGCTGATCGGCGCGGCCAGGAGATACAGAATTCCGAACACATACGCCATCATCAAAACTTCATGCGTTTTTTTTCCCCAGATCGACAGCGTCAGCGCGAGCGAGCAGCCGAAGATCGCCACCGCCAAGATCACCAGCAACGAACCAATCAGGCCCACCGGGTCGATCCCGCCGAACAGGGTTCCGATCGCCAGCACCGGAGCCGCGCAAAGGATCAATCCCAGCACCGGGACGAGTCGCGCCCCGAGCTTCCCCAGCACAATCTCCGTGTTCGACAGATCGGTCGCAAACAAGAGCGTCAGGTTGCCTCGCGCCTTGTCCAGACAGATCGACCCGGCGGTCGCGGCCGGTGCCGACAGTCCCACCAGGCCCAGCAACAGCATCGAGGTCGTTCCGAAAAACGCCTGCCCCACCTGGGCCTGATGCCGGATCGACATCTGCCCCGACGCCCTCCAGCTCGGGTTCGACTCGAACCAGACCAGCGTCATCGCCGCCAGTAAGAACAGGACCGTCAGGGACCGCATCGCATACGCCTGCCAGCGCCGCGAGGTCATCAACCACTCAAACGCGAAGACCGGCCCCAATCCGACACGACCCGCCATGATCCGGCCTCCCTCCCGATCCCAGGTGCCGAGCATCCCCTCGTCAACTCATTCGAACGCGCTGCCTGAATCTTAACTGGGTTCCGACGAGTGTCCTAGATTGCTTCCCGCGGAATCATCGCGCCACGAACCGCCGGCCTGCTCCTGCAACACCTTCTCCGCTTCAAGGGTGGGTTTCGATTGGGGTCTTGTCCGATTCTCGTTAAGTCCGGCGGATCGACCCGCTTCCGCAGTTTATCAGAACGATTACTCACATGGATTTCCATGATTGCCGAAGTGTGGCCACGGCCAGTCCTCCAATTCCTGCATAAAGCCCCAGCAAAACCAGGCCGACACTGCTGATTCGGCTGTCGACGCCAAAGTGCATCTGGCCCCAGAGGAAGACGGTCAGCGATTCCATGCCCGCGGGTGTCACCAGGTTGGTAATCGGCAGCTCTCCCATGCCCAGCACGAAGGCCACAAGCCAGGCTCCCGCGATGCCCCGTCGCGTCATCGGAACGGCCACCCGCCAGACCCGGCCCCACGGTCGCAACCCATCCACCTCGGCCGATTCCAGGAAGGCCGCTGGCACCCCTCGAACGGCCGGCCAGAGCACCAGAACCGCGAACGGGACCGTCCGCATCAAGGAGCCAAGAATCACAATCAAGGGTGTATCATAGATGATCGGAACTTCCAGGTAAGCAAGCTTCAACGCCATTCCTGCGACCGGCCCCGGGAGCGCGAGCAGCAGGGCCAGAAGGGTCACGATCGCCACGCGCCAGGCCCCTCGGCTCCGCAATTGCCACGCCAGGGCCCAGGCCAGCATCACACTCAGCGTTGCCCCCAATGCGGCGACGACTCCGGTCTGGACGACCGGTTCATGCACCTCGGCCATGGCGTAGGCAAGCGATTCGGTGAGTCCGTCCACCGACCATCCGGGAGCGATCCCTCGGGCGGCGTCTCCCCCAATCCGTCCCGCTCGCCAGACCATCGCCGTCAGTGGGGGGCCGAATAATGCGACCGTGACTCCCCAGACAAGGCCCCCCAACGGCCACCGCCAACGCCCCAGTGACCAGACCGTTCCGGTCCGCTTCCTTGTCGGCAGGCGCAAGGATTCAAACCGTTCCGTCAATCTTGATGCCACAAGCAGGGCAGCCATCAAGACGAGCGTCGGTGGAACCGCCACCAGCGCAACCGCCCAGGGGGGACGACCGAGCCCGTACTGCACGTAGGCTTCCTCGGCATAGGTCCGCACCAGCATCAGGTCGGTGACCGTCATGTCGCCGCTCGTCACGACCGCGACCAGAAGCCCGGCCCCGGCAATCGCCGCGGCAGAGCGCCTGAGCGTTACTCCCAGCGCCACTCGAACGAGCGACATGTCGAGCCGGGCCGATTCTTCAAGTTCCGGCTCAACCTCCTTCACCCCGATCCCGGTCAGCAAGACCACCCACGGCACCCCCGCGGCCGCATGAACAAAGGCGGCGCCAGTCCAACCTTCCAGCAAGGGATCCGTTCCAAACGCCTGTTGATATCCCGCATTTCCAAATCCGCCGATCCATCCTGCCGCGTACAAAGGCATCGGCACGAAAACGGCCAGGGCCATCATCCCAAGCACCGCAGCGCGGCCCGGAAGGTCCGTTCGGCACAGGAGCAGGGCCATCGGGACACCCAACACGAGCGATCCCAGCACCGCCCCCCCCACCACCCGCGCCGTCTCAACCGCGGGGCCGGCCACCAGCCCCGCCTCTCGACCAAATGCCGAGGCATCAATCAACCCTGATGAGGTGGAGGTTCCCGCGTTTCCTTCGAGGGTGTACAGGATCGTGGCCACCATCGGCCAGACCACCACCAACCCCAGGGCCGCCCCGGCTGCGATTCGACCTGTCCCGGCGGCACCGATCACGCCCGGAGCCCCGCCTCGCGCATCAACAGACTCGTCGAGTCGTACGCCTCCCGAACCCATTCAAGAATCTTATCGGGCTCGGGCGAGTACTCCAGCTCGATCGAGATGGTCGCATCAGGAATGTTCAACTGCTTGATGGCATTCAGGTAGCCCGCGAACTCGACCACCCCCCGACCGGGCGGCAGGTCTCCGTGGACCTTGCCGTCACAATCCGAGATGTGGACGTGGGCAACCCGTCCGGCCAGTTCGACGATCTTCTCCGGGGGCTCTCCCGAGAGGACCAGGTGGGAGATATCCAGATTTGCCTTCACGGCCGGGTGATCCACCTCATCCAGGAAACGGACCATGCCGGTGATGTCTCGCACCAGTGAAAGCTCGAACGGTTCCAGCTCCAGCGCGATCTCCAGGTCGAGGTCCTCGGCATACTCTCCCAGGGCCCTCACATTCTGCACCCCGGTGGCCCACTGTTCCTCGGGGGGAATAACCTGTTTCTGCCAGATGTACTCCCCAAGCACGAGCAACAGATTTCGTGCCTCAAACTCATAAGCCATATCCAGATATTTTCGACATCGATCGATGTGAAAGCGTTGCACGCTTGGGTTGAAGTCGATCAGGCCGACCGCCACGCACGGCACGCTGACAATCGGCAGGTTGAGCTTGTCGCAGGCGTCCTTGATCAGTTTGCGTTCTCGCACGTCGATATCGAGGGGATCGGCGAAGATGTCGATGCAATCGAACCCGATCTCCTTGGTCTTCTGGATGCCGAAGGCCGTTTCCCGACCGGCCTGGGCCCAGGCGGAGTTGATCAACCCAAGGTTCATGACCGTCCTCCCCGTCTCTAACGCTGCGGTTCCAACCAGTGCAAACGGATCACGAACACGAATCGGCGAGCGACGATCCCTCGTGACGGCCTGCGACACCATTCCATCGTGCCTGGCTTCGAGCGTCTGGTCTAGCCCTCGCTCCGGCCGAGATCGTACCCAACCTGACGAGACCGTTGCGTTCCGTCCGGCCGTGCGGAATACTCACTCCGAGAGACACCAACGAGCCGCCTCGAGTCGGTCGTTCTTCGTCGTTCTCCCACGCGATTGCCGGAGGTTCCCTCACGATGAGACGAGGTCCGCGACTTCGACGACTGACACTGCTGGCGCTCGTTCTCTTCCTCACGCTTTCGTGTCGAAAGCCAGCACCAGTGCCTGCGATACCACCGAATCCTCCGGATGTTCCTCAGGACGAGATCGAGCCTCAACCCCCTGACGACGCAGAGGATCTCGGCCCACCCGACGATCCGGATGAGCCTGAACCTGATCAAGAGAACCCCGAGCCGCTCACGCTTGATCAGATCGATCTGGAAAATCGCTCAGTCGACGAACTGTTCGAGCTGGTGCCCCGCCTCGACGCTCTCGAAGACCAGCGGGTCGTTCTCGAAACCGTGGTCCGCCGTCAGCCCGATCATCGCCCGGCGCTGGTCAGGCTCATGGAGGTTCTGCAAACAATGGGGGTCGACCTCGCGATTCAGGAGGGACGACGCGAGGAGAGTTTTTCGTTTCTGAACCGATCCGCCGCGGTTGCTCGCATGCTGCTGGAACATGATACGCCGCCAAATGAAAAAGAGAAAAATTACATCGGCATTACATTGTACAATGAGGCGTGCAATCTTTCGCTTGTAGGGAGCGAGGATCAGGCAATCGATTCGCTTCGCCAGGCGCTCGAACTGGGATTCAGTGATCCGATCATCTGGGATGATCCGGAACTGGATGCTCTCCGTGATCGAGAAGATTTCGCGCAACTTCTCGAACAGTACCGAGATCAGCTCACCCCTTCAGACACCGATGGCAGTGACGAGTCGTCCCCTTGAGCTTCCGCCCGCGGGAGGAAGACAGCTCGAAGCGGAGTGCCCTGAGCCTTAGCGAACCTCAACGGTCGAATGAAATCCGGCCGGCATCGGCAGGCGTTCCAGTCCTCGACGCAGGGCCAGACGTTGCCAGGGACGAGCCGCCTCGGCTCGGATGTGGACCCGAGGACCGACAATCAGCAATTCGACCGAATTGAGTCGATCGGCTTCGCGTTCAATGATCATGTGTTCGAGCTTTTGTTTCAAAAATTCCGGTGCGGTCGGGTCGCTCGGGTCGAGATTCAACGGCGGGGCGGCCGGTTCCGGGGGGCTTGGGGATGGTGAGGCCGAGCGACCGACCAGGCGGTCCAACAACCCCGTGAGCAGTCCCGGACGTTCCTGATCGATTGAGGGCGATCGTTGAGCCCCCCGATCCCGACCGAATCGCTCATTCCCCCGGAATCGTTCCCGACCGGTGGAGCCTTGGTCCGGTCCCGGCGGCAGGAACGGATTGCGGCTCGTGAATTCCTTTGGCTCGGTGTCGATCGGCGGCGCGATTGTGGTCGCAAGCGGTGCCAGGGCTTCCGTGTTAAGACGGTCCGTAGCGGAGACACTCAGGGGGGGCTGGACCCGGATTTCCTCAGGAGAAACCACGGACGTCCTCATCTCCGGTCGATCGAGGTTCCCCTGGAAACCCGATCCGGGCCCTGCTGGGTCAGGGGAAGCCGGGTGAGGCATCGGTGGAAACGGGATCGGCGGAGCCGGATGATACTCGCCGGCGATCACCTCGGACGGAGGTTGCACGACCAGTCCCGCGACCTCCTGGGCGGTCGCGGTGGTCCGAAACCCAAGCAGGAGCATCGAGATGCTTGTGACCATTGACCATCGGCGCATGACCGTCACCTTGCGACAATTCGATCCGATCAACGGGGCCTTCCGATCACCCTCTGTTCTCTGGTCGGCTGGCGGGATGGGTTCCGGAGAGGGTGGTTGAAGGGGGCTGTCCTCTTGAGAATCGGTTGCATGGGTTGTGAGGGTCGCATTCGTTGATCCGAGAGATCGGTCAAGCATCTTGGGAAACGCAATCGTCGGAGTCGACCCCTCGTGAAACGGAATCGTGCCCGATCGGCCATTGTTACCGGAGCGTCCAGCGGGATCGGTGCCGCGATGGCGCGGCAACTGGCGAACCAGGGGGTCCGCGTGGGACTGACCGCCCGGCGGGTGGACCTCCTGGAGGAACTCGCGGCGTCGATCCGAAGCGCCGGGGGAGTGGCGGCCGTTGCTCCGGCCGACGCGGCCGATCGGCAGGCCACGTCCGAGGCCATCGCCCAGCTTGAGCAGGAACTCGGCCCGATTGATCTGTTGATCGCCAACGCGGGAATCGGTCGCAGCTCGCCGAGCGTCGGCTTCTCGGCCGAGGTGGTCGAGGAGATCTTCCGCGTCAATCTGCTCGGGGCAGCAGTGGCCATTGAAGCCGTCTTGCCGGGGATGCTCGATCGAAGGCGAGGTCAGATTGTCGGCATCAGCAGCCTGGCGGGATTCCGGGGGTTGCCCGGATCGAGTGCCTATTGCGCCAGCAAGGCGGCCCTTTCGACCCTCCTCGAAGGGCTTCGACCCGATCTCACGCGGCAAGGGGTCCTGGTGACGATCGTGCATCCCGGCTTTGTGCGGACACCCATGACCGAGCAATCGCGTCATGTGCAACCGTGGATGATGGACGCCGATCGCGCCGCCGCGATCATCCTCAACGGCATTGCCAGGGGCCGGCGCCGGGTTGATTTTCCCGCGCCGACCCTGGCCTTGATGCGGTTGGTCCGACTCTTGCCCGCGCCGATCTTCGATCGGCTTGCCGCTCACATTCTCTCGCCATAAGGTCGCGGTGGTCGGTTCAGGAACCGAGTCGACGAGTTCCATCTCGCCACGATCGGATCGAGCCGACGACCCCCGACAAGGCGAGTCGACCCCGGGCTCAGAACCCGGGTGGACAGCCGACGATGATCTGACGGATCTCGCCGAAGATTCCGACCGGAACCCCGATGAACGCGGCAGACGCCAAGCGGTGAGCCGGATTCGGCTTGGCCGTTTGGTAGTATTCGACGGGTTTGCGTAGCAAGGGGTGTCGATCGACAAAGGTCGCTCGACTGGGTTGGCCTAGCATGGGGTCGCTCAATGCCGGGTCGATTGACACGAGGGAAGGGTCCATCGCTACCGATTGGTTGCGGATGAATTCCTTGCGATGACATCCCGTGGTCAAGGTCGCCAGCAGGGCAAAGAGCACGACCCATCTCGCTCGTGTCGACATGGGATCCTTCCTCCTTCGGGCGCAAGCTTGTGGGGCAATCGCTCGATTGCCAGACACGCCGCCCGACGAAGTCTGACACCCGAAGGAGGAGAAATCCAATCGGCGAGGCCCCCTGAGACGGGCGGACCTGCGGCTCACCATGATCGTAAGGGTTGGTCGGGCGGAACCCGAAGACACGTTGGTTTATAACGATCCACCGTTCCCTTCGACCAGAAGGATCGTCCAGAACGGGCGGCCGTCCTCGGCGTTTGCATAGCCGATCCCCACGCGATCGAAGGGGCCGAGCAGGTTCCGCCGCTGCTGAGCTGACTCGGTCATCGCGTCGAGGACCTCCTTCGGGCCGGGATTGCCCGAGGCAACACTCTGGGCGAGGCGGCGATACGAGACCCCTGCCTCCCGGACCCGATCGGCAATCGAGGGGCCGGGAGGCTTCAGGGAACCGGCCTTCGCCATCGCCTGGGAATACGCCCGGGCGATCCGTTGAAGCTTCGGGTTCGGAGCAAGCGGAGGGAGCTGTTCGTTCAATCGGAGGGTGTTGATTTGCTTCAGGAGTGCGTCGGCGGCCTCGTCGGGATTGCGCTGAGGGATGGGGGTGGCGAAGACGACGCACCAGTAGGGTCGGCCGTTGGGGTCTTCCTCGCGGGCGGCGCCCAGTTCCTCGAACTCGCCGAGGATGTTCCGCCGATGTCCGGAACTGTCCATCCAGCCGGTCATCACCTCCTCGGCCGTTTCCTGACCGGCGGCGACATTCTCACCGACCGACTGATACGGGTATCCGACCTGCTTGACGCGATCGGCCGGGGTCGAGCCATCGACGCCTCGATGGCGGACCTTGCCCAGTTCGATCATGCCGGCGACCTGATCCCGAGCGGCCTGGCTCAGCGTTGGAGAGAAGGAGAGGGGAGGCAGGTCGCGCTCGCTTCGGATCGCGTTGTGACGTGACAGGAGGTCGCGGATCACGCGGTCGGGCGGGTCCGGATCATCGAGGGCGATCGGAACCACCGGGGGATGATCCGGGATCGGTCGGAGCGGTTTCGATCCCTGGCAACCGGGCAGCGCAAGGACCCACGGCAGGGCCAGCAGGGCCAGTTGGGCCTTGAATCGCGGAATCACCGACTGACGCGAAGGGGGCATTGGGATCGGTCCTCCGGATCGATTCGGCCGGGAGAGGGGTCGGACCGGGCATGAAGGATCATGATGAGGGGCCAGGGGGATCGATCTTCTGAAGGGGTTGAAATCGGTCAAGCCCGATCGGTCTCCCTCGGTGGGGTGATCGGACCAAACTGGTCGGCCGATCGGCCCGTGACGTACGATGAATCGGCGTGTTCCGGGTCGGGTGGCCCGCCATCGGAGTCTTGAAGCGAGGCAGCCATGCCGGGCAGTCGGATCGGACCGTTTGTGGCGATCGACCTGGAAACGACCGGCCTCATTCCGGGCGTTGACCGGATCGTCGAGGTCGGCGCGGTGCGGTTCGACGCCGAGGGCCAGGTGCAGGATCGGTTCGCCCGGCTCGTTCATCCGGGGCGGCCGATGAGCCCGGCGGCCGAGCGCATCCACGGCATCTCCGATGCGATGCTGGCCGACGCCGAGCCGAGGGAGGTGATCTTGCCCGCCTTCTTCGACTGGCTGCTGGGGGATCGGCCGCATCGGGTGCTGGCTCACCATGCACGGTTCGATGCCGGATTCCTCGGCAATGAGCTGGCGGCGATCGGTCGCTCGATGCCGGGAGTCGAGATCACCGATACGCTGGCCCTGGCTCGCCATCGCTTGCCGAAGGCCGGAAGCCACCGGCTCGACGCGGTCGCCGAGCTGCTGGGAGTCTCTGCCGGCCCCGCGCACCGGGCATTGGCCGATTGCGAGCGGGTCAGGGGGCTCTGGGTGGCTCTCGACGGCGAGAAAGGGCCTCACGTTCGCTACCCGATTGCCGACCCGGTTCAGGAGCAACTGATCCCCTGCGGCTGGGAAGGGCTCTCGGCGGCGATCGCGGCCGGGGATCGGCTGTTGATCCGCTACGAAGGGGGATCGCGAGGCAGCGGGCCGAGAGAAATCACCCCCCGACGCGTGATCCACAAAGGGGGGGCGGCCTATCTGGTGGCCTTCTGCCATCTGGAACGGTTTGAGAAAGCGTTCCGCCTGGATCGGGTGGTGTCGTTCGATCGGATGGATTCGGCAAGGCCGGTCGCCTGACGCCCGGACAGGCTCGATGGAGGAGCCGCCGAGGGAGGGCGGTCTCAAGCCCGCTTGATGATCCGACTTCCGGCGGCTAAGGTAGTGAGCTTGGGGCTGCTCCGGCCGATTCCATCGGGAAGGGTCGAGGGGACGGCCCAATCCGGATCGACGGTCGGTCGGCCGACGATCGGTGACGTACCGAACTGCTGTCGAGGCTCGCATGACCACCGCCTTTCTCTTGATCTTGCTGGGTGTGTTTGCCCGGCTCAATCCCGAGCATCTCCACAACCTGGTGCCGCTGGGGGCCATTGCGCTGTATGCCGGGGCCAGGCTTTCGAAACGCTATGCGTTGGCCGTTCCGCTGGTGATCATGGTGGCGACCGACCTGGTGATCGACCTGGTCTATTACCCGCAGTTTCGCCGGGGGCCGTTCGATCCGACTCGGCTGGCCGTCTACGGCTCGTACCTGGCAATCGTCTTGCTCGGGCGGTGGACCAGCCGGGATGCGAAGTTCGCCATGCCGGTCGGGATGGCGGTGGTTGGATCGCTCCTTTTCTTCGTGGTGACGAACTTCGCCGTCTGGGCCTCGGGCGTTTCGCTTCAGCCGGGCTCGATTGCCGGCCTGATCGCCTGCTACGGCGACGCGGTGCCGTTCTACCGGGCGACCCTCGTGGCCGACCTGTTCGGCGCGGTCGTGCTGTTCGGGCTCGATGCCGTTCTGCGGCCCGTGATCGAGGCCCGACAGCTTGCCGCCGCCGAGGCCAGGTGAGCCGAGCCTTGACGACCGGATCGAGGCCGGGGCCGGGGTTACTCGTCAGCGTGAGGTCGGCGGCCGAGGCGATCGAGGCGGTGCAGGGTGGTGCTTCGGTCGTGGATGTCAAAGAGCCGGGCCGAGGTCCGCTCGGCTGCGCCGAGGTGAGCGTCTGGCGAGCCGTCCGCGAGGCGGTGTCGCCGGATGTTCCGGTCAGCGTGGCGCTGGGAGAGCTGCGCGAGTGGGCCGATCGCCCCGTTCCTTCCGTTGGGGCCTTCGAGGGGATTGCCTTTCGAAAGCTTGGGCTCTCGGGGATGGTCGGGCGCGACTGGGAACGGATCTGGAACCAGTTTCGGGAGGCGATCGGACCGGGGCCTCCCTGGATCGCCGTGGCCTATCTGGACGCCGATCGGGCGGGAGCGCCGGAGCGGTTTGCGATTCGAGACGCTGCGGTGACGATACCGGAGTGCGCCGGGATCTTGCTCGACACCTGGGACAAATCTCGACCGGCCGATCTGGCGTCGATCGACCCCCACTGGTTCGAACCGATCCGGCAATCCGGGCGGCTGATTGCACTGGCGGGGGGACTCGACGCGGTGGCGATCCGCCGGTTGGGGGCACTTCGTCCCGATTTGTTCGGGGTCCGGGGGGCGGCCTGTTCCGGAGGGGATCGCGGCGGTTGCATCGAACGGGACCGGGTGCGCAGGCTCGTTGAGGCGAGCAGGAGCTCGGCTGCCGCTCGTCGGAACACCGTGTCCTGACGTCGATGGAACGGGGCGTTGTGCGAAGGGGGGAGGGCGGTTTCTCGGGTAGGAAGTCGGCCCCCTCACCCGGCCTGACGGCCACCGGCGCCCTACGAGGGGGGAGGGGGGTGGATTTCGCCGGACGGATTGTCGGGAAGATCGTCGAGGACGGGCAAGCCGGGCGGATAGGGGCCGTCGGCAAGGTCGAAGGGGCCGCAGAGGCCTTCGGCGTCGCAGGCGCGGCAGGCGGCGAGGTCGGCGCGGGTGAGGCCGGGATACCAGGTCATCAGTTCCTCCTCGGTCTTACCGTCGGCGAGCCAGGCAGCGACGTCTTCGACCTCGCGGCGGAGGCGGAGGATCACGGGCCATTGCTCGCTCATGCTGCGAACCAGGGCGATGTGATTCCGCCAGTTGGCGAAGGCGTCGGCAATTTCCTCGGGAGTTGATTCAGGAGGTGGAGGGAGAGGCGCGGGGGCCGGATCGGCGGGCGGGGTCGAGGATCGGCGCTGGGAAGCCTTCGTCGATCCTGGCGAGGCGGCGGCCTGCTGCTCCAGGTGGCGTCGAAGATCCTTGCAGGCGTTGCGGTAGTTCCGTTCGGCGAGGCTCTGGAACCGGCACCAGTCGAGGCCGGGCAGGGTGTCGCTGGGTTCCAATCGGGCTGCTCGGCGGAGCCGCTCGACGGCGATGACGACCATCTCGGCTTGAAGCCGGGCGGGGACGTCGCTCGGGTCGAACTGGGCAAGCCACGATTGGATCAGGGCGTTGAACTGCTGCTCGTCGACCCCCCGAAGCAGCACGAGCCCCATCGGGACCGGAGCCGGGGGAGCGTCGGCGGAAGTCGGGGGCGAGGTCGGGGTCGGCGAAGGCTCGGGAGACGGGTCGGAGGGAGGCACGAAGTGAGGCGTATTCATCGGGGAGCACTCAGGCCGCCTGGGCCGGTCGGACGTCGCGAGGTCGGGCGAGGAATCAAAGAGTGCTCGTCGAGCCCGAGGCGTGCCGCTTCCGGTCGGCCGGTGGTCCTTCTCTCTCTCGATCCGGTCCACAACGCCGGATCGAGGGAGCGCTCCGCGAGGAAGTGGGCGGGAGATTCGCCCCACAACCTTCTCTATTACTCTCGTGAGATTGACGCGGTGTAGTCACTTTTTTCGGAAGAATTTCCAAGATCGGCTTTGATGGGTGTGCGAGCAGGAGGCCTGGCGCGTCGCTCGTGTCGGCGGGGCGTCGTCTTGTCGAGGACACACTCGGCCCAGGGGGTTCCTTCGGAACGTTGCCATCGTGGGGGGGCAAGGGCCGACTTGTCCGGGGGGACACCCGGGGCGTAGGCTGGGAAGGGCCGCGGGCCGGTGATTGCCGATCTCGGCTCTAACACACGCAGGGGAGAATGTCCGCGATGCTGATGGGCCGTCCCGATTCGACGCCGTATGACCTGAGATTCCGATTGCTCGGCGTCCCGATCCGGATTCACCCGGCGTTCTGGATCGTCGGCTTGATGCTTGGGTTCGATCAGGCCGACCCGAAGCGGACCCTGGTCTGGGTGGCGGTCCTGTTCGTGTCGATCCTCTGGCACGAGATGGGGCACGCGATGGCGGCCGTCTGGAACGGCTTGCGGCCGAGTGTGGTGCTTTACTGGATGGGGGGGCTCTGCTTCAGCGAACGCGACCGGCTGGGAATCGGGGGGAACATCGCGGTGATCCTCGGCGGGCCAGGGGCGGGGTTCGTGCTGGGAATCCTGACGGTCTTGGTCGGCGCGGGGGTCGGAGGGCTGACCCTGGAAGACAACCTGGCGCTGTTCGGCCTGGGGTCGGGCAGTATCAGGGAAGCGATCTCCAAGTTCAATGATCCCTACGTGTTCAGTTTTTATTACAGTATGTTGTTTTTCAACTTCGGCTGGACGTTGGTGAACCTGTTGCCGGTCTGGAGTCTGGACGGGGGGCAGTTTCTGGCGCAGGTGTTGACGAGTCGGCACCCGTATCGAGGAATGCAGCAAACCTACACGGTGGGCATGATCACGGCCGGAGCGGTGGCGCTTTGGGCGTTTTCGGCCGAGCAGACGTTTCTGGCGATCTTCTTCGCCCTGTTCGCGTTCTCGAATTACCAGGGGCGGCGCGCCTTGCAGCACCAGGGGGGATATGGTTCGTTTGACATGGATCGAGGCGACTGGTGGACCCGGGGGCGGTGACGGTTGTCATGGGATGGTGGTTGATCGGAGGCTTGGGTGCCGTCGGAATGCTGGCGGCCGTCGTCTGGCTGGCGAGGACCGGGAGGCTCGGCGGGGGGGATTTTGTCATCCGGTTGGGGCCGGGGAGCCGGGTTCAGGTGACGGGAAAAATTCCTCGGTCGAAGGTGCCGGGGATTGCCGGGTTTTTCCAAGACCAGCCGGGAGAGATGCCACGGGGGAGGATTGTGGGGACGTTTGGGCCAGGCGGGACGCCTCGGCTCTGGTTCTCGGCGACGATCGCCCCGGCGCTGCGGCAACGAGCCCGGAATTTCCTGATTGAACACCTGCGCTGAACCGTCGCGCCCTTCCAATCGCGGGCCGATTATTCGAGAATCGACCGTCTTGAGCCTGCGCCTTTGATCTCGGCGCGCCGAATGTTGAAAGTATTGCGACGATGAGCAAACGCAAGTCGAAGTCGACCGCCAAAGCCGAAGCGAGCCCAACTCCCGAGGAATCTCCGACTCAGGGGCGCGATCTGGTCCTGTCGGAACTGGAGGAGCAGGGGCCGCCGTTGCCGAACCGGCTACCGATCTTGCCGCTGCGCGCGGATGTGGTGTTTCCGCAAACCGTGGTGCCTCTGGTCGTCAACCGTCCGGCCGGGATGAAACTGATTGACGAGGTGCATGGTTCGACCGGCGATCGCCTGATCGGGCTGGCGACCCAGCGCTCTCCGGACGTTGAGGAACCGACGCTCGACGACCTGTACGACACGATTTGCGTCGGGTCGATCCTGAAGATGCTGAAGTTCCCGGACGGTTCGACCCGGATCGTCTGCCAGGGACTCGGCCGCGCCCGATTGACCCAGATCGACCGCTCCGAGCCGTTTCTGGTGGGGCAGGTCGAGCCGCTGGAGGAGGCGGTTGAGGAAGGGGAAGAACTGGATGCCCTGGTTCATCTGGTCAACGGCCTGTTCAACCGCCTGAGCGACAACGTTCCCGAGGAACTTCAGGTCGCGGCCATGAACACCCGAGACCCGGCGCGGCTGGCCGACCTGCTGGGGTCGAGCCTGCCGTTCTCGGTCGAGGAAAAGCTGGAGATGCTGGCCGAGCTGGACGTGAAGTCCCGCCTGATGCTGCTGGGCCAGTACCTGACGCGGCACCTGAACGTGATGGAACTGTCGACCAAGATCCAGGCTCAGGTCGGCTCGGAAATCACCAGGGCGCAGCGCGAGCATTTCCTCCGTCAGCAACTGAAGGCGATTCAGGAAGAACTGGGGGAGATGGAACCCGAGGCCGCCGAGGCCCGCGAGCTGGAACGGAAGATCCGCCGCGCGAAGCTGCCGCCCGAGGCCCGCGCCGAGGCCCGACGCGAGATCGACCGCCTGGCCGGAATGCACCCCAGCTCGGCCGAATACTCGATCGTGCGCACCTATGTTGATTGGCTCGCAAGCCTTCCCTGGGCGAAGGCGAGCAAGGACCACCTCGACCTGAAGCACGCCCGAACCGTGCTCGACGAGGATCACTTCGACCTGGAAAAGATCAAGGAACGGATTCTCGAATACCTCGCCGTGCGGAAGCTGAAGAAGGACATGAAGGGGCCGATCCTCTGCTTCGTCGGTCCTCCGGGGACGGGGAAGACGAGCCTCGGCCGTTCGATCGCTCGGGCGATGGGGCGGGAGTTCGTGCGGATCAGCCTCGGCGGCGTGCACGACGAGGCGGAGATCCGGGGGCACCGGCGCACCTACGTTGCCGCCATGCCGGGGCGGATCATCCAGGGGTTGCGCAAGGCGGGTACGAATAATCCGGTGTTCATGCTGGATGAGGTTGATAAGCTCGGCGCCGATTTCCGAGGGGACCCGTCGGCCGCCTTGCTCGAAGTGCTCGACCCGGAACAGAACGCGACCTTCCGAGACAACTACCTCGACATCGACTTCGATCTGTCGCGGATCATGTTCATCGCCACGGCGAACATGCTGGAGACGATTCCCGGCCCGTTGCTTGATCGCATGGAAGTGCTGGAACTGCCCGGCTACGCCGAGGAGGAGAAGATCCTCATCGCCCAGCGCTTTCTGATCCCGAAGCAACTGGAAAGCCACGGGCTGACGGCGAAGCAACTGGTGATCGGTGACGACGCCGTCCGCCGCGTGATTGCCGATTACACCCGAGAGGCGGGCCTGCGGAACCTGGAACGGGAGCTGGCCGCGATCTGCCGGAAGGTGGCCCGAAAACGCGCTGAAGGGTTGAAGACGAGTACGAGCGTCGGGGCCGACGATGTGCCGACCTACCTCGGCCCGCCGAAGCACTTCCGCGAGGTGGCCGCGCGCACCGGAGTGCCCGGTGTTGCCACCGGCCTGGCCTGGACCCCGACCGGCGGTGAGATTCTGTTCATCGAGGCCAGCGGCATGCCCGGCAAAGGGTCGTTTACCCTGACCGGCTTGCTGGGTGAGTCGATGAAAGAAAGTGCTCATGCGGCGATGAGCTACTTGAAGTCGCACACGAAGGCGCTCGGGATTGATCCGGCTCGTTTCGCAAAGACGGATATTCATATCCACGTGCCTGCTGGGGCCGTGCCCAAGGATGGCCCCTCGGCCGGCGTGGCGATTGCCGCGGCGTTGATCAGCCTCTTCCGCGACGAGCCGATTCGGCGCGATCTGGCAATGACCGGCGAGCTGACTCTGACTGGCCGGGTCTTGCCGGTGGGTGGTGTGAAGGAAAAGGTGCTCGGCGCTCGGCGAGCAGGAATTAAAACGGTCTTGATTCCTCGATACAACGAGAAGGACCTGATTGATCTGTCCGAGGAGGTTCGCAGCGACCTGACCTTCCGGAGCGTTGAATCGCTGGATGACGTGGTGACCGCCTTGTTTGCCGAGGCAGAGCCGAACGCGACCGGGAAGAAGTCCGGTCCCTCCAAATCGTCGGCCAAGCCCCGATCGAAAGGCTCTGGCCCGTCGCGCCGAGCGAGTCGCTGAGGAGAGGAGTCTCACCACCAGGCGAGGACGGCGGGCGATGGAGAACGAGCCTTCGATCGGTGTGGCCAGCACGGTCCTGGCGGTTGTGGTGATCGGCATCGCCTTTTTGCTCACCTGGCGTCAGCGGTTGGAATCGCGTCGGCCTCGGAATCTCAGTGACGAGGCCGACGCCCGCTACTTTGCGCGGCAAGACCGCCGACGATACCGAGGGGCCGTGTTGCTGGCGCTCCTCGGTTTGGGGATCGGGGTGGGAGGCAACATCGACATTCGGGCGGGGCAGTCGGAGCGGATCGCCTTCGTCGTGGTGTGGATCGTCGTGTTGCTGCTCGTCTTGCAGACGCTCTTGCTGGCGTTTCTCGACTTATGGTCCACGCGACGCTATGCCGATCGGCAGCGTCGCAAACTCGCCGAGGAACGCCGGCAGACCCTCGAACGAGAGATCGAGGTGGTCAAACAAACGTTTCGCCGTTCCCGGACGCAAGAGAACGGGAAGCACGAACGACCGTGAGGAGAGGGAGGTGGGCGTGTGGGGGGAGCTTTGGTTCCCTCGCGCCGGGACCGGCATCGGTTGCGTGCTTCGACCACCGGTCCGACGGAGGCAGGTTTCTCGATGCGAGCTGACGGCGTGGTCAGTACGTCAGGGCGATGAGGGCCAGAATCAGGGCGATGAAGTTCAGCACGGCTCCCACCGGCACCGCAACCGGGCAGATCAGGCTTCGAAGATAGGCCGCGAGCCAGCCCACCAACGCGATGCCAAGGCCGATCAAGGCCGGGCTCATGGGGGGAACCCAGCCCGCGGCGGCCTGGCCAATCTCGCCGAGATTCTGGGCATAAATTCGACTGGCCTGGAGCAGGACCAGATCGAACCCGTAGATCACCACCAGGATGATCCCCAGAATCGAGGACGTCTGGCCCAGAATCCAGGAAATGTAACTGATTCGCGTTGCAGGATCGGGTTCATTCATGATTGGCTCCATCCCCGGCGTCGTTTCGGGTGTTGTGTTCCAGTGATCGTTTCGTGGTGTGGTTCGGAGCGGTCTACCGAGCGGCCGGCCGGTCGAGCGAGAACGATTCTCTCCGCGATGCTGTTCGTCTGTCGGGCTCGATTGTGGTGGAAAATCGCGTTGAAAACGCAGGAGCCATCAATGGAGCTGCGCGTGGGTCTTAGAACTCGTCCGTGGTTGCGATCGAGCCAAGGCGCTGGCTGGTCGAAGCAGACGCGGCTGGTCGGCCGGATCATTCGAAAGCCTGCGTCACCGATGTCAGAAGGCAAGTGCGTTCAGGAGCCGTCGCGTCCCTGGCCTGTCAGGTCAGGATGACCGCATTTCGATTGTCGCATTGGAAGCCCAACCGGTGCCAGTGGGCCTTGAGGCAATCCGGTGATCGGTCGGCCTCATCGGAGACCCGGCGTTCGCCGGAACCGATTGAGGAGCGATCTGCGGACATCACCTCCCGTCGGACGACGTCCTTATCTGAAACTGAGATTTGCAGGGATGAGAATAAAGTTCGACACTCGGAAGAGCGAATCATCCTTCTTTATTGGATTGGAAAAAAGGTGCTTGCGATCGCATCGATCACAGGGTAAAACCCTTAATGCTGAACTCCTCTGCAATTCTCAAGTGATTCACTTCTCGCCTTGACGCTTCTGTTCGGGGCGATTTGAGCGACGTAATCGGCATGATGATTCGGGGACTCCGTACACTCCGTGACGGATCGATCGGGACCCTGGCAGGGCCAGTGGTCGTGTTGATCGTCTTGTTCGCGGTCAGCCCCGTCACGGTTCGGGCCGAGCAATCGCACTGCGGATTCTATGTGATCCGCCCGGGAGATGTCGTTCTCCAGGAAGCCCTCGGGCTGTCCGATCTGTCTGAAAAGGTCTCAGGCATCGAGGCGGACGAGCGAACGGGATGGCCCGGTTCGGAAGATCGGCCCTGCAGCGGGCCGAGCTGTTCCCGTGGGTCGGACCCGCGCCCGGACGCGTCGACGGCCATCAGCCCCCCTCCACTCGAACACTGGGCTTGCCTCGGACCGGATTCTTCCGGCAGCGAGCCGCCTCTCGACGTTCTGCCCGTTCCCAACCGGCCCGCCCGTCTGGATCGCATCCCATCCCCGATCTTCCACCCGCCCCGGGTTGTCTGAGCCCGTCGACCACACCTCCATGCCTTGGGCTCCACGGTGCCTCGTGAGGCCGGACTCGTCCGTGATGCGGCTCTGATCGCTTATCCCACTGGACGGGCCTCCGCGTCCTGACGGAGACACGACGGCCCTGATCGGCCTGCGAGTCACCTTCGGTCGTTCTGCCGGCGTCGCGCAGATCCCAGAGCGTTCTGCTTCTGCCTCCGAACGCCTTGCGTGCGGTCTTCCGCGCGAGATGCCTGGCAGCCGATCGCCTGGAGACTCGACGGCCCTGTTCGAGGCCGGGGCACGCCGAGGCAGGGGTGGTTTGCGCCACAGAACAACCAGGTTCGGCCCCGAAAACCCGCCGATGGCGGGCTCCGCGGCGGCGCGGACATTTCCCCACAACCCGAGAGGCCGGAGTCCCGGGCGGTCGACCGACCGCACCGGCCCGAATGCGTACCGAGTGCCTCGCCGGCGATCGGAGCGATTGCCCGCGAACGTGGCGACCGGCCCTTATCTTACCTCATCACCTGAATGAATTGGAGAGAGACACATGATGAATCGACGCACCCAAGGGTTCACGTTGATTGAGCTGCTCGTCGTCATCGCCATCATCGGCGTGCTGATTGCCTTGCTCCTGCCCGCTGTCCAGTCGGCCCGCGAGGCGGCTCGGCGGGCGCAGTGTACCAATTACCTGAAGCAGATCGGCCTGGCCGTTCACAACTATGTTGACGTCCACGGGGTCCTGCCGGTCGGGCGCGGGACCCGGCCGCCGCGGCCTTACGACATCACCTCGCGGTACAACTACTCCGGATTCGCGAGCCTACTGCCGTTTCTGGAGCAGGCTCCCGTGTCCTCGGCGATCAACTTCGACCTGACGATGACTGTCCAGGAGGGGAACTCGACGGTGATGGCCACGGTCATCGCCAGCCTGCTTTGCCCGTCCGACGGCCAGCAGACCCCTACGGACTGGGCGGGCAACAACTACCGCTTCAGTGAAGGATCGAACATCCTTTACTCTCATGGCGCGACGGATACCGGCGGAGTCAACACCACCATGCCCGAGCCCAACGGCCCGTTCTTCCCGGAGCGGTCGTTCCCCCTGGCGAAGATCCGAGACGGCACGAGCAACACGATTCTGGCCTCCGAGAAGCTCCTCGGCGACTACAACCAGGGCATTCCGACGATCCGGCGCGACATCTACGTCTCGGCGACCTGGCCGACGACGCTCGATGAGGCCTTCCGGAACTGCGAATCCGTCGAGAATTCGAGCACCCCTTCCAACGGCGAGTCGAACGTCGGCGCCCCCTGGCTCGACGGGTTTTTGCACACCTCGATTTTCAAGGTCGTCTCCACGCCCAACAAAAAGTCCTGCTACATGTTCCCCGCTCGGCTGGTGATGTCGGCCAGCAGTGAACATCCCGGTGGTGTGAACATCGCCTTGTGCGACGGTTCGGTGCGCTTCGTCAAGGACACCGTCGACCGCTCCGCCTGGTGGGCGATCGGCTCGATGAACGGTGGCGAGGTCGTCTCGTCGGATTCCTACTGATCACCACGGGGATCGGAACTGATCCGCTGGAGGACCAAGCATGCGCGTCAAATCCTGGCGATTGGCCCCCGACCGCGCGGCGATAGCCGTCGGAATCGGGCTGCTGCTGACCTGCTGGTCGGGATGCGGGAGCGGGCCGCCCGTTGCCGCGAGCGAGGACCAAGCGAGAGAAGTCCTGAACGCGGCCCTCGAAGGCTGGCAGGGGGGGGCCTCGATCGAGGACCTCAAGGAGTCGTCCCCTTCGATCGTCGTCTCCGACCCGAAGTGGTCGGGCGGTACCCGTCTGTCGCGATTCGAGGTCGAGGGGGAGGGGAAGCCGGCGGGTGCCGAACGGCTTTTCACGGTCACCCTCTGGCTGGAGGGGAACGGGGGCGAGGAGGTTGCCGAGACGGTCGAGTACAAGGTCGGGACCGATCCGATCCGCACCGTCTTCCGAGCGATCTTCTAGCGAGAACGTCGGGGCCGATGGGCTCCACATCGGGGCGGATGTCCGCCTCTGATCACATCCATTTCCATCGGGAGAACGAAGACATGGGACTCCTTCGGAAGGTGCCCTCGATCGGGGCCGTCGCCACGCTGTTCGCGGCGACGGTGATCGCGTCCTCGGGCTGGGCCGCAGCGCCCGAGCCCCCGGGGCCTGCGAGTCACGGGGATGGTGACCGGCTCGCCCGCGTACCTGTGCTCGATAACGCCGAAGCATGGGCGTGCCTGCCCGTCGAGCACGGCGAAGGGCAGGCCCCGGCGTTGCCAACCTGGGCTCGCGTGCTGGCTCGCGCCCTGCCGGCGACCACGGCTCGGATGCTCGTGCTGGACCACGTCCAGCGCACGGGAAGCTCGCTCGATCCCGCCCTTCGTGCCGCCATGCGATGGGCCGCCGCCGATGCGCTCGAGAGTTCGTATGGTCGAGACACCGCCGAGGCCGACCTGCGCCGCCTCGGGTTCGAGGACGACGCGATTCGCCGGTGGACTGAGGCCCCGCACGAAGGGCTCTCCGGGCCGGAGCACGATGCCCTCGCCTTTGCTCGCGCGCTGACGCTGGAGGCGGACAAGGTCACCGATGCCGAGGTTGCCAGGCTGATCGAGGCCTTTGGCGAGTCCTCGTTCGTCGCAATGGTCCACTTGCTGGCCTATGCCAACTTTCAGGACCGTCTTCTGCTTGCGCTCGATGTCCAGGTCGAGCCGGGCGGCCCGCTGCCGCCCCTGGAGGTGCAGATCGACCTCGACGCCATGCCGGAGGTCCCGGAGCGGAGGCCCCCCGACGGCCCCGCCCCAACGGTACCGACCCACGTCGGCGACCCGACCTGGGCGGCGACCGATTTCGACGAACTGCAGGACCGGCTTGAGGCCCAGCGTGGCCGCGCCAGCCGGATCCGGGTTCCGAGCTGGGAGGAGATGCTCGCTGCGCTCCCAGAGAGCGTCCCGCAACCGGAGCGCCGCCACAGTGTGAAGTGGACCCTCGTCGGCATGGGTTACCAGCCCACACTGACCTCTGCGTGGCTGACCACAATGCGCACGTTCAGTCCCGAGTCGGGGACCGATCGGGTCTTTCGGGAGAGCATCTTCTGGGTCGTCACGCGGACAATCCACTGCTTCTACTGAATGGGTCACACAGAGATGCTGCTCGCGGTCGCGGGCCTGGACGCAGATGCACTGACCGATCGGACGCGCCGCCTCGCCAGCGGTGACTGGTCCTCCTTTTCACCCTCAGAGCGGGCGGCCTTCTTCTTCGCTCGCGAGCTGTCGCTCGACCCGGCGTTGATTGACGATGCGGACGTCGAGGAACTGATTGCCCACTTCGGCACCGAGCGGGCTCTGGACGTGGTCTGGTGGTCGGCCCGTTGCCACTACATGACCCGTGTGGCCGACGCCTTCCAGATCCCCCTGGAGCGTGAGAACGTCTTTCAACCTCCGCCGGATGAGCCGGAGGATCCGAAGTGACCCGGACGTCGGGCCCGGACGCTCTGGGCCCGACGCGAAGGGACTGGGAACCTGGGCACTCTCGGCCCTGATTCCTCGCTGATCGGCTCGCCCGACCTCGACCCGAGGGATGCGGGCGAGCCGGTTGCGTGCCAGGACCGACTCTGTGATTCAGGGGTGGGTTTCCTCCTCCTGCTGAGCCTGCGCACCGCCGCTCTGCCCTCGTGTTCTTCTCTGTGGGGTACTGCTGAGGCGATTTCTCCCGCGCGGACCCTATGGAAAGTCATTGGTCTGCGGGATCATCCATCTCGAATCGAGGCGCTGACGCCTTTTGTGGTCTTGTGATCAGACAGAGAAATTTGTTTTGGCTCCACGTGGTTGATCATTGTATAACCAACGGTGAACCATCGTCCGGTCAGGCAACTCTGGCCAAGCTTCGAACGCGATGGTCACCACGCGCGCCCCCCCCCAACGAATCTCCTGGGATTGGTTTGCGAGGTCCCAGGACGCGCCTCTGGTTCTGATCCCTCCGGGCTTCGACTGCCGAATCGAGCGATGCAGGAGACCGCCGTGATGAGACCTTGGTACGGGTACCCGACGACGACCGCGGTCCTGATGGCCCTGCTCTGGGCTGGTCCCGCACAGGCCGACGACGCCGAGGCCCCGGCCGATTCGGCCGATGCGAAGGTCAGCTATTACGAGCAGATCCGGCCGATCTTCGAGGCGAACTGCCAGGGATGCCACCAGCCGGCAAAGGCCGGCGGCAAGTTCGTGATGACCGAGTTCGAGCGGTTGCTCGGCGGAGGCGAATCGACCCTGCCGGCCATCGTGCCCGGCGATCCGGTCGAAAGCTACCTGATGGATCAGATCACGCCGACCAACGGCGAGGCGCTGATGCCCCAGGATGCGCCGCCGTTGCTCGACGCCGAAATCGCCCTCATTCGCCAGTGGATCGCCGAAGGGGCCGTCGACGACACGCCCGCCAACGTCCGAACGACCTTCAGCGCCGAGAACCCGCCGGTTTACGTCCGTCCGCCCGTTATTGCGTCGATGGACGTTTCGCCCGACGGCAGCCTGATCGCCGTCGCCGGGTTTCACGAGGTCTTGCTCCTGTCAGCCGAAACCCTGGAACGCACGGGCCGGCTGATCGGCCTTTCCGAGCGGATCGAGTCAGTCGCCTTCTCACCTGACGGCTCGAAACTGGCCGTCACCGGCGGGAATCCGGGGCGGTTGGGCGAGGTCCAGATCTGGGATGTGGCCTCGGCTCGCCTGATTCGCTCGGTCCCGGTCACGTACGACACGGTTTACGGCGCGAGCTGGTCGCCCGATGGATCGAAGATCGCCTTTGGTTGCGCGGATAACTCGGTTCGGGCGATTGACGTGAAAACGGGCGAGCAGGTTCTCTTTCTGCTGGCTCATGAGGACTGGGCGCTCGACACCGTGTTCTCGGCCCAGGGGTCGCATCTGATCTCGGTCGGTCGGGACATGGCGGTGAAGCTGACCGAGATCGAGACGCAGCGATTCGTGGACAACATCACCTCGATCACTCCCGGAGCCTTGAAAGGGGGCGTCAATGCCGTGGCCCGGCACCCGAATCGGGATGAGATCGTGGTCGGCGGCTCGGACGGCGTGCCCAAGCTCTACCGCGTTGAGCGCCTGACGAAGCGGGTGATCGGCGACGACGGCAACCTGATCCGCGAGTTCCCGGCGATGAAGGGCCGGATTTTCTCCGTGGCGGTCAGCCCCGACGGCTCGATGATCGCCGCGGCCAGCGCGCTCGACGGTCAAGGCGAGGTCGCCGTTTTCTCTTACGACTTCGACACGAGCCTGCCGGACGAGATCAAGGCGATCAATGAGAAGGTCGTCACCACCCGGTCGGCCGAGGAAGCCCAGAAGCTCGACGCCTACCACAAGGAAGGGGTCCGCGAGATCGCTCGCCTGAGCGTGCCCGAAACCGGCCTCTACTCGATCGCCTTCGGGGCCGATGGCCAGTTGCTGGCGGCCGGGGGGGACGGGATCATCCGGGTGATCGACGCGACGACGGGAACGGTCGTCGATCAGGTGTCTCCCGCTCCGCTCGAAGAAGGTTCGGCCGAAATGGCCGAGGCCGGCAAGCCGGTTCGGCCGAAGCGAGTGGCCGTGGATGACTCGACCGAGGTGGCCGAGGCTGACCGCCTGCCCGAAGGGGCCGAGCTGGTGGAGCTGACCGTCACTCCGAGCGAGATTCGACTGGTCAACCTCTTTGATTCCGTTCAGATCGTCGTCAGCGGCACCCTGAACAGTGGCGCGGTGGTCGACCTGACCCGGACGGCCGATCTGAGCCTGTCGAGCCCGGTGGCCGAGGTCGCTCGATCCGGCTTCGTCACGCCGATCGTTGACGGCAACGGCACGCTGGAGGTTTCGCTTGCGGGGAAATCGGCGAAGGTTCCGGTGATCGTTGAGGGCTTGTCGCAGCCGTTTGAGGTTGATTTCGTGAGGGACGTGAACCCGGTTCTCTCTCGGCTCGGCTGCAACCAGGGGACCTGTCACGGGGCTCAGGACGGGAAGAACGGCTTCAAGCTCTCACTTCGAGGCTACGACCCGATCTTCGACATCCGATCGTTGACCGACGACCACGCGGCCAGACGGGTCAACCTCGCCTCGCCCGACGATAGCCTGATGCTGCTCAAGCCGACCGGCGGCGTGGCTCATGTCGGTGGCGTCTTAATGGACACCGAGGAATCGAACTACCGGATTCTCCGCGACTGGATCGCCTCGGGAGCGTCGCTGAACCTGGAAACGCCCCGGGTTGCGAGCATCGAGGTTCAGCCGTCGAACCCGATCATCGATCGGATCGGCGCCCGGCAGCAGTTGCGCGTGGTGGCGACCTATGACGATGGTACCCGACGCGACGTGACGCAACACACCTTCCTCGAAAGTGGCAACACCGAGGTGGCCACTGCCGGGGATCGGGGCCTGATTTCCGCCATCCGGCGCGGCGAGGCTCCCATCCTTGCCCGCTTCGAAGGGGCCTATGCCGCCACGACCCTGACCGTCATGGGAGATCGGAGCGGCTTCGTCTGGACCGAGCCGGAATCGTACAACGCGATTGACGAACTGGTCGCCCGCAAGTGGGAACGGATGAAGATTCTCCCCTCGGACCTTTGCACCGATACGGAGTTCCTCCGCCGGGCCCACCTCGACCTGACCGGCCTGCCGCCCTCGCCCGAGCAGGTTACCGCCTTCCTCGACGATTCCAGACCGAGCCGGGAGAAGCGTGAGGCCCTGGTGGATGACCTCATCGGCTCCGAGGCGTTCGTCGAGTACTGGACGAACAAGTGGGCCGACCTGTTGCAGGTGAACGCGAAGTTCCTCGCCCCCGAGGGAGCGCGGGCCTTCCGGAACTGGATTCGGGAGGAGGTCGCGGCCAACACGCCCTACGACGAGTTCGTCCGCAAAATCGTCACCGCCAGCGGCTCGAACCGGGAGAATCCGGCGGCGTCGTACTACAAGATCCTCCGTACTCCGGAGGAGACGATGGAGAACACGACCCACCTGTTCCTCGGCATCCGCTTCAACTGCAACAAGTGCCACGACCATCCCTTCGAACGCTGGACGCAGGACCAGTATTACGAGACCTCCGCGTTCTTCGCCCAGGTCGCGCTGGCGACCGATCCGGAGAGCGGCGATCGCCGCATTGGGGGCTCGGCCGTCGAGGGGGCCAAGCCGCTGTACGAGATCGTCAGTGACACCTCGCAGTCCGAGGTGATTCACGAACGCACCGGAGCCCCAACGCCGCCGGCGTTCCCCTACGAAAGTGACTACGAGGCGCCGGAGGATGCCCCCCGTCGCGTCGCCCTGGCCTCCTGGATGACCTCGCCCGACAACCAGTACTTCGCCAGGAGCTACGCCAACCGGATCTGGGGGTACTTGATGGGGGTCGGCCTGATCGAGCCGCTCGACGACATCCGCGCCGGCAACCCGCCGACGAACCCCGAGTTGCTCGATTACCTGACCGACGAGTTCGTTTCCAGCGGGTTCGACGTGCAGCACCTGATGCGGCTGATCGCCACCTCGCGGACCTATCAACTGTCGGTCGAGACGAACGAGTGGAACGCCGACGACGCCATCAACTACGCCAGCGCCCAGCCGAAGCGGTTGCCGGCCGAGGTGCTTTACGACGCGATCTACAAGGTCGCCGGCGCGACGCCGAAGATTCCCGGCGTGCCGGAAGGAACCCGAGCCGCTGCCTTGCCCGACTCTGGCATCGACCTGCCAAGCGGGTTCCTGACGACCTTCGGCCGACCGGTTCGCGAGTCGGCCTGCGAGTGCGAACGCTCGGATGATCTGCAACTCGGGCCGATCATGGCCCTGGTCAGCGGCCCAACGGTGGCCGAGGCGATCGGCGACGCGAACAACGCCATTGCCTCGTTGACCAAGGAAGAAGACGGGAATGCCTCGCTGATTAACGAGTTGTTCCTCCGCATCCTCAACCGGCCGGCGACGGTCAGCGAGATCGACGCCTGCCTCGCCGTCTTCGACGAGATCGGCGCAGACCATCAGGAACTCGCCGCCGCCCTCGTGGCCCGAGAGGCGGAAGTGGCCGCCCTGATGCCCCAGTGGGAACGGGAGCGTGAGGAGGCGATCGCCGCCGCCCGCGAGGCACTCTCGGCCTACGAGGAAGAGATCGCCCCCCGGGTTGCCGAGCAAGAGCAAGCGCGGCAGGAGAAGATCGCTGCCGCCAGGGCCGATCTGGAGGGGTACGCCTCCAACGACCTGCCCGCCAAGATTTCCCAGTGGGCCGCCGAGCAGTCGAAGAACCTCGTGGCCTGGGAGTCGCTGGAGGCCCGCCGCATGACGGCCTCGAACGGCTCGACGCTGGAACAGCGCGAGGACCGCTCGATCGTGGCATCGGGCGACAAGAACGGTCAGGGAGTCTACACGATCGTCGCTGAGACGGAACTGACGGGCCTGACCGCGCTGCGGCTCGAAGTTTTGACCGATGAGTCGTTGCCCCGCAACGGGCCGGGCCGGGCAAAGGACGGCAACTTCGTGCTCAACGAGATCGAGGTCCATGCCGCTCCGCTGACCGATCCGACCCAGATCCGCAAGCTCTCGCTGGTCAACCCGCTGGCCGATTTCAGCCAGGACAACCTTCCGATCACTGCTGCGGTTGATGGCAACGACAAGGACCCGGCACAGGGCTGGGCCGTCTCGCCGGCCTCGGGGGTGACCCACTGGGCCACCTTCCAGCTGGCCGAGCCGCTCAATCACCCCGGAGGCACCCTGTTGACCATCAAGATGGTGCAGAACTTCCAGAGTCGAGAGCATTCGATCGGCCGGTTCCGCCTCGCGCTCAGCGCTCAAACGGAGTCGGTGGGCGTGAGCCTTCCGGACGACTTTGCGTCCCTGGTCGCCGCGGGTGAGACCGACTGGACCGACGAACAACGGGCCTCGGTCCTGGCCTACTTCAAGGCGATCGACCAGCCGTACCGACAGAAACAGCAGGCCCTGGCCCAGGCCGAGCAGCCCCTGCCCGAAGATCCGAAGCTCGTGCAGCTTCGCCAGCGCTTGGCCGAGGCCGAACAACCTTTGCCCGAAGACCCGACCCTGGCCCGGCTTCGGACCGACCTGGCCATGAGTGCCAACCAGCTCGAAACCCGCCGGCTCACGGCGGCCCAGGATATCGCCTGGGCCCTGATCAACAGCCCGGCGTTCCTGTTCAATCACTGATTTGGAATGCGATCGAGGGCGGAAGACAGGTTATACCGGATTGAGACGTGCTCGAATCCGAACCTGCCTTCGCACCCCTCCTGACGGCTCGTAGGACCGATCCCCCGAACCGCCCATCGAAAGGCAGGACCGCGATGCTGTTCGTTCCCGGACCCAGCGGCAAGGACCTCTGCGACGATCATCTCGGCGCCACCCGGCGCGATATTCTCCGCGTCGGAGCCTCGGGCCTGTTCGGCCTGTCGCTCGGCTCGATGCTTCAGTTGCAGGCCGCCTCGGCCAACGACGCCGGCCGGCTCGCGGGTGGTCCCGGCTGGGGCAAGGCCAAGAGCGTCATCCTCGTCTACCTGCAGGGCGGCCCGAGCCACCTCGACCTCTGGGACCCCAAGGACGACGCCCCGGAGAAGGTCCGAAGCGCCTTCAAATCGATTCCGACGAACGTGCCGGGCGTCAACGTCACCGAAATTCTGCCGCAGATGGCCCAGATTGCGGATAAATACACCTTTATCCGCTCGATGAGCTACACCCCCAACGGTCTGTTTAACCACACCGCCGCCATCTACCAGATGATGACCGGCTACACGACCGACAAGGTCAGCCCATCCGGTCAGCTCGAACCGCCGAGCCCGAAAGACTTCCCGAACTTCGGCTCGAACATCATCCGCATCCAGCCGCCGACGGTGCCGATGCTGCCGTTTGTCATGCTCCCTCGCCCGTTGCAAGAGTCGAACGTGGTCGGCAAAGGGGGAACCGCCGGGTTCCTCGGCAAGTCGTTCGACCCGTACACCCTCTACCCCGAGGGTGACGACATGGACATGGAGAAGATGAGCCGGATCAAGGTCGATGACCTCCAGCTCCGCCCCGAAGTCTTCGCCCTTCGCCTCCAGCGCCGGGCCAAGCTTCGCGAGGCCCTGAACGACGCAATGCCTGTCCTGGATGAATCCGTCTCAAACTACAACCTGAACGAGTACTACGACCGGGCGCTGAGCCTTGTCGTCTCGGGCAAGGCTCGCGAGGCGTTCGACCTGGCACAGGAAAAGACCCCGCTGCGTGACCGCTACGGCCGCAACACCTTTGGCCAGAGCTGCCTGCTGGCTCGGCGGTTGGTTGAGGCGGGAACCCGGGTGGTCGAGGTCATCTGGCCGAAGGTCGCAAACAGCGACAACCACTCGTGGGACCACCACGTCGGCCTGACCGAGCGGATGAAGAACCAGTCGGGCCCGATGCTCGACCAGGGGCTTTCGGCCCTCATTACCGACCTGGACGAGCGGGGGATGCTGGACGATACGCTCGTCGTGGCCGTCGGCGAGTTCGGCCGCAGCCCGCAGAAGGGGGTCAGCACCTCCGGTAACGGCAACAGCGCCGACGGCCGAGACCACTGGCCGTACTGCTACACCGCCGTCATGGCCGGTGCCGGTATCCGTCGCGGCAACGTCCACGGCAAGTCGGACAAGACCGGCTCGTCTCCGGTCGATGATCCGGTTCACCCGAATGAGCTGCTGGCGACGATCTACCACTCGTTCGGTATCGCCCCGGATACGATTGTGTACAACCACCTGAACCAGCCCCGAGAACTGGTGAAGGGTGAGGCGGTGACGTCGCTCTTCGGCTGATTGGGCCGGATTCGGAAGAAGGATTGCGCGCAGAGACGCGGAGTCGCGGAGAAGAAGGGAGAGAAGAGAGTTCTCCTGTTCGCTTCGCTGCGGCTCCGCGTCTTTGCGCGCGAATTGATCCGGGACGTTACAATGGGAATTGACCCCAACGACCCACCCGCTACGCCCGTTGAGACGCGATTGCCGTGAAGATCAAGTGCCGACCCGAGGATTTTCGGGTCGAGGAATTGCCGACCGTTGAACCTGGTGACCGGGGCCGATTCGTCCTCTACCGGTTGACCAAGCGAGGGATCGGCACTCCGGAGGCGATCGAGTCGATTCGCCGCCGCTGGAACCTGCCGCCCGATGTGGTGCGTCACGGGGGATTGAAGGATCGGCACGCGCTGACCATTCAATATCTTTCGATCTTCAAGGGGCCGGAGCGGTCGCTTCATCAGGAACAGATTGATTTGGAGCCGATCGGGCGGATCGACGAGCCTTATGGGCCGTCGTCGTTTCGCGGGAACCACTTCGGGATCGTCCTGCGCGATCTGTCGGACGACGAGGCGGCCCGGGCACTTCGGGCGGCGACGGAGATTCCGCGCGACGGCATTCCCAACTACTTCGACGATCAGCGGTTTGGCTCGGTCGGTCCGAGCGGAGACTTCATCGGCCGGGCCTGGATTGCGGGAGATCACGAGCGGGCGTTGTGGCTCGCCCTGGCCGAGGAGAACGATTCGGACCGTCCCGGAGACGCCCGGCAGAAAGCGATCCTCCGCGAGTTCTGGGGCCGATGGCCGGAGGCGAAAGAGGCGCTCGACCGTTCGCACATTCGGAGTATCGTCACGTACCTGGTTGATCATCCGACCGACTTTCGAGGCGCCTTCGCTCGGGTCAGGCGCGACCTGAGGTCGATCTACTTTTCGGCCTATCAGAGTCACCTTTGGAACCTGATTCTGGCCCGGTTCATCGAACGGATCACCCGGCCGGAGCAGCGGGTGGTGCATCCCTTTCGGACGGCGGAGCTGCCGGTTCCGGTCGGCCTGGAGCCCGATCAGGTCGATCGGCTCGCCAGAACCCGATTGCCCTTGCCTGCGTCTCGAACGGTGATCGGTTCGGATGAGGTGGCGGAGATCGCCCGGTCGGTGGTCGCGGAGCAGGGGATGGCCTGGGAGGATCTCCGCGTCCGGCACTTGAAGGATGTCTTCCTCTCCAAAGGGGACCGCGCGGCGATGTTTCGGGCCGGGAATTGGTCGCAGTCGCACCTGAACGACGATGATCTGTACCGAGGTCGCAAGACCCTGGAGCTGGAATTCGAGCTGCCGCGAGGTGCCTATGCGACCCTGATCGTCAAGCGGCTCACCGATGCCGCGGGCGGGCAATCGGCTGAATCGTGAGTGATCGCAATCTCGATTCGGAAAGCCCTGGACGCAACAAAACAGGATGTCTCGATGAGCCCTGTTGTGCTTTATGAAGACAATCACTGCCTCGCGCTGAACAAGCCGGCGGGGATGCCCACGCAGGGGGACGAGTCGGGATCGGAGTCGCTGGTGGACTGGGCGAGGGAGGATTTGCGCGTCCGGTATCAGAAGCCGGGGAACGTGTTCGTCGGCCTGGTGCATCGGCTCGATCGGCCGGTGTCGGGGGTGGTCCTGCTCGGCAAGACGAGCAAGGGGGCGAGTCGGCTGTCGGCCCAGTTCCGCGAGGGGACGGTCGAGAAGGTCTACTGGGCGATCGTCGAAGGGGGGCCGAAGGAGGAGGCCGGGACGTGGACCGATCGGCTCGTCAAGGACGAGTCGAGGAATGTGGTGCGGGTGGGAGCGGCCGGTAAGGACGCCGTGTTAGCCTATAGAGTCCTGGAGCGCTGGCGGGGTCGATCGTGGTTGGAAGTCAGGCCGGTCAGTGGCAGGAGCCATCAGATCCGGGTGCAACTGGCATCTCGAAGGTTGCCGATCGTGGGGGACTTGAAATACGGGGCTTCGGGGCGTCTTCCGGCGAACGACGGCGGGCACCGGATTGCCCTGCATGCGCGGTCACTGCGATTCAGGCATCCGACGTCTGCGGCAGAGACGCAGGTTGTCGCGCCGGTCCCGTCAGACTGGCCCGGACCCTTGTCCTGAAGCCGGTCGGAAGGTTGGAGGAGCCCCAGTAGGCAAGCGGGATGGCAAGGATTGTCAGAAAGAATGCGGCGTACGGTCCCCAGCTTTTGGGATCGACCGGGGCTGACTTGGCGAATGGATCGTCGAAGACCTCGGCGATGGACGCCTCGGCAACAGGAGACGTGGTGGCCGGTTCGGGCTCGATCGGCGGCTGGGAATCGGTGTCGGCGGGCGCAGCAGACCCCTCCACGACCACCGTGGTGGGATCGTGGACGGCAGACGGTTCGGCACTCTCGGGAGAGGGTTCGGTTGGGGAGAGTTCGGTTTCGACCACGTATTCGGTTTCGAGGACCAGGGCGGGAATCTCGGGCTCGGGCTGGGCGGCGAGGGGCTGGCCGTTCAGGAAGGCCTGTGCGGCCAGCATCAAGGAAGGGGAAATCGGCGCGATGCGTTCGGCATCGCGTCGGGCCCGTTCGGGGGCAGAGCGATCGACCTTGATCCGGTGGATGTACCAGAGGACCGCGGCAGCCGAGCCGTCGGTGTCACAGAAATAGAGTGGACGGGCCGATTCGAGGGCGATTTCTTCCTCGAAGCGGTTGACGAGGGTGGCGTCGATCGTGCCGGGCGTCATGGGCAAGAGCACATGACGCAGGCCGAGTCGGTTGCTGGAGGCGAAGTCGGTCGGTCGGATCTGATCGACCGGCCGCAGGTCAAGCACGGTTCGATAGCCGTGATCGGCCAGCCAGGTCCATCCCGATTCTTCCGGAATGGCCCCGCCGGCGAGCAGCGGGGCAACACTATAAAATGCTCCGATCCCCGAGGTCCCGCCGATGTCCGGCGGCGACTCGGGGATCACCTGGGTCGTCGGTTCGGAAACCGCCGGAGGATCGGGAGGCGGCTCGATGGGCTCCGTCGGAGTCGGTAGCTCAGGCTCCGCAACCGCAGGAGGAGCGGGGTCGGGTAAGGGCTGAAGCCCAGCCCCGTCTACCGGGGCGGGAGTCGGCTCGGCAAACGGGGGAGGCATGGGTTCGACGACCGCCGGAGGAGACAGATCGTGGTCGGCCGCAGGCACCGGTTCCGGCTCGATCGCCTGACCGACCGCAGGGGGAGTCTCGGGCTCAGGAGTCGGCTCAACAACGGGCGCGGCTGGAGCCGGCTCGGGAGTCGGCTCAACCACAGGCGCGGCCGGAGCCGGTTGCGGGGTCGGCTCGGCAGAAGGGGTTTCGGGCTTCGGCTCGACCGGAGGAGGAGGGGCGAGATCATCGGACTCATCGGGGCCGATGCTCTCGGGAGCCGGAAGGCGATCGATCACCCGAAGGCTCTCGCGGGAGTCGGTGCGAGCTACGGAACTGGGAGCGGGAAGGGGGACGCCCCGACCCGGCTCAGGAGCCGGGTCGAAGCCGAAGCGAGGCCGAGCCTCATCACTACTTCGTCTTGCCATGCGATCGGCGAAGGAATCGCCGGTCGAGGTCGGAGTGGTGGAGGCCCGATCGATCGGTCGACTCCCCAGCGTACGATCTGCACTGGCCCGCGGAGTCCCGGAGCCCTGCGGCGCCCGACCCGAAGGTTCAGGTAAGGGTTCCAGCTCCAGCGTGTTGTCGTCCGGGGGACGAATCGAAGTGGGGGGAGTCGTCAGGGCCGGATCGGCCGGCACGAGGGTCGAACCCACGGGTGGGGTCGATTGGATGATGGCGGGTTCGCCAGGCAAGACCTCGACACCAGGAGCCGAATCAAGAATGATCGGCGGCTCCTCGTAGACGATCCGCCCGCGGTTGCGGTTGAACAGGCCACCGCCGCTGCCGATCCTACTGAGAGGACCGCAGCCGACACAGTTTCGGAAGGGGTTGATCGACTGAAGAGACTGGCATCCCTCCAGGCTGATCGCCGCCAGGGCCATGAGAATCAGGGCGAGGCGAGGCGACGCCCGGCGGGCGGGCGGGCCCGTCGATGCGCTTCGCTCGGTCTTCATCGGGGATTCCTCCAGGGAGTTCGAGACCCGGCCCGTCGCGTGCCCGAACGAACCCCCCAGGCCGGGATGGCCGGGCGGATCGGGGAACGTTGCGGATGCCGGACGACCGAAGTCGTCGGGGTCGAGACGCCAACAACGAGAGGGGGGACCACCAGGCCCGAGGGCCTTGGAATGCCGTTGAGCCGCGAATCGAACGCTCGGGTGGAGGAATGCTCAAGGGAAGGCATGAATTCGCTCGCGGCAGTCGGAGCACGACGGTCACGGCAATCGTTCCGCCGATCGTCGAGGCGCGACGCCCCTGTCATCACACACCGATGTTCGGCGATTCGGTCGCCGGGCACGGTGGCAAATCGAGCGTCAGGGAACCATATCCGATGGCCGCATGGTTGCCAGTCATCTGTACCGATTTCTAAAATAACCCCATCACTACCCCGGGCGCGATCGCTCCGACCGGCGCAACCCCACTTTTCCGATCCCCCGACATCATGCCTGCCGACGGAACCGATTCCGAGACACTCCCCCGTCGATCCTTCTGGACCCGGCTCGGATTCGTGGCCGTTGGGCTGTTTGCCCTGGCGAGCTTCGGCTTCCGCCTGGCTGACGAACCGAGTTTCATCGACGAGTGGGCCTACCTTTCCCAGGCGTATTTCGGCCCGCTCTGGTGGGAAGGAGACTGGAACGACCCTGCCTGGCTCGAATATCCGGCGATCGACCTCCCTCCGTTGCCGAAGTACTTGATCGGCGCGATGATCCAACTGGGAGGCCGGCCGATGCCCGATCGGGCCGATGCCTTTGCCTGGTACAACAACACGGCGACGACCTTCGGCGGCATGGATCGGCTCGTCTGGACCCGATGGCCGACCGTGGTCCTTGGGGCGCTGGGCTGCCTGGCCCTGGCGGCGATCGGCGCGATGAGCTTCGGGACTCGGGCCGGATTGCTGGCGGGGGTGTTGCTGGCGATCAACCCGCTTTACCGGATGCATGCCCGGCGGGCGATGTCGGACGTGCCGACCGAGGCATTCATACTGCTGGCGCTGGCGGTGGCGCTCTGGGCCTGGCGAGAACTGATGGTCGGTGATCGTCGGGGACGTGCTGTGCTGGCCATGACGCTCGGAGCCGGATCGCTGGCGGGCCTGGCGGCGCTGGCGAAGCTGAGCGGCGGCCTGGCGACAATGACCCTGGTGGCCTGGGCCGCTCTGGCGGTCGTGGTGCCGGGGGTGAGCGTGGGTCGGAAGGGCCTGGTGGTGGGAGCGGTGATTCTGGCGGGGCTGGTGGCCTATGCAACCTTCATCGTCGGGAACCCGGTGTTGACGGCCGACCCGAAGCTGCCCCAGGGAGCGCCGGAGGGGGTCGTGAGCCTGGCCGAGCAAGGGGTGATTGGCCGGACCCTGGCGGTCATGGAGCATCGCTCGGACGTGTCCCGAGGGGCTCAGGAGCATCCGGTCTTCAAGGCCCAGGGGTATCCGGTGGACGGGCTGGGAGCGAAGCTTGCCGTGGTCGGCGTGCAGGGGTTCGGCCGGTTCGGGCCGCTCGGGCCAAGGACGACGGACTCGATCGTTCGGTACGACTGGAACCAGGACTGGGGAGCCTTGGTCTGGGGGCCGATCGTCCTGGCGGGAGGAATCTGGTCGATCCGCATGGGGGGTCGGCAGCTGCGAGCGGGGCAAGCCCCGACGACCTGGGCCGTTCTGGTCCAGTTTCTCGTGGCGATGGCGACGGTGACGGCGTTCATCCCGATGGCCTGGGATCGCTACATGCTGCCGATTCAGTCGGGAGCGGCCGTGCTCGGCGCGGCGGCGGTGTCGGGAGTGATCGGGTTGATCTGGCGAAGCAACGGCCCGGGGGATGGAACGCGTGGCTGATCGCGAGGAATTTCCCGGCTGGTCGGCTCGGGATCGGGTGCTGGCGCCGGTCGGAGTGGCCCTGATTCTGCTGGCGAGCTTCGCCTTTTTCTGGCACGCCCGAGACTGGAACAGCGCGAGCCGATTGATGCTGGCCTATGCGCTGGTCGATCAGGGGACGATTCGGCTCGACGACTACCGGGTGCAGACGAACGACATCGCCCGGATCGACGATCGCTACTATACCGATAAGCAGCCGGGTTACTCGCTGGTGGCGACGATTCCGTATGCGATTGCCAAGGTCGCGGTGGGTTTGCCCGATCACCCGATCGGTGAGCCGGCCTTGCGGCACTGGCCGGGAGACTACTGGACGACCCTCGGCACGGCCGGTCTGGCCACGGCGATCGGCGCGGCGGTCCTGGTGGTGCTGGCTGGTCGGGTCGGCTGTGGTCCGAGAGGGGCGGTGCTGGTGGGCCTTGCCTACGGCCTGGCGACTCCGGCTTATGCGTATGCGACGATGAGTTACGGTCACCAACTGGCGGCGGCCTGCTTGCTGGGATCGTTGGCGTTGATCGATCGTCCGGGAGCCCGACGTCCGTTGTGGGGAATGGCCCTGGCGGGTTGGCTGGCGAGTTACGCGTCGGTGGTCGAGCTGTCGGTCGGGCCGATCTCGGCGATTCTCGCGGGCGTCGTGCTGGCGAAGGTGCTGGGCAAGGCCATGCCGATCAAGGGGCTCGGGATGTTTGCGGTCGGGGCGCTGGGACCGACGTTGATCTTGATGGGATACAACCTGCTGGCGTTCGGCTCCCCCCTCGATATTGGTTACGCACACCACGCAACCGAACAGTTCGCTCAGGTGCATTCGGAGGACAACCCGTTGGGCCTGCGATCGCCGGACTGGAGCCTTACGGCCCCCTTGCTGTGGGGGAGGTATCGGGGCCTGTTCTTCTATGCCCCGATTCTGATGCTAGCGGTGCCGGGGTGGATCGCCTTGATGGCTCGCAGGCGGTGGGGCCTGGGACTGGTGGCGATGCTGGCAAGTGTCGCGGTGTTCCTGATCAATGTGAGCTATCCGGAATGGACGGGCGGGTGGTCGACCGGGCCTCGGTTGCTGGTGCCGTTGCTGCCCTTTGGGATGATCGGCGTGGCGGGGGTGCTGGCAGTCGGGGGGCGTTGGGCGCTCATTCCCGCCATCTTGCTGGCTCTGGGGGGAGGGGTTTTGATCCTCTTGTTTCAAGGGGTTGGGGCGCAGTTGCCGCAGGACCTGACCGATCCGACCACGCAGATCGTCTTGCCGCACTGGCTTGGCGAGCCAGTTGCACCGTGGTGGATTGGTGGGCGATTCACCCGTACGATCGTTTCGGAAGGATGGCCGGCATGGGTCAGCCGTCTCGACGCGGAGCGCCAGTGGCTCCAGTTCGTGCCGCTGGTCGCTGGTCAGGTGGTCGCAATCCTTGGTTTGATGGCGGTTCTGAGCCGAGGCGATCGTCTCGGGTCAACGCCCTGACACCTGCCCCGATCTTGCCGCTTGAGCGGTCGGGGCGATCGCATCCGGCGCTCCGGTGAACTTCATGCGCTACATTGCACTTGCCGCCGATTATGACGGAACTCTGGCCGCTCACGGCGCGATCGACGAGCAGACGGAGTTGGCCCTGCTGCGGCTGAAGTCCTCGGGCCGGCAATTGATCATGGTTACGGGCCGGGAACTGGATGAACTGCTTCAGGTCTGTCCTCAGATTGAGCTGTTCGACTGTGTCGTGGCCGAGAACGGGGGCTTGATCTACGATCCGAAGCTCCGAGAGATTTCGCTGCTCGATGAGCCGCCACCCAGGGAATTCATTGACCGGCTCAAGGAGCGAGGGGTATTGCCGCTGGGCGTGGGTCGGGTGATCGTGGCAACCTGGGAGCCGCATCAGCAGGCGGTAATCGAGACGATTCACGAGATGGGTCTGGAGTTGCAGGTTATCTTCAACAAGCAGGCCGTGATGATCCTGCCGAGCGGCGTGAACAAGGCCAGCGGCTTGCGAGAGGCGCTCCGGAGGCTCGGCCTCTCGCCGCGCAACGTGGTTTCGGTCGGGGATGCGGAGAATGACCACGCGATGCTCCGCCTGACCGAGTGCGGGGTCGCGGTTGAGAATGCGATCGCCTCGCTCATGGACCATGCCGACTGGACCGCCGATTACCCCCGAGGCCAGGGAGTTTGCCAGCTCGTCGATCGGCTGCTCGATGATGACCTAGCCAGTTTGGAGCCAAGGCTGACGCGGCATCACATCCCGCTTGGGTACGATCGTGACGACGAGGAGGTGATGGTTCAGTTCCCGCCCTTCGGATTGAACGTCCTGATCGCGGGGACCTCGGGCAGCGGCAAATCAACCCTGGTGACCGGGGTGCTGGAACGACTTGCGGAGCGGGGGTATCAGGCCTGCATTGTCGATCCGGAAGGGGATTACACCACCTTTCCGCAGGCCATCGTGCTGGGAAGCGCGGAGTCGCCGCCACCGCTGGAGGAAGTGGGCGATGTGCTCGAACACCCCGACGAAACGGTGGTGGTCAACCTGATCGGTCTCTCGATGCCCCATCGGCCGGAATTTTTTGATGCGTTGATGCCAAGGCTTCAGGAGCTTCGGGCACGAACATGCCGACCGCAATGGATTGTGATTGACGAGGCGCATCATCTGTTGCCCCGAGGCCGGCATCCCACGACCTTGCCGCTCGATCTGCGCGGGGCGTTGTTCATCACCGTGCATCCGGAGAGCATGGCGCCGGAGGTCCTTGCGACGGTCGAGGAGGTCTGGGCGGTTGGCGAGGCGCCGGGAAAAACCCTCGCTCGATTCGCGGAGGCAATTGGTCAGCAACCCCCGGCCGTGGAGGACGATCGGACCCTCGCCCCGGGAGAATGCGTGGTCTGGTCGCGACGCCCCGGCGCGGGGCCTCCCCGAGTGGTCCGGAGCCTGCCGGCTCGAACCGAGCGTCGTCGTCATTCACGAAAGTATGCGATCGGGGAACTCGAACCCCACCTGAGCTTTTACTACAGAGGGTCTGATGATCGGCTCAACCTTCGAGCGCAGAACCTCTGGATGTTTCTTCAGATCGGCGAAGGGGTCGACGAAGAGACGTGGCTCCACCATCTCCACAACGGAGATTACTCCTCCTGGTTTACCACAGCGTTAAAGGATCACGAACTGGCCGAGGAGGCGCGGACGATCGCCGATCGCTATGGCTCGGACGCGGCCGGGGGCCGATCGGCCATGCGAGAGGCTATCGCCCGTCGTTACCTGCTCCCGACCTGACTCAGGGCCTCAGCGTGCGAGGCTTCGCTCCAATCGTTCGACAGCAAGCCGAGCGCGACGAGATAGAGATCTTCGGGGCACGTCGGTTGGAATTCAAGGCGGAGCCGGATCTGGTCGGGCTTGTCCGGAATCGGCTCTCGGGCGACGACCCGAGCCCGAGCACCTCCGGAGAGACTCGGGCCGACGATGCAGAACCAGGCATCCATCGCCTCGGTCGGCCCATCCGGGCAGATGACGGCCGCTCCGGTGCGGCTGATGTCGAGCAGCAGCGCGCCGAGCGTCTGGAAGACCTCGCCATCCCACCACCCCAGCCAGATGCGATCTTCCACGGCCTCGAACCGAGTGGCCCTGCGTCGGTCCATTCCGTTGTAAGGAATCTCGGGAGTCGATCGGCGGGTGTTTTCACTCGTCAGCAGGCGAATCCCCATCGTTCCCACCCTTTTCTCTGAGGTTGTTCCTGGGGCACAGCATGGTGCCGTGCCAATGGGGACGCGTGTGGTGGTGTCAACCACCTGTCCCTCGTGCACTCATCCCAACACTAGGTCGAAGGGAGGAGGACTGCCAGGAAACAACACGGGTTGCGCTCGACCGGGGCAACAGCGCGACACGAACGCATGGGTGGGAGCGTAGGGAGCCTTCGCTCTGGTCAGGGCATGGTCAGGAGATAGACCAGGCCATCCGAGGCGGCCACGGCCAGTCGGCGGCCATCGGGGCTGAAGGCCACGCTGGAGGCTCGGGTGTCGGGAGCGACACGCTGCTGGGACAGCGGTTCCTCGGACTGGGGGTCCCAGATGAGAATCTGGCCACTGTAGCCGACCGACACCAACCGTGAGCCATCGGGCGACCAGGCCAGGGCGTAGACGTCGTCGGTATGGCCTCGAAGCACGCGTTGCTGCGAGCCGTCCTCGACGTTCCAGAGGCGGAGGGTTTTGTCCACCGAGCCGCTGGCCAGGGTCGAGCCGTCGGGACTGAAGGCGATGCAGTAGACGGCCGCCTCGTGTCCTTCGGCCTTCACAGGTTCGGCCGCTTCGTCGGACGTCCAGAACTTGATCAGGTTGTCGTCGCCGGCCGAGGCGATCAGATCGGCCGAAGGATGGAAGGCGACGGCGTAGACAATCGCCGCGTGCGCTTCGGCGATGGTTCGGCCCGCTTCTCCGGTTTCGACATTCCAGAGGCGGAGCGATTTGTCGGCTCCGGCGGTGGCGATCCGCTGGCCGTCGGGAGCGAATGCGACGGCATAGACCTGCCCCTCGTGCCCGGTCAGAGTGACCAACGGCTCGGTGGGAGCTTCGGTCTCCGGGGCGGGCATCGGCCAGATCTTGGCAAGCTTGTCCTGGCCTCCGGTGGCGATCTTGGTGCCGTCCGGGCTCACGGCGACGCACAGCGCAAGATCGTCGTGCGCCTTGATCACCGCGCGCTGTTCGAGCGTTTCGGCGTTCCAGATGCGCAGAGTCTTGTCGAAGCCGACGGAGAGAATGGCCGTTCCGTCCGGACTCCAACAAACGGCGTAGGGTTGCTCCTCGTGCCCTTCGAGCGTTCCGGCCGGTTCAGCCTGACTGAAGGCTGGAGTGGCCAGCACCATCAGGGCGAGAGGGGAGAGGAGGCAAGGAAGGTGTCTCATGGCGAGGTTCCGGGATCGGGTCAGGGAGGGCCGATCGGGGAGCCTCCGGGCTCCCGGGTCGGATCAAAAGGAGGGCTGTACGGGCCGCTCGAACTGCTCGGGGCAGAGTCCCGAGCATATTCTCCCGTCCGTTCCGGCCGAACATAGACGGGCCAGAGCATCGGTGCAACGGAGCGCTCCGTGAGGAGCAAGGATTCCTGGCGCGCTACGATTCCCGGCACCTCTGCCGCAAATCGAGGACGTGGCAAGGCAACTCGCCGTCGTGAACCCGGCTGACGAGGGAGCCATCCGATGCTAAACTCAGAATGACAAAAGGGTCAGCCTGACAGTTCCCCACTCCGGGGTTGCCTCCTGGAATCCATCGAACGGGTTCGCCGCTCATGCTCGAACGCGACTGGCTCGACGTGCCGCACGGAACCCGCAACGTGCTCGATTCGATTCGAGAAGACCTGGATCGACAGGCCGATCGAACCTGCTCGGCCGAAGGACGGGACCGGGTGGGAGATCGGGCCGATACGGCGCGTCCTCCCGAGGGGACGAAGGTGGCCCGAGCCCCCGGAGTCACTGCCTCGCGCTATGAACCCCCGTTGTCGGCGATTGGCCCATTGTTCCTGCGTCGTCTGGAGCGAATTCATCCGCCTCGGGTTGATTTCGTCCTGGATATTAACCCCCGAGCCACGGCCAGGGTTCTTGGTGGCTATTATCGTCGCCGACGGTTGATCCGGATCTACACGCACGATCGAGAGTCGGGACGGCGATCGCTGGAGGAACTTTTCGATACGTTCCTGCACGAGGTTGCCCACCATCTCGAATACACCGAGCCCCAGCGCTTTCATGCCCGAGCCTGCGAACGGGTACCCGGCACCATGCACAGCGACCTGTTCTGGCGGATCCTGGGCGAGCTGAAGTCGCGCTGGGCCGAGCTTCAGGAGCGTTCGGGCGGAGCGATCTGAGGACGACCCGGAACGCGAGTGGCAACGCTCCGCTCGACGGACACCTGGGATCATCCTCCCGGCGCGGGCTCGATGAAGCAGTCGAGCGGCCCCTTGGAGACACTCATCCGAGGGTCGGGACCGTAGGCGAGGACCTGATCGCGCTTGAGCTCGGCCAGTTCCTTGTGCGTGGTCAAGACGACGGCCCGCCCGGTCAGGTGAATCCGCCAGGTCAGTTCCTGAGCCGTGGCGAGCGAATGGCGGAAGACCTTGCAGAGCAGTTCGATCACGTAGTCGAACGTATGCTCCTCGTCGTTCAGGATGATGACGTTGTAGGGCGGTTGGCGCCGGGTCTCGGTTTCGTTTTCGGCGTGCTTTTGCGGCTTGGGAGCGGTCTTGGTCGTGACGATGGGATCGGCCACGGACGTATCGCCCGAGTGTTCGTGGTCGAATTCACTCATCCCTGACGGCTCCAGGAGCAGTTGGACAAGAAGGGCGTTTGGACGGATCAGACGTGACCTGATTAGAATAGTCTTCGGCGACCATCTCTGTGTAGCGCAAATTCGCCAACCCCATCCAATCCAACCCGATCCGACCGAGCAACTGATGGCCCAGAAGATGACCTCCGGCCTTGCCCTCCGACAGCTCCAGCAGGCGCAACAGGCCATGAAGAAGGTCCGCAAAGGACTGGTTCAGGTCCGCGAGGCCGACCCGGCCGACCGCCCGGAACTGGCCCAGACCCTGCTGAACGCCGGCTGGGAGAGTCTCAACCGCACCTATCGTGACCTGGCCGCGATTCCGCTCGACGCCGCGACCGAGGAGGTCATGCTTCGTCAGATCGCCGTGCAACGCTACGCCACGGCCTTGCTCGTGCGGCTGCGTCGCCTGGTCCGTAACGATCTGGAAGGCCTGGAAGGGCCGGACGACGACGAGGAGTAAGGCCCTCGGCCTCGAAGATTTCCGAACGACGATCGGTGGGCAAGCGGGCCAAGGTTCGAGACGAGTTGACACGCAGGGGTACGCGCAACGATGGCGGACGATCGGGTGGGCGAGGTGGACAATCGAAAACGGATTCCGGCACCGTCCCGAGCGCTGGAACCGGAAGGAACCGTGCCGACGGTTCGGGTTCGTTCTCCGGGGCTTCATACGTTCATCTTCAAGAAGATGGTCATCGGCCCCGAACCCGGCCCGAGGCCCAATGACGGCGACCTGGTTCGGGTGATCGACCGCGACGGTGTTCCCCTGGGCTTCGGGCTCTGGAACGCCAAGTCGCAGATCCCGGTTCGGTTGATCGCCCGGGGGACGACTCCCCCCGACGCCGCCTTCTGGGAGGCCAGAATCCAGGACGCCGTCGCGCTTCGTCGCGACATTCTTGGGATCGAGGCAATCAGCGATGCCTACCGGGTGGTCCATGCCGAGGGAGACGGCCTCTCCGGCTTGATCGTCGATCGGTTCGCCGAGGTCCTCTCGGCCGAGGTGTTCAGTCTGGGCATTTATCAGCGGATCGGCCCCTTGATGGACCGGCTTCTGTCGGCGACGGGAACAGCGCATTACCGGGTCCACGTCGATCAGCGAATTGCTCAGGCCGAGGCGTTCGGCGGGCGCCCGGTCGTCAGCGAGGACGCTCCGGAGAAGGTTGAGATCCGAGAAAACGGCATCCGCTATCGGGTCAAGTTCGAAGGGGGGCACAAGACCGGCTTCTTCTGCGACCAGCGCGACAACCGCCGCGAGCTGACCCGTTACTGCCGGGATCGCGAGGTGCTGGACGTCTGCTGTTACTCGGGCGGGTTTGGCCTTTCGGCCTTGATCCAAGGGGGGGCGAAGGAGGTCACGGGGGTCGATCTCGACGAGAAGGCCGTGGCGATGGCTCGCGAGAATGCGAACCTCAATCAGGTGCGCATGGGACTGGTCCATGCCGACGCCTTCGGATACATGCGGCAGATGGGACTCAACGGCAGGAGCTTCGGCGTCGTCGTACTCGATCCGCCGAAGTTGATCGGCTCTCGACTGGAGATGGACGAGGGGCGGAAGAAGTACCTCGACCTGAACACCCTGGCCCTCGGCCTGGTCGAGCCGGGCGGCTTGCTGTTGACCTGTTCCTGCTCGGGCTTGCTTCCGGCTGAGGAATTTCTGGGCATCCTGCGATCAGCCGGTCGTCGGGCGGGTCGATCGGCTCGGATTCTCAGCGTCACCGGAGCCTCGGCCGATCATCCGGTCGGACTCGAAGCTCCGGAAGGGGCGTACCTGAAGGCCGCCTGGCTGCTCGTCGGTGATCGGCCCGAGGCTCCACCCGCGACCGAGGGATGACCCTTCTGGAACCGAGGCGGGCTTCTCCTGGATTCCGGAACTCATGACCCCTCGGATCTCGGGGGGGACAGGGTCGAGTTCGGCCCTCGACTTGTGTACGCTGGGGGGGCGTTCATCCAATCGAGGCAACAAAGGCCGTCGGAAAGGGACCGGTCGCGTGGCGAGTCTGACTGTTGAGAACTACGTCAAGACGATCTATCTGATTGCCTCTCGGGAGGTTCCCGATCGGATCGTGGCCACGGGAGAGCTGGCGCAGGCGCTCAACGTCTCGCCGGGCACCGTGACCGGAATGCTCAAGACCCTCTCCGAAGCGGGCCTGGCTTCTTATACACCGTATGAAGGGGTCCGACTCTCTCCGCAAGGCGAGCGGCTGGCCCTGAAGGTCTTGCGACGTCATCGGTTGCTCGAACTGTTCCTCGTCCAGACGCTGCAAATGCACTGGGACGAGGTGCACGAAGAAGCCGAGCACATGGAACACGCCGTTTCCGAGTCGTTGATCGACCGCATCGACGCCTTCCTCAACCATCCCTCCGTGGACCCGCACGGCGACCCGATTCCGAAGGCCGACGGCTCGCTCGACCTGCCCTCGGGCCGACCGTTGAACGACCTCGACGCCTCGGAGCGGTTTCGGATCGCCCGGGTGGTGGATCAGGACCCGAGCTTCCTGCGATACCTGACCGATTGCGGTCTCGACCTCGGAGCCGAAGGGATCGTGGCCGAGAACCGGAGCGAGTCGGGAGCAATGGTCGTCCAGGTGGGTGATCATCCCATCGCCTTGGGACGCGAAGCCGCGGGAAAGGTGATCGTGACGAGCATTTCGTGAACCTGAACAATCCCGTCGATGGATGTTCTGAGTGATCGCCGACCAGGCCTTCCCCGCTAAGAAACGGAGTGCGCGTGCAATGACGATGACCGATTGGAGCGGAGCCGAGTCTCGTCAATTCCGTCGAGCGCGAGACGAGGAGGCGGTCAGGTCGTCCGCGACCCCGGCAGGAATTTTGCCAAGGGCCATTGCGCTGGGAATCGATTACCTGATCTTGCTCGCCGCCTGCGCCGGTCTGAATGGGCTGCTCGACGTGACCAGCCTTGCCCCCGAGACGGCCAGGCCGCTGGGTGCCTTGCTCTCGTTCGCGCTGATCGTCCTGTACTTTGCGACCCTGGAAAGCGGCAGCCGTCAGGCCACGCTCGGCAAGCTCGCGCTGGGCATGAAGGTCACGACCGATCAGGACCAACGCCTCTCGTTCTCCCGAGCCCTGGGACGATTCTTCGCGAAATTGCTCTCGTTGATTCCCTTCGGCCTGGGGTTCGTCATGGCCGCATTCACCGAGCAGCACCGCGCCCTCCACGACCTGATCGCCGGGACGCTCGTGGTGCGCTCGCGCTGATCTCCGTGCCCCTCGACCTTGGACTCAGAAGCAGGCGGCCAGCCGACGTTCCGAGCGAAAGCTCATGCCGTACTGACCCCGTCGAGCGGCTCCCACGATTTCCTGAGCCCCGACCCAGGACGCGGTATCCTGCGGCCGAGGGCCGGGAACGACCAGCATGGGCAACCCGATCGCGGTGCGGTGAATCTGAGAGCCTCGGGGAACGTTGACCTCGTACAGAGTCTTGCCGTGACGGAGCTGGAGGATCATCGTCGACTCCACGCCGAAAAGGGTTGAGCGCCGTCCTAGGAGCAGACTGACGGCAGGGCTACAATGGATCCTGTCGGGCCGAGCGAACGAACGGAGTTCCTTTCGACCCGAGACAACCCATCGCGGGCTGGCGGCTTCCGCACCGTTTGGCCCTGATTCATTGCATCCATGACAGCTACGTCGGATGCCGCTGGAGCGTGACACCGTGGAGTCGATCACTGCTCGTCGGGAGTACCGGCTCGGGTCCTTGACCGAGGCCGAGGTCGATCCCGACCCGATTCGTCAGTTCGCCCTGTGGTTTGCCGATGCCGAGCGAGCGGGGCTGGATGAGCCCTACGCGATGGCCCTGGCCACGGTTTCGGCGGAGGGAAGACCCTCGGCCCGGATCGTGCTGTTACGAGGGGTTGATGCCAGGGGGTTCCGCTTCTTCACCAATTACCAGAGCCGCAAAGGCCGCGACCTGGAGGTCAATCCGTTCGCCTCGTTGCTCTTTGATTGGCACGAGATCGAGCGGCAGGTCCGCATCGAAGGACGCGTGGAACGGCTTTCGCCGGAGGAGTCTGACGCCTACTTCCAGCAGCGGCCGACCGAGACGAAGCTCGGAGCCTGGGCCTCGGATCAGAGTACGGTGGTCAGCGACCGCCGCAGTTTGGAAGCGAGGTTCCAGGAGGCGACCGAACGCTTTGGTGACACCATTCCCCGGCCTCCTCACTGGGGAGGTTACCTGCTCGTCCCCGACGGCTTCGAGTTCTGGCAAGGGCGACCCGGCCGCCTGCACGACCGCATCCGCTATGTTCCCGGATCGAGCGGTTGGAGGACCGAGCGTCTCGCTCCCTGAGCGGTGATCTCCTGGAAACGAATCGGGATAACCCTGTCTGTTCGGGGTGTCATGAGCGGTGGTGTTCGATCCACTCAAGGCCTCCCGAACCGAACATTCGAGGGAGACTGAATCATGAGCCGCCAAGATTCTCCCATGTCTGATGGTGGCGGTCCGGCTCAGGCGGACGACCTGAAGGTCGAACTGGCCGAGCTGGGTGTGAAAGTCAAGGAAATCCACGAGGAGCTGCGCGAGCTGGTCCTGTCCTTCGAGAAGTTCCGGCATCGGGTGGAAGCCGTCGAGCATCAGATCGCCAATCCTGAATAAACCGACGGCGCTCCTGATACACAATAGCCCTTCACGCCCATCCTTTGGGATCGGCGTGAAGGGCCATGCTGATTCCTGACCAGCCGTTGCGAGAAGGCCGCTTAGCGGACGCGAGCCTTGAAGGAGACCGACCCCTCGGCACCGGGCAGGACGGGCTCGGGAAGGTCCCAGCGAAGCTCGACCGAGCCGGTCTGATTTTCCGCGGCCGTGAAGATCGCACCGACGGGCCCTCGGGCGCTGTCCGGTTCGTACTCGAATCGAGGCAGCAAGCTATCGACAATCGAGACTGAGTGGATGGGCACGTTGCCCATGTTGCGCCATCGGATCGTGAAGGTCACCACTTGGCCGGGCTCGGCCACGTCGGTGTTGGTTTCCTTGTTGACCGCCAGGCCAGGCAGATCGGGCGGGGTCTCGACTCCGGCCAGCTCACCAGCGCTTCGGGAGACGATGGTCTGGCTGGCCCCCTGGATGATCCCGGTGATGACCGGCCCTTCGGCCGTCTTGATGCCGAGGGGAGGGGTCGCGCGGCGGTTGATCTTCGGGCCGACCTCGTTGACCGAGACCTGCGGCCCCTGGACCAGTTCTTGATGGTCGATGGTCACCACGTCGGTCAGGCCGTTGAGGACCCGGACCTCAATGTGCGTGATCGGTGGGGTTCGACCCTCCATGGCCGAGGCGCGTCGACGATCTCGTACGGCGTTGGCTGCGAGATTCTGGGTCATTCGCAGCGGAGGCCGGACGGTCGCTTCCTGCATTTGACGGGTCAGAGCTTCGGCGCCTCGGGGCACGGTAATCAGTCGATTCTCGTTCACGCCAAGACTGGTTCTGACCGCGGCAAAACGAGGGGCGTAGATGCAGACCGTGTTCGTTGGCAGGACTCGGGGTTTCGAGCCGGCGTTGAATCGGATCATCGCGTCTCTCGGCTCAACGCCGACGACCTGGCCATCGGGTCCGATGCCGGCCTTGTTCTGGTGATCGCCACCGTCGCAGAGATATTCGTCGCCCGGAAACAGCGGTTTGGGCGCGAGGCCGAACGACACGGGAGGGCAAATCGGAACGCCGCAGCGAACCCCCTCGGTCGTCTCGAACGGGCAAGGACCAACGCCCAGGCTCGTCGCTCCGAAGCCGCCGAGCGGTTCGCCCGGCACCGGGGTCCGACCTCCGAGGCGAACAATGGCCATGACCCGACCGAGAGCGCCGGCCACCCGAAGCGGTTCCTCGCCGGGGCTGAGGGTCGTGACGGGAATCTGGTTTTTGGGGATCGACAGGGGCAAGGCCTGGTCGGGAGCTTCGAGGTAGACGACCTGCGTGACCAGTCGGCCCGATTCGGCGACGTCGATCAGGTCTTCCTGGCTGAAGATCACCTGGATCGGGAAGCGGGTCGGGTCGATGTCAGCAGGTCGGTGCAGGTGCCCGACAACCTCGACGACCGGGAAGACCTCGGCCTCGGGCTGATTGGGCAGGTTCGACAGCCGAAGCCGATAGCCGACCCCGACCTGGAGGCCGACGGTCAGGCCGTGGATGGCCGGATCATCGTTCGGGTCGGAGAGGATCATGGGGGCCGGTTCGAGCACCTCAATCCCCATACCCAGCGGACCCGAGAGGCGGACGACCTGGATCTGAGGGGGCAACATCGGCCCAGCGGGGGCCGGAGCCTCTCCCACGACAGCAACACCGGCGGTCGGGTCGTCAAATGCGACCTGCCGGGCCTGGGCCGCTCCGCCGGCCATTCCTACCGAGATGGACAGCAGCAGGGCCGCCGTCAACGCCCAGCCGGTCCGTCGTACTCGCGTCATGGGTCGGTCCCTCCCTCTTCCTGGGTTCTTGAAGCGGCGGTCGCGCACCGGAAACGGAACGGAGCCTGGAAATTCAACTGGACAGGCTCGACGCTCCCGGACGTCTCCGGCGGGTTGGATTGTGAGCGGGCCGGGGCCGGGTGAAGTCCCGATCGGTGAGAGGCCCCCGGAACGCGCCATCACCCCGGCGGGGCCGAAACTCGGCACCCGCGGGGCATGGCCTCTGCGAAAGACCCGGAAGGAGACTGACCGGGTCAATCGGAACCATCACCGATCACGGAAGCTCAGGCAGGCTTCCGGTGAACGGAGACGGAGATCCCGTCTGCGGCAAGGGAGGAACCGGCATCGAGACCGGAGCCACCGAGGGCTCGGCCACCGGCGGGATGAATGTCGACGGCGAGGAGCCTTCGACCGGAACCTCCTCCACCGGCGGGGCGATTGTGTTCAATTCCGGAGACGGGGGAGGAGTCATCGTGCCGGGCTCTCCGTAGATGACCTCTCCCGGGGCGTAACCGTCAGCGGCCGGGGCCGCAACACTGCCGGAACCACCAGGAGGCATTTCGAGGTCGATCGCTCCGACGCGGATGACCATGAGGATGGTCCCACGCTTGTCGGCTTCAAGAATTGGATCAACCCCAGGCTCCAGGCGAGTCGAGACCAGGGTCTCGGCACCGTAAAGGCCGGCAACGGCCAGCTCCTGGAATTTCGGATCAGGCAGGTAAACCACCTTGGTCACGAAGTTCCCGGCCCGGACCTGGTCGAAGTCCTCCTGGGTGAACTGGACCGGAATCGGGTTGTGGGTCAGATAGGCGTCGGTCTGCGGCGACGAGGGGGCGACCTCGATCGTCGGATAGAGCGACAGGCCAGGGTTGTTGGCGATGTTGGTGAGCTTCAACCGATAAATGAAGCCCTGCCGGAAATTGTAACGCGCCGGCACGGTCAGTTGCGGCGGCAGATAGACCGGCGAGCCATCCGGCCCGGCGGTTTGCCAGCTGATCTCCATGTTCGCCGGATCGACGAAGAAGACCTGGCTGGTCGTGTTGGCAAACATGCGATTGGCCCCGAACCCAGCACCCGACAGGGCCGGATCGGTCGGTGGAGCCATGATCGGTCCAGAAGCCGGCGGCGGACCATAACGGACCACGTGGGGCCGGAACAGGCTTGTCAAGGCATGCGGTTTCCCGGGCCCGTCGAACATCCCGCCGGTCCCGGTCGCTGCCGCCGCCAACATCAGCACTCCGAGCGTCTTCATCCTGAATTGACCTCCCGCCCCCTCGACGCGATGATACCCTCGACAGACCGTCGCCCTACCCGAACCAATGGGTAGGACGAGTGATCCGGGTCATCGGACGATGGGAGTGAATGCCTTCCTCCTCGGGCTGACCGCAGACCGACTCGGCCTTAAAGGCCAGGTCGCTCGCCGGTCGCGGCGCGGCCGATGGCCAGGGGACCGCAAGCCAACCGGCCTCGGGCATCCCTGCCTTCGACCGATCGGCCGATACCCGAGCGTCGAGCGATTTGATCGCCCGACCCTCAAAGTCCCGCGCACGGCCGTCTCCTTCCCTGGAAACGAACCGAGTCGGGGCGATCCCGCCGGACTTGCCGCGTCCGGCGCCTGGCGATAAGATCGGACAGTCCTTTCCTGCCCTTGAGTAAAGAACGGCACGACCCGGCCATGTCCAACATTCGTCTGCTTCTCCCTCTGCTCGTGGCTGGCCTTTTGCCGCTGCTGAGCCTCGCGCAGGACCCGACGTTTGCCCCGCCTCCGGTGCCGCCGGAACCGCCGACCGAGGCGGAACTGACGCTCGATGAGGCCCTGGTCAAGATCCACGCGCTTGAGCAGGTGCGAGCCTCCGTTCGTCAGGAGGTCGACATGCTCGGACAGGTGTTCACGATCGAAGGGGAATACGCCCGATCGGGCCCCTATACCTTCAGCCTCGACCTGCAAGTCCAAGGGCTTCCTCAGGCCCAGGGACGCATGCGGCAGGTCAGCGACGGCAACGTCCTCTGGGATGTCTCCCAGATCCTCGACCAGACCTATTACTACCGGCTCGCGCTGCCCACGATCCTGGAACGAATCAACCAGGAGCCTTACGAGGAGCTTCACCGGAACCACTTTATTCAGCAGCGGTTAGGGCTCTCTGGGCCTCACTGGCTGCTGGACGGGTTGCGGCAGTCGGTGCGGTTCGACCGCCGTCTGGAAGGCGAATGGAAGGGGCGGCCGGTCTGGATTCTTCGCGGAAACTGGAAAGACCTGAACGCGATGGGACTGGCGCCGATGGCGTCCGTGCCGGCCTATATCCCAAGTGTCGTGGAACTCCAGATCGACAAGGAAACCGGCTGGCCGTATCAGGTCTTGATGCTGGGCAAGAAGCGGGCGATCGTTCGAGGAGCGAACACGCCGAAGGTCGATCCCGCAACCGGTCGGCCACTCGGCAACGTCGCGACGGAGGAGGAACCGCCGAGCCGTTTCTTGCTCACCTATACCGAGGTCGATTTCGAACCCGAGTTCAGCGATCGGGAGTTTAGCTTCAGCGTGCCCGATATCGACCGGGAGCGCGTGAGTGACCGCACGGAATCCTTGATCGCCGAGGCTGAGCAATTTGCCCGCTTGATCGAGGCCGCGAATTTGCAGGCCGGTGGCGAGGGGGCGAGCGATCCCGGAGCGGTTCTGAAGGATGTCCTGCAAATCCCGCCGATCGGTAGCGAATTGCCGCCCAGTCCTCCGGGGCAGCTCAACCGATCCACCCCTCCAGGCAACTAAGGTGAGACGCTTCGGGTTCCACTCGAACGGTTCGGAGTGTGCTCGGCCCGGAAGTTATTCCGGGTCGAGTGGCCCGCCTTCCGGCAAGAACGGCTGAAGCGGGCAGCGATCGCACCGAGGGGCCGTTGCCTTGCAGAAGCGGGCAAGCGACTCGAACCAGAACGCAAGGCGGAGCATCGCGTCCGGATCGTCGGCAACGGTTCCCTCGACGACCTCCCTGGCCTCGGTTTCCTCGGCTCCGGGGTCGATCCAGCCGTGTCGAATGAGGATGCGGTAATCGGATCGGCTGATCGGAAACGTTGGTCGCCGAAGCACTTCGAGCAAGATTCTGTTCGCTGTGGTGGAGCCGATTCCCCGGATCGATCGCAGCTCGTCTCGAAGGGTTTCCGTGTCGATCGCGCCGAGGGCGTCCATCCCTCCGTGATCCCTCACCCACGAGGCGATTCGAAGCAAGAGGGGGACAACGCCGGCCGGCACCTTCCCCCGAGGATCACGCAGCAGGTCGGACAGCTCCTGAGGATCGACCGCACTCAGCGCCTCGGGATCATCGGACCATCCCGCACGGTCGAGGGCCTCAATCGCCTGATCGACGCGTAGACCTCGTTGCGCATCCAGGACAAGCCGCAGCAGATTGCGGAAGGGATCGATCGCAACGGGGGAACTTGGTGGCTCGTTGCCGAAGGCGCGGGCCAGGGCTTCGGAAATGGCGTCGAACTCCGAGCCGAGCGAGCCCATTGCACGAGCCTCTTGGTTGGGAATCGACCGAGGCAACGCAAAACGACCCGATCCGGGGCCGGATCAGGTCGTTCACCGTTGGAGAAACACCGACGGAAATCCTGTGAGATTCAGGATTTCGGGGCGTTTTTCAGCGCATTGAATTCCCGGGTCAATCGGCTCTTGCGGCGGGCCGCGGTGTTCGGGTGCAGGACCCGGCGCACACCCGCTCGGTCGAGCTTGGCGATGGTGAAGCGGAAATCAGCCTCGGCAGCCTCAAGATTCCCTTCGGAGGCGGCCGTGAGGGTCCGCTTCGTGTAGGTCTTGATGATCTTCTTGGCGATCCGGTTGCGCATCCGGCGTTTTTCGTTCTGGCGAAGACGCTTCTTGGCGGATTCGGTATTGGGCATTGCTCGATCGGGTCCCGTCAGGCGGGGGGAGGAAATCGTTCGAACGTCCGGGAGCGGTGGTCGCGAGACCGCGAACCATCACGCCGACCGGCAAAGCGTCGATTGTATCACGAAGACATCCGCTGGTTCAAGCTCCGGAGCCGCTGCGCCACGTCGAGATAACCAAAGTTGTTGGCGGCGACCTCGTTGTAGTGAGTTTCGGCGTCGTCGAGGTTCCCCATTTGCTCGGCCACCCGGCCGAGGCGGTAATGAAGATCGTTCAGGACCTCGTGGTCTTCCGGGTCCGCGGCCTTCAAGGCTTCGGCGTAGCTGCGTTCGGCGAGTTTGGGGACGCCGCTGGCCTCGAACGAGGCTCCTGCGCCGATGAGGGCCTTGACCTTCAGGGCGGGAGAGGACCGAGCGGCCTGGAACTCGGCGATGGCCGCGTCGTGCTGCCCGGCCGCAGCGAGTCGGCGGCCGAGCTCGAAGCGAAGTTGCAGATCGTCGGGGCGGGATTCGGCGCGACGACGGTACTCGGCGAGTTCGTAATCGGAGAGCTTGGCGTGAAATTTCTCAAGCTTGCTCTGCGCTTCGGTGTCGTCGGGATGGTCACGCAGGCGAGCCTTGATGACTTCGATGGCTTTGCGGAGCCGGGCGATCTGAATTTCGGCGTAGGTGTCTCGGAGCAAGGCGTCGTCGGGAAGGGCTTTCAGGCCGCGAGCCAGCACGTCCCTCGCTTCGTCCAGTCGTTGCTGGAGTCGGTACTGTGAGGCCAGTTCGAGGTAAGGGCCGGGACGGGAGGGGGTCTCCTTGATGTCCCGCTCCATGCGTTCCTCGGGACTCATGGCTTGCTTGCCGCGCAGGGCCTCGGCGTCCTCGTCTGCCTCGGGCAAAGTCGTGGAGGCGGGCGACTCCTGGCGTTTGACCTGGTTGTTCAGGCCGCTGCCGTGAATTGTCTGACTGGCCGACAGGGCGTTGATCTGCCGGGCGGCTTCTTCGTCTCCCGGAGAGAGTTTCTTGATTCGCTCCCAGCAGAGAATGGCTCGGGGGAAGTCTTCGGCAAAGGCATAAACGTGGGCCATGTGTTTCCAGAAGCTCACATCCTCGGCCGCCTGGTTCTGGACCGACTCCAGGGCCCAGCGAGCCAGGGCAGGAGCTCCGAGCTGCTCGGCTGCCTCGGCCAGATCTCGGCTGACGCCGACATCCCAGGGGTTGTGCGCGAACGCTTCTTCGCAATGCTCGATCGCTTCGAGCCAGTGGCTGCGTCCCTTGGAAGCCTTGATCCGGAGCCGGATCGGCTGCATCTTGGCCCCCGCAAACATCCCGACCTTCGAGGGATCGTTGTTGAACTTCTTCCGCATGGCGTTCCGAAGGCCCTGACGGAATTTGAGGTCCAGCGGGGCAATCTTCAGCGCATTTTTGTACATGTCCATCGCGTACGGGAGGTTGCCACGCGCGGTGGCTTCATTCCCGTAGTTGAAGAACGCCTCGGCTCGTTGGAGGTCCTTCGGATCGGGTTGCGGTGCGGAGTCCATGAAACGCGACCCCCTGACAGAATGGGGCAGTCACTGCAGACACCGGACGCCACTCCGCGCCCGGATCGGTCTCGCCGATCATAACACGCTATCACAACGCCTTCGATGGTCAACCTTCGGCCTTCGGCATCAGAGGTGCGTCCGAGAGTGACGAGCCCTTGTCAGGGACTCGACGCCTGGCAACCATGCCGAGCACCGGCTTCACTCGATCCCGAGGGTACGCCCGGATTCGCTTCCCGACGATTGACGATGGAGATCCTCGACCATGACCACCGCCTCGATCCTGCGAGACGAGGGGTTGATCGACCTGATCGCCGGTCCCCTTGAGACGCTCGCCCAGGGCTTTGAGTTTACCGAAGGGCCCCTCTGGCTTCCCGATGATTCCTTGATCTGGCAGGACATCAAGGCGGAACGAACCTATCGGCTTCCTCCAGGAGGCGGACCCGCCGCAGTGCTTCGCGAGCGAACCGGAGCCGCCAACGGTCAGACCTTCGGACCTGACGGCCGCATTGTCTTCTGCGAGCAGAACGGCCGGCGCGTCTCTCGGATGAATTCCGACGGGTCGGGCGTCGAGACGGTCGCCGAGCGGTTCGAGGGGAAACGCCTCAACAGCCCGAACGATGTGGTCTGCCGAAGTGATGGCCTGATGGTCTTCACCGACCCTCCTTATGGCGTCCCGAGCCCCGAGCAGAAGGAGTTGCCCTATCAGGCTGTCTTCTCCCTGACGACCGACGGAGTCTTGCGCCCGATTATCCATGAAGGGTTCGAGAAGCCGAACGGCCTGGCCTTCTCGCCGGATGAGCGGACGCTTTACGTCTGCGATACCGCCAAGTACCACATCCGGGCGTTCCAGATCGACGCGTCCGGCCGGGTCGATCCGGCAAGCGACCGGGTCTTCGCCACGATGGACCCCGAGCAACCGGGAGGCCCGGACGGCCTGAAGGTTGACCGGGAAGGTCGCCTTTATGTGGCCGTCGCTCAAGGGATCTGGGTCTATCGGCCCGACGGTACCTTGCTGGGAATCATCGCCACGCCGAAGCGGCCGTCGAATCTGAACTGGTGGGGGCGCGACGGTCGCTCATTGGCCATCACGGCGGTCGATTCCGTGTACCGCGTTCGGTTGAAGGTGGAGGGCGTGACACCTCCGTTTCTGCCGGCCTGATCGTGGGGAATTCCCCGAAGAACCAGGGCGATTCGCCCCTGGTGGAGCGACCCGGGGCAAGACTCCAGAAAAAAACCGGCTGGTTTGACGGCCGGCTTCGGATAAAATGATCATTGACTCGGGAACGGTTCGCCGCGCAACCGCCAGGCGACCTCCCGGTCGATCGGATCGACCCGGCGATCCGACTCCCCCACGACCCCCGGTTTTGCACCGCCGGCGCCGGGATCGGCTGACCCTGGAGGGCCTTGTGGCCAAAGAGGAACCGTTACGGACCGAAGGGCGCATCGTCGAGGCGCTGCCCAACACACAGTTCATGGTCGAGCTGGAAAATGGCCACCGTGTGCTGGCTCATATCGCCGGAAAGATGCGCAAGAATTTTATCCGCATCGTCCCCGGTGACCGGGTGACCGTCGAGATCACCCCGTACGATATCACCAAGGGCCGCATTGTCTATCGAGAGCGCTGATTCCGACCCCGCCTCGCAACGCAGTGCAACGGACCCGCTCCGAACTTGCCGGATCGATTCCCACCGTTTGCCCCCGCTCCAACCCGCGAACCCGACGCAACGGGCGGTCTCCCCCGACGCCCGCCGGGGACGCATTGCCGCTCGATCTCATCCTCGACCCCGCGCTCAGGATCGCCGAGCAACCCAGCGACAGCTCACGTTGAGGCTTCGATTCGATGGGGATGACGTCTCGACGTGTGAGTGCGTCTGCATGCGCCGTCATGCGTCGCCCCAGGCTCCTAGGAGGCGACGCACACAGACGAGCTGACCGAGGTGGTAGGCGTTATGGTCGGCCAGCAGCATGGCCTCTCGGGCAATGGACTGGCCGGTTCCCCAGGGAAGGGGCTTGAGCAGGTCGGTTTGAGGGTCGGCGATCAGGTCGCGCATCGCCTGAGCGTCGGATCGGAAGGAAGCGATCGCGCGGTCCCAGGCGAGGTCGTTCGGGACCGTCTCCTGGTCGGGCCAGTAGTCGTCGGGCCACTGAAGCGGGGCGAAGTCGGCCGATCGGCAGAAGTCGAGAATGTCTCGCTGGCAAATCCGGAGATGTTCCAGGAGTTCCCAGGGAGAGTGGGGAAGGCCCTCGGGGCGAACCCCCCATAAAGCCGGATCGAGTCCGCTGACCGCCGATTCGAAATCGAGGTGCGCCGCCCCGGCATCGAGCAATTCGAGCAGGTGGGCGCGGAGCAGGGCATCTCGGTCGGTCGTCTCCAAGAGGAAGGCTCCTTGAGGGGGAGGGGTTGGTTCAGTAAGGGACTCCCGATCCCCGAGCGGCCTTGAGGGCTTGCGCATACCATTCCAGCTCGTCCAGGAATTTCGAGGCCCTGCGCGGCCAGGCGTCGTTCAGGGGAGAACCGTCCTCCGTAAACACATCCTGGACCTTCGGAATGGGGAGGAGCGAGGGAATGCTTGGCGTGCCCAGTTCGCAGAGCATCGCCCGGAGCTGCATGGCCGCCCGGACCCCGCCGAAGGCTCCTGCGGAGTAGCAGACGATCGCCGACGGACGCCAGAACCACTCTTCCAGAAAGTGGCTCAGCAGGTTCGAGAGCGCCGGCGGAATCGAGTGGTTGTATTCTCCAGAGACGACGATGAACGCGTCGGCCGCCTTGATCTGCGAGGCGAGGCGTTCGAGCGGTTCGGGAGCCTGGCCAGCCGGATATTCCTTGTACATCCGATCGAGCAGGGGGAGATCGACCTCTTTCGGATCGATCAAGGTGGCCCGATGGCCCCGAACCTGGCACATCGCTTCGAGGAATCGAGCGGCCTTGATCCCCTGGCGATCGGAACGGACAGAGCCGTACAGGACGAGCAGGTCGAGGCTCATCAGGGAGGGTCCTTTCCTCGGATCAAACGCCGAGAAATTTTCGAAGGAGTGCTGTCGTCGAGGGATTGAATCCCTCGATCGGGGCGGATTCCTTGCGGGTGGCTGAGAGTTGTGCGCGGACCTGTTTCGCCAGGACCTTCCCTAGCTCAACCCCCCACTGATCGAACGAGTTGATTCCCCAGAGGAAGCCCTGGACCGCGGTTCGGTGCTCGTAAAGCGCGAGCAGCTTGCCGCAGGCTTCGGGATTGAGCCAGCCGTCGAGAAGCAAGACGTTCGACGGTCGATTGCCGGGAAAGACCTTGTGCGGGACGAGCGCGGCGGGAACCCCTTCGGCCTCGACCTCCTCGCTCGTCTTGCCGACGGCCAGCGCATCGGGCTGGGCGAAGAAGTTTGCCATCAACTCATCATGATTCGAAACAGGTTCGCCCTCGACGCTGACTGGCGTTTGGCTTTTGGTGAAGCCGATGAAGTCGGCCGGCACCACGCGGCCTTGATGCAAGAGCTGATAGAAGCTGTGCTGACCGTTTGTGCCCGGTTCACCGAAGTCGATCTCGCCCGTCGGGTAAGGTAAGGTTTGGCCGTCGAGCCCAACGCGCTTGCCGTTCGATTCCATGTCCACTTGCTGAATATGAGGAGCCAGCTTCAAGAGTGCCTGGCAGTAGGGAAGCAAGGCCCGGTCCGGGCGTTGCAGAAACGTCGAGTTCCAGATGCCGAACAGCCCGAGCAGGACCGGCAGGTTGCTCTCGAAGGGGGTTTCGAGGAAATGACGGTCGATCGCATGAGCGCCCTTTAAAAAGGGCTCGACATGATCCATGCCGTACTGGAGGGCCAGCGGCACGACACCGACGGCGCTGCAGACGCTGTAGCGGCCGCCGACCCAGTCCCAAAAGCCGAAGGCGTTCTCCGGGTCGATGCCAAACTCCTTCACGCCATCGAGATTGGTGCTGACGGCGACCATATGCTTCGCCACGCTCTCGGAGCCGAGCGAGCCGACCAGCCACTGGCGAACCGTCTTGGCGTTCAGCATCGTCTCGGCCGTTGTGAAGGTCTTAGAGACGATCACCACGAGGGTCGTTTCGGGGTTCAGGCCTTCCAGGTTGCGGGCCACGTCGATCGGATCGACATTGGCCAGGAATCGGAGGCGTCGGCCCTGGGCGGCCCGGGCGCAATCGGGATCGGTGCGAAGGGCTTCGTGGACGAATTCGGGGCCGAGGTAACTGCCACCGATGCCGATCGAGACGACGTCGGTCAGGGGTTTACCCGTCGCCCCTTTCCACTCGCCCGATCGGACGCGATCGCTGAACCCCCGGATCTTCTCCAGGACGGAGTGGACCTGATCGACGACGTTTGCGCCGTCCACGGTGATCGAGGTTCCCTTCGGCGCTCGCAGGGCAACGTGAAGGACCGCGCGGTCCTCGGTCGTGTTGATCCGATCCCCCCGAAACATGGCCTGGATCGAGTCTTGGAGCTTCGCCTCCTCGGCCAGATCGAGCAGGAGTTTGAGCGTCTCGGGCGTGGCGTTCTGGCGGGAGAAATCGAGGGTGATTCCCTCAGCCTCGGCGACCATTGCCCGGCAGCGCACGGGATCGTTGAGGAGGTCGCGGAGGTGGTGCGAGGCGATCGTTTCGGCGTGGGTGGAGAGGGTTTTCCAGGCGGTCGAGGTGGCGATGGACATGGTTGCATGGCTCCCGAGAGCCGATCGCTTGGCGAGGCGATGGCGTTGCGGTGTCGTTTGTGTCGGGTTGCCTGCAAGGCTACGTGATCGACCACCTGATTGCGATGGTCCAGCGGTTGTGGACGTGATCGCGGATCAGGAGGGGCGAGGCGGAGCAACGATCGCGTTCGCCCAGACCATGTCCGGTTCCGAGAGGGGAGGGAAGGGGGGCTTCTCGTAGTCGAGCCTGCGGAAGAACCGGGCGCGGTCGATCAGGTCGTGCAGGGTGGCGTTGAGGGGGAGGATTGGCTCGGCGTCGCCGGGGAGCAGGGGGATGGGAATGTCCGGCAGTGGAGTCCGAAGATTCCAGGCAAAGACCTGAGCCCGGGGGCGTCCGACGCTCCGACTGACGAGGACGCGGTAATGGCTGCGGATCGGGGGTGTCGTGGGGGTCACCTCGCCGTCCCGGAGCAGGTCGATCTCGACGAGGTTCGTTTGCGTTTCCAGCACCTCCTCCCGCTTGGCGAGGTATGCTTCCCGCCCCCGGCCGCTTGATTTGTTGCTCGGGGAGAGGATTTCAAGGATCGTGACCAGCAGATGCGATCTCGTGTCCCGGATTTCCAGGTAGGTTTCCTCGATCGCCTCCTCCCGAACGGGCAGATCGACCTCGACGACCTCCACTTCCGCCTCAACCTGCTGCGCGACCGCGACCCCTCCCCCTCTGGGCGGAGGCATGGGAGCGTCGATCTGCCCCCTTGTGATGGCCAGGTCGGGCCGTGCCCCCCTTGGGTCGTCTGGCGAAGGATACAGGACCATCCGGCTCTCGACCCCGACGAAATATCGGGGGTCGACCATCGGCACGAGCACATCGGCGATCGCGGCGATCAGGCGATTATGCACGTCCGGCCAGATGGTCGGGTGTTCGAGCCAGGGGTCCATGCCGGGAAAGGGTGGTCTCATGGAGTTGAGTCTACCAGGGAGGATAAGCCGATCGCCACGCAGGATAGGTCAGGTCGAGGGGGATGAGTCGCCTTCGGACATCATGCGATGATGTTCGGCGAGTCGTTGCTCACGATCGCGTTTCCTCCGCCGCTCAAGGGGAATCAGAATCAGGATTGTCAGGAGTAAAAGGGTTGATGCCCCGATCAGTTTCGCCGTTTCCGGGTCCGCGAATTGAGGGGCGAAGCGATGCAACGCAAGCAAGGCCCCGAGGCTCGAAGCGACGACCAGGATGGGGATGAGCAGGATCAAACCCACTCCGACAAGCACCATCTTCGCCAGCATCGCAAGGCAGTCGATCGCCTCGCGGCGGTGCTCCTCGGGCATAGTCCGTAGCCATTGAAGGCTTCCCGAGGGTGGGAACGACGTCGGGGCAGGCCAAAGGGCCACGAGGGCGACCGGCACGAAGGCCAGGATCATCCACGACGACGACGGGGGGAGGACATCAACGGCGATCACCTGGAATGAGGCCCCGGTTGCCGCGACATACGGGAAGAGGTGATCCCATCGGGCTTGATTGTCAGTCGCATCAGGAGCGGGGATCGGGTCGGGTTCGGCATTTGGTTGAGGGAGCGGGAGTCCCTGGTCGTCCAACCCAGCGAGCAGGGCAAAGCGGTCCCACGCGCGCTGGATCGACGGGTCGAGATTGCGTCGAAAGGCCGCGACGATGCGATCAGCACACGAGTAGGAATATGGGCTCAGGTCGATCGAGAGCGTTGCCCGATCGGACCGAAGGAGCACGCTTGGATATTTCTGGGCACGCCAGACGGCCTCCCGAAGATCGTTCCAGGGGAGATACCGGGTGCGGAAGATACCCCGAACGGTGAGCCCGTCGGGATCGAACACCAGGGCATGCCTCCGGAAGTGGGCGAGCAGGCCCACGCCCATCAGGCTGAACCCCACGAGGAAGGCGATCAGGAAGGTGATCACCCAGAAGCCATCGGCCCGCGCGGCCTGGACCGCGAACCCCTCGTTGGGATCGGTCAGAAGCCCAAGGGTCAGAACGAGCATCATGAGGATCATGGCCGACCCGAGGTTCCGAGACACACGGTTCGCGTGGAAGGTCTGGGAGGGCGTCTCGGGTGGCATGGGGCGGCTCTCGATCGGCTCCGGGTATCCCATCCTCAATGATCACGGGATAGGTTGACGGGGACAAGGTCCGGTCGGGCTCCGCGAACGGGCGAGGGTCCCGAGTGGGAACGCTCGCGGATGCCACGACCGGGCCGGGCACAGCCGATCGGTCACCGGTCAGGAGAACCGTCTGAGTGGCAGCGATCCAGGAAAGGCCGGGGGAGCGGGGCGAGGAAACGCGTTCTGGCGAGCCTCGGCGGCGCGTTGGAGTTGCTTCTGCTGCTGGTGTTGAAACTGCTGACGGGCCTGGGCGAGATTCGCCGAGAGGTCACGGTTCGGCCGGTGGGCCTGGATCGGGGCCGGTCGATGCGCCTGAAGGGGAGTTGGGCGGTTGAACGCAATGGGAGAAGGACGTCGGGCTGGGGGCGTCGGACGGGCCTGCGAGGCGGCGACACCAATTTGGATGGTCCGCGGCGGCGATTCGACCCGGTCGATCACGGCACGGACCTCGATGGGGCCGGTCACGGGCCTTCCGTCTCGCCCTCGACCGTTCCAGGTGGTCGTAACCTGGCGAGACTCGCCCGGTTGCATGGTGACGAGGACGTGAGAGGCGACGACCGGGCCGCGTTGATCGCTCAGGCGCCAGAGTTCCCGTCCGCGCTGGGAGACGATCACGTCGAAGTTGCCCATCGGACCGGTATTGACTGGAGTGGTGCCGGCGACGGACTGGGTCAGGGTGAAGGTAATTGGTTCGCCCGGAGCGTAGCTGGGCCGATCGGTCGCAAGGGAAACTCGGGTCGTGAGCGGGCTGGGAGATTGAGGGGCGGGCCGGGCATTGTGGAACGACTGGTGGACGATCTCGGCCGCCTTGCCCTGCGCCAAGGGGTTCGCCACGCTGAGCAACTGGCGCGATTCCAACGATTCTACAGCCGGGGCCTTTGTCCGTCGTCTTCGGGAGAGGGGGCGATTCATGACCGGCGTGACTCCTCGATGGGGGGATGGCGGAGTCGAGCCGTCGGCCCGAGCCCAACCGAGCGAAACAGAGGAGATCGAACGGCCGATTGTCTGGATTGGATCGGTCGTTCCTGTTGTTTGGAATCGACCGGAGGCAGAGGCGACTTGAACGGTCCTTTCTGAAATGGCAACGGGGGCCACGACACCATTTGCATCGCGGCCCCCGAGCAGGAATCAGCAACGGAGCATGGCCACCCGATCCTCAAGCGATCGGGTGGGTTCCGATCAGTGACGGAAGAGGAATTCCTTGGAGTTGATCAGGACCCAGCCGAGGTCCTCGATCGCCTGACGACGATTCTCGGCCCCCTCGATGTGGGCAATGGCCGCGGCCTGCTCCGTCTCCGTCGGGGATCGAGAGAGGGAAACGGCGTAGAGTTCGTCGATGATCTCCTTGGCCGACTTGCCCGACTCGGCCAGCAGGTGCATCCGGCCTCCGTCGGCGCGGAGCTTGTCGTGGACGGTGGAGCCGCCGATTAATTGCAAGGCCTGAGAGAGGTTCGAATCGCTCTCGCGTTCGCACTCGCAGGCGAGTTCGCGGGCCGGGCGCCCGAAGGTCTTGAGGAACGGGTGATCCATCTGACCATCCGGGATCGAGATGGCCCGGGAGTTGGCCGGCAGGCCGTTGAACGCGGTCGGCACATCAGCCACGGTCGAGATGGCGTCGAGCAAGACCTCGGCCGAGAGGAGCTTGGTGACGGCGTGCGAGAAATAGACCTCGTCGTCGGCGTTCAGCTCGTTGCTTCGGGCGCTCAGGCGGTAGGTCCGGCTGTTGAGAATGGTGCGGGCGAGGTGCCGCAGGTCGAACCCGCTGTCGGCGAATTCGGCGGCAAGGCCGTCGAGCAGTTCGACATTGGATGCAGGATTCGAGTCACGGAAGTCATCGACCGGATCCACGATCCCCTTGCCCATCAGGTGATACCAGATGCGGTTGGTCATGCTGCGGGCGAAGAAGTCGTTTTCCTCGCTCGTGAGCCACTCGGCCAGACGCAGCTGGCGGTCGGCGGAGGTCTGCGCTTCCTCGTAAACGGGGCCGCCGAGGGCCTTAGGAGGCATGACCTGATTGGTCCGGGGCTGGCGAACGTCGCCACCGTCGGCCGCGAAGATGATTTCCTCGTCGGGCTTCATGCCGGGCTTCTGCTTGACCCGGGCAAAGAAGGCGGCGAAGCCGTAGTAATCGTCCTGGGTCCAGCGTTCGAACGGGTGATTGTGGCACTTGGCGCAGGAAATCCGGACACCGAGGAAGAGCTGGGCGGTGGTCTCGACGGCCTCTTCCGGAGAGCGACTGATTCGGTAGTAGTTCGCCGGCGGGTTGTCGAAGGTCGAGCCGTCGGCCGTCAGCAGATCACGGACGAACTGGTCGATCGGGGCATTCTGCTCCAGTTGCGAGCGGATCCAGCGATGGAAGGCATAGGCTCCCTTCGACTTGATCAGGCGGGAGTTCGACCGAAGGATGTCGGCGAACTTCAAGGCCCAGAACTCGTTGAACTCAGGGCGTTCGAGCAGATCGTCGATCAGCGTTTCGTAACGCGTGGGCGAGGGATCTTCGAGGAACGCGCGGGCTTCCTCGGAAGTCGGCATGACGCCGATGGTGTCGAGGTAAACGCGGCGGACGAATTCCTCGTCGCTGCAGGGTTCCGAGGGAGCGATCCGCATGCGGTTGAGCTTGGCGAAGACCGCGGCGTCAACCAGATTATCCTGAGGAACCTCCACCTCGGCGAAGCCGGGGACCTCGATCAGGTGGGTCAGGCGGACGACGGCGACGAGGTCGAGATAGTGGGCGATGACCGCCACCTCGCCACGCTTCTTGAAGCTGACGAAGCCGGAGGGGTCGACCTCGGCGATGTCGGTGTTCGATGAGTCGTAGTAGCAGATCGGGGTCACGTCTCGGACCGTGCCGTCGTCGTAACGAACCCGGGCGACGATTTGTTGCGAGCGGGCGGGCTCGTTCAGGACGCGGTCGCCGGGGACAATTTCCAGGGCCACGGCTTTGGCGCTCTCGGGGTCGTCCTTGACACCTTCGGCGATCCAATCTCGCAGGAACTCGAAGGTCTTGGTGTCTCGGAACAGGCGGACGCCACCCTCGTGGGCCAACTCACCGAGTGGCTTGCGGAGGAGCATGCTGTTGTCAGGGTCGAACGGATCGACGCGGCGGCCGGCGATCTCTCGGCTGAGGGTCTGGTAATCCTCGTCAGGCAGATACCCGCGAAGGCTGAGGCGGAATCCTCCCTTGCCCGTCGGGGTGCCGTGGCAGGCTCCCATATTGCAACTGGCCTGGCTGAGGGCCGGCATGACATCCTGACGGAAGCTGACCGGGTGCGGCTCCGCCATCCGCTCGACGCGGACGGTTGTTTGTGCCTCGACGCTTCCACCGGAGGCGACGATCCGGGCCTCACCATCGCCGACCGGAGTCACGCGGCCCCGAGCATCAATCAGCGCGATCTCAGGGTCGAGGCTGGTCCACTGAACCAGTCGCGTCAGGTCACGCAGTGCGCCGTTGGGGTCGGTCGCCGTGGCGATCAACTGAGCCGAGGCCCGGCGACCGGACAGCAAGACATCGCCAGGGGCGATGGTCAGGCTTGCGGGTGAGCCGATCTCATCGGCCGGCGGAGCCTCCTCGGCCCGAGCGACCTGAGGGCCGATCAGGGCCAGGGCGGCGACTATGGCAGGCGAAAGCCCCAGCAGAATCCGTCCCGGGTGGTGTCGTCGCAGCATATATGGCTCCCGAATCTGCTATCGAACGTCGAGGCGGGACCACCCGGCGGGTCGGCGGGGGAATCGGGCCAAACGGATTGGCCTCGATCACGCTCGGGCGGCGAGACGCGCGTGGTCTCGGGAAAAGAGCGAGTTCAACGTACCTCAATCACAACCGGGGATTCAAGCAAAGTTCCAACAATTTTTTCGAATTCAGGGGAACGGGCCTTCTGTGGGGGTCGTCGAAGGAAGGGGAATCAGGGGCGGACTTGCAGTCTCGAACAAGATCCTTACAATCGGAACATGGAGCATTACCGACACACGTCGCTCTGATTGGCCGGTTCTGGCCGCCGCGCTTCTTGTGGCGCATCCTCTGGATCGTCTCGCGGTGTGATAGACTGGTCTCGCAAGCGTCGTTGTGACACGCCGTCACCGAACGGTCGGCTCTCGGCCATGCCCGGGTCTGGACCTCCTGGAACGCTCGTTTTAACAGGGGCGAGCAGAGGGTTCGGATCAGAACCAGGAGATCGGGTCGGATCGAGACAAGGAGGTGTGCGATGGGACCGATCGGGACGACGCCGAAGCGGAGAATCGGGCGAATCTTGGGCTACGGCCTTCCCGGGGCGATCCTGGGCCTGGCAGTGGCCTGGGTCCTGGGAGTTTCGTCGGCTCGGGGTGTTCACGCAGAAACGGGATCGGCCTCTTCGGCCAATGGACTGATCAGCCTGACCATTCCCGCCCCTGCAGACCAGGGAAGCACCCGCCTGATTCTGATTGATCCGCGAAGTCAAGCGATGGCCGTGTACAAGATTGATGGCTTCAAAGGGGGTTCGATCAAGCTGGAGGCCGCTCGTCAGTTCGGGTCCGATTTGAAGCTTTCGGAGTACAACAACCTTCCCCCGGAGGTTGCGGCGGTCGAGGCCATGGTCGCCGGCCCTCGTCCTCGGGGAAATTCCGGGCAATAATTCCAGGGGCTCGCGGCCGGAATCCGCCGACGCGACGCTCCTCCCCTCGGATCTCGGCACCGCCGACCACTACCGAATCGATTCGAAACGGCCGACCGGCCGAATGCGAAGCGAGGAGCACGTCCCAATGGCTCAGTTTTACACCCTGGAAGAGGCCGCAAACGTTCTCGGCATGAACGCCGAGGAGTTGAAGCAGAAGGCCCAGCATCGCGAAGTGCGGGCCTTTCTCGACAGCGGCTCTTGGCGTTTTCGAGTCTCTGATATTGACGAACTGGCACGACGACGAGGGATGGGGAGCGATCCGGAACTCTCGCTCTCGGATCTCGAACTCCCCACCGATCAGGCCGATCAGACCAACGAGTCGGATGTGACCGACGACTCGGTCTTCCAACTCGGCGTCGCTCGATCGGACCTCGGTCCGGCGTCGATGGAGTCCTTCCCGTCTCAGGAGTCGGGATCGGACGCGGATATCCTGCTGGATGACACCTCGCTGCCGTTGGGAGGTGGTTCCAGCTCCCATATCCTGGGCATGGACACTCCCGGCAAGCAGCCGAGCGATTCCGATGTTCGCCTGGTTCCGGAAGGACCCAAGGGAGCGAGCGATTCGGATGTCCAACTCTCGGGCGAAATCAATGTTGTTCCTCCGCTGACCCCCGGCGATTCCGACGTGACGCTCGTTCACGAGAACACGCAGGAAGCGTTCGAGCCGTTCGGCGCGGCGGACTTCGCCGACGATGACTCCGGTGGGTTTGGCGCTGCGGCAGAGGGTGGCTCCAGTGATGAAACCACGCTTCGCCCGAGCCCGGTCGGTTCATCCGGTGAGGTCCGAGCTGAGGGGGATCGAGTGGCCGACGAAGAGGATAGCGATTTCGAGCTGACCCCTTCGAGCGTGATCGACGCCCTGGAGCCCGAATCGGGTAGTGATTTCGAGCTGACGGCCCTCGACGCCAGCGATGAGTTCGAGTCGGCTGCTCCTCGGCCGAGTGATTCGGACGTCACCGGAGCCGAGCCGTCTTCCTCCGGCGTCAATCTCGGACGTCCGAGCGATTCGGGCATTAACCTGCAACAGGTGGGTGGCCTGTCCGGAGACGCCGAATCGATCGAGCTGGCACCTCTGGAGGAGGAGAAGGCGCAGAATCGGCCCGCCGCCTCGAAACCGGCTTCTCGCCCTGCCGCCGAGCGTCCTGATCCCGGTGCAACGGCCATGCCCGGTCTAGGAGCCGCTGGCGATCCCTCGGCCACCGCGTTGCCGATCCGCGATCAAGGGCAGAAAGACATCTTCGAGGATACCGACTTCGAGGTTGATGCGCTCGATAGCGGCGAGGATGCGACCATTCAGATCGACGCCAATAGCGACTTCGATCTCGACGAGAGTGATTCGGCCTCCGAGGTCTTCGCGCTCGATGAGGAGGATGTCGACCAGAGTGCCGCCACCGCCCTCGGGCCGGCGCTTGCCGCCGAGGACGCCCTGAGCGGCTCAATGGATGCTGAGGTCTCCGACTCCGAGGAGATGGAAGGTGTCGGCTGGGACGAGGAGCTTGAGCCTTCGGGCGCTGCTGCGGCCGCGACCGCCGCTCCCGCGACCGGTCGAAAGGCAGGGGGAAGCGCACTGCTCACCGACGCCGGCGGCCCCCCCTGGGGAGGTCTTTGGGTCGGCGTTCTCGGCGTGACGACCGTTTTGATGATGCTTCTGGCCTTCATCACGATGGATGTCGTCCGGAACCTGAACAGCTATCAAAGTGATACACCGGTCGCTTCCGGCCTGGTGAATGTCATCGTAGGCGAGAACTGATCGCCGCGATGAGTTGGCTTCCGGAGCAGCATCATGACGCCCTTCGGCCCGATTCCGGGCCGGAGGGCTTGTTGCTGAAACCCAAGACCTTTGCTTGACGCAACCTCCGGATACGCTTCATAATCGACCGCTCGGAGAGCGGTTCGATGTATCTTTGCCCGTTCGACTCGATCCGAGCCAAGGAGTTTCACCCGATGCGCACGATCTTCTCCGCACTCTGTGGCGCCCTGATCTGTTCTGCCGCCGTCGCCTCCGAGTCGGTTCAGGTGCACGGCGATTATCTCGAAGCCCGGACTGCCGACGTCTTTACCGGCCCTTGCTTCTCAAACGCCGAAGTCTTCATCGTCGGTGATCGAGCCGTCATGGCCTGGAAGGTCAGGGAAGGTTCGTGGGAAGGGGTCGATCTTTCCGGCTTGAGCGTCGCCGCCGCCGTCCGAGGTACCACGACCTTCTCTGAAGATCGGCCGGAACAGGCTCTTGCCGTCCTGATCGTCGATGAGCGGGCCGACAACCAGCAGCGCGCCGCTCTGGTCAAGATGGCCCAGCGACTGGGAGGCACGCGACTCGGCCAGGTGGTCGACGTGAAGGTTTCGGCGATCGACCTCGACATTGATGAGCATTGCCATATGGAAGCCGCGGGACCTGCCCACAAGCATCACCTGATGCCGATGGCACCCCCGGCGCGGTTTGCGGCCGAGGGCCTGGCCGAAATCTCGACCCGACCGCTCGATGCCAACGATTGCATTTGCGGCAACGAGGTGATTGCCTATCAGCCTCTGTCCGAAGGGGTCGAGGTGCAGCCGGCGTATACCGTCGCTCACACTTTCCGCGGCACCGGCCTGGGAAGCACCTGGGCGGCTCCGAACGCCCGGAGCAGTTTCGTCGGGCAGTTCGCGTACTGATCGAATCACAACCCTCACGATGAATCCTCCACGAGCAGCGATCCGGCAAGGGGAGTTCGATCTCTCGGTCGGCTTCCCCTCGGATCGCAACTCAAGGAATCCCTCAACACGGCCCGATTACGGGTGAATTCCCTCGATCGACCTGCACGTCATGCCGGGTCTTCGACCGGGAATTTGCCTCGGACCAACCTGATTGTCCTCACCCGCCCATCCGGACTTGTCTGAATCGAAGGGATCGAAGGCCCATGCGTACGATGTCGATCATCGTCGCCTCGGCGATTGGAGCGGCTCTGATCGGGCCGTCCGCCTCGGCGCAGGACTCCTACTCCACCGAGGTCCTTTCCGAGGCACCTCCCGAAGACCTGGCTGCCCCTGTTCGTGAATCGCTCTCCGACGAAGGAATTCGGGTCCTCGATGCCAAGGGGAAACCGTACCTCGACCTCTGGTTGCGCAAATCGTTGCCGACCCAGGGAGAAATCACGGAACCGACCGGATCGGTCATCTTTCCGTATCTACAGGTCGGTGAACTCGTGGGGGCTGTCCGCCTGGCCGAAGACACGGGCGACTACAAGGATCAGGTCATCTTGCCCGGTGTCTACACCATGCGATACGGATTGCAGCCGGTCGATGGGAACCACCTGGGGGTGAGTAAGTTTCGAGATTATGTCCTCCTTTCGCTCCCCGATGAGGACATCGAGCTTGAGCCGATTCCTCAGGACGATCTGAATGCGGTCAGCACCGGCCCCTCCGCGACGAATCACCCTTCGGTCTTCTTGCTGTCGCCGGCCGAAGCGGATGCAACGGTTCCTTCGATCGTCTCAGAGGAAAGCGAAAAGCGCACCTCGGTCGTTCTGAGGATTCCCCTGGAAACCGATCAGGGTGAAGAGAAAACGCTGACCACTCAACTGGTCATTGTGGGGGCCGGGCCGCACTGATCGGATTGGGTTCAAGCGGCTTGCCTTCTTCAGCACTCAGATGGAGCCCTCCTTGGCCGTCTCGGTTCAATAGGGCTCCTTGTTGTGGGGCGGAATCGTTCGAGGATGTTGCTGGAGCGTCGAGGAATGGGTGAAGCCTCGCGCATGATTCCTGTTCGAACGCTCCATTGAGTCTTGGCACAGGCAGACACGATGTCCGCAGCGCGATCGATTTGCGACTGTTCCTTCGGTCCCCTCGGTGTTGAGAGTCCCGAAGGATGCCCCTTCTCGTCCTGATTGCTTTGTTCGTGGCCTTCTGGTCGCCGATCGTCCCTGAGAACATGGCTGGGCCGACTCGTCCCGACCCGAGTCTTGCGATGAGCCTCGGGATGATCTTGGCCTCGGTTTTGATGCTGGGGTTTGTCTCGGCAGTGATCGGAAGACGGTTGGCGCGGAAGGCGTCTCAGGTGGGTCAGACCTTCCGGAACCGTCACCAGTTGGCGCGATCAGCCCAGATTCTGGAAGTGCTCGCGCTGCTGGCCTATGCCGGTTTGATTTATGTCCCGGAATGGCCGAGGGTTGTTGCGGATCGGTTGAGGCTCCGAGACTGGCTGTTGGTCGAGGAGGCCCTCATCCTGCTGCCGTTTCCCATCATGATCCTGACGGTCTGGTGGGGCCTGTTTCCGGCGGAACGATCGTTGAAGGCGGCCCGCGTGAGAATCGGGCAACCGATCCGGCTCGGTGGTCATCTGCTCATGAAGGCCCGCCAGGCGTTTGGCCTGGTCTTGCCGGTGGCCGTCCTCTTTGCCCTGATGCTTGAGGTGGATCGGCGGCTTGAATCGATGGTTCAGGTCGGGGCCTGGGTCCACCTCGGGCTATATGCGGCGCTGGGAGGTCTGATTCTGATCCTCTCGCCGGCCTTCGTGCGGTTGAGCTGGCCGTCTCGACCGTTGCCGCCCGGTCCCCTCCGTGATCGGCTGGAACACCTCGCGCAACGCTTTGGGTTCGGTTATACCGACATCCTCGTCTGGGATACCGGCGGAACCCTGGTGAATGCCGGGGTGACGGGGGCGTTACCCTGGTTTCGCTATGTCTTGCTCACAGACGCGATGCTTGAGAATCTTGCTCCTCGGCAGATTGAAGCGGTCTTCGGGCATGAGGTGGGGCACATTGCTCACCGCCATCTGACCTACTTCGGCGTCTTTTTTCTCGGCACGATGGGCGTGATGGCCTTGCTCAGCGCCGGGATTGATCAGGTCCTGACCCTCGACTCTCCCCTCTGGATCTGGGGGCGGAGCCGGTGGGTCGAGTTGCTCTTGCAAGCGGCGGTGGCCCTTGGGTTTGCTCTGGCGTATTTCTTCGTGATTTTTGGGTTCCTGTCGCGATGGTTCGAACGGCAGGCGGATGTGTTCGGGTGTCGGGTTGTCTCGTGCGGTCTCGCCGATTGCCCCCCTCATCGAGACGTCAACGCCGACCCCTCGATGGCGTCGGGCCGAGTTCCCGAGGCGCTTTGCCCGGTCGGAATCGGGATTTTCATCGAGGCGCTGAGCAGCGTGGCGACGCTCAACGGGCTGGAACCGCGGGCCGCCTCGTGGCGACACGGAAGCATTGCGCGTCGGATCGATTTCTTAAGGCAGTTGGAGGGACGCCCCGAAGTCGAGCAGCGGTTCCAGACGCAACTGCAACGGCTTCGCCTGGGGCTGGGATTGGTCCTGGCGACGGCAATGCTTCTTGCGATCACGACGGGGGCGATCGACTCCTTCCGTTAATCCGATCCCGTGTCGACCGGTCCGGCGGTCTTCTTGAGAAAAAACGGCTCGCTCCGCCTTCTCAGTCGGGAGGCTTTGTGGTAGGGTTCCGCACCCCTGGCTCATGGAATTGCCAGACACTCAGTGGTGCTCGGGTCACCGAGCATCCGACAGGCTCGACACGGAGGTCGCCCCATGCCCCGCTGGCCGATTCGGCTCAAGCTGATCGTCGGCCTGAGTCTGGTTGTTGCCATGATGATGACACTGTTGACCGGTGCCGTCGTCGGCCTTCGAGCCTTTCATCGCAGCAATCTGACGCTCACCGATCAGCTTCGAGAGTTGGGGGCGTCGAAGGACTTGCTTCAGGCGGTCATGCAGCTCGATCTTGACGATCGGGAACTGGAGCATTTCCTCTCGGACCAGGGCACGATCCCCAGCCTGTCCGAATCGGCGACCGAGGACCCTCCCGAGCCGGGGGCATTGCGATGGTCGGGGCTGTTGCTTGTCGGCCTGAGCCGCGGGGAGTCGCATCGTTCGGGAGCTTCCCTCATCGACGATCGGGTTGAGCGAACGTCGGGCCCCTTTGTCACCATCCTCGACCGCGAAGCCAGACGTCGAGAGTTACTCGATCGGTTGCTCAACCGCCTTCAGACCGCTCGGCAAGCCTTGCTTCGGTATTACTCCGAACTGGAGCGGAACAGCTTGCGAGGCAATCGTTCCGACGGTCGTGACGAGTTTACCCTGGCCTTTTTGATTGATGACGATCTGACGGGAGTCCTCCGGCAACTGCAGCCGGACGTGCCCATCGACCACCTGATCGACCGCACCTCGATCTACCTGACCCGGCATCCCGAAGCGAACTTGCTCAATGCAGGCCCCTGGGAGCCCTTTGCGTTGACGCGGGCCCGGCTCGATCGGCTGACCGCCTCGGCCGTTGCGTTGCCCGACAAATTGCACAGCGACTTCTTCCTGGTGCTCGAAGCCTCGAAGCGTCATTACCAGTCGAGCCGGGTGATGATCTGGACGGTGGCGCTCGCGGTGCTGGCAATGCTTTGCGGTCTCACAAAGCTCGTTCATCGCTGGCTGTTCACGCCGATCCGGCTCCTGCATCGAGGGGTCCGCCATGTGGCCCGAGGGTCGTTCGACTATCAGATCGAGCTTCAGACCGGGGATGAGATGCAAGCCCTGGCCGAGGCCTTCAACGACATGACCACCCGGCTCGGCGCGACGTATGCCGACCTTGAACAACAGGTCTCCGAGCGGAGCCGACAACTAGTCCGCTCCGAGCGGTTGGCAGGGGTCGGGTTCCTCGCCGCCGGTGTCGCTCATGAGATTAACAACCCGCTGGCCTCGATTGCCTTCTGTGCCGAAGCGCTCGAAGGACGCCTCGAACCCGTGCTCCGGACCACCGATCCCGAGGGAACCGGAGACTCTCGGGTCGTGCGTGACTACCTGCGGATGATCCAGGAAGAAGCCTTCCGCTGTAAGCGGATCACCGAGAAACTGCTCGACTTCTCCCGCTGCGGCGAGATTCAAAGCCAGCGAACGAATCTCGTCGAGCTGATCGATGGCGTCGTCGAGATGATGCGTCACATGGGGAAATACCGCGACAAGACCATCATCTTCCAGCCCCGAGAAGCCGTGGTCGCGTTCGTTGATCCCCAAGAAATCAAGCAGGTGATCCTCAATCTCGTCGTCAACGCGCTCGACAGCATGGACGCGGGAGGAACCCTGCGGATTGATGCCCGGGTCAGCGGAGGCCGGGCCGAGCTCACCTTCCGAGACGAGGGGTGTGGCATGGCTCCGGAGGTCCTCGAAAACATCTTCGAGCCGTTCTTCACCCGGCGCAAAGCCGGAAAGGGAACGGGCCTTGGCCTGTCGATTTCTCATCGCATTATCAATCAACACCACGGCGAGATCATGGCCATGAGTCCGGGAGAGGGATGCGGATCGACCTTCCTCGTCCGGCTTCCGACTCAGGTTCAGGCCCCACGGCGAGATCGGGGCGTGACCGAGCCCTCTCGCGGTCGGCACCCGCTTTGCAAGACTGGCATGGCGACAGGGGACGACACTGCGCAAGCGTCCCCCGATCTTCCGATTCAAGGATAAACAGCCATGCGAATGCTTTCGAGCCTCGGGACTGTCCTGTTCCTGGCCCTTTCCCCGGCCCTGTCTTGGGCCGACGATGATCGGACGCTGGAAGCCAAGTCGGTCCAGGACCCGTCGTTACCCAAAACGTATGTCGGGTTTTACAAGATTCTTTCAGGAGAGAACGACGGGAAACCGCTTCCTCAGGAGCGTCTCGAATCTCATGTGGTTCGCATCACGCAGGAGATGATCGTGGTGCTCGATGCCGATGAGAACGAGCTTTATTCCTGCTCGTACACCCTCGACCTTGATGCCAAGCCGCACCGGATCGACATGGAATCGACCGGTGGACCCTCCGTCTCGGTGGGGCAAACCGCCAAGGGGATTATGACTCAGGGAACGAACGAGCGGGATGAGCCGTTTGTGATGCTCTGTTACCGATTAGTCGGAGATGAGTATCCCGAAGCATTCCGCACTCGGGCTCAGTCTGAAATGAACCTGTTCGTGCTTCAACCGATTCCTGACCCGTCTGAGAGGAAGCACGACCCGAGCAACTAGACCAGGAGACCTCGGTCGGACCGGTCGGATTCGTCCCTCCGGTCCGATCGACCCCGATCGACACGCGTCGGCGACGGCGCCGGAGACCGCTCAAGGAGGAGACTCGATCATGGAGAAAACGCAACATGGCGGCCTGCGAATCCTCTTCGCCGATGATGAGGACTATCTGCGCGACTTGATGGAGCGAGAACTGCCGCGGCTCGGTCATGACGTGACGACTTGCCCCGATGGTCAGGCGGCGATTCGAGCCCTGGAACGAGGCCGGTTCGATGCGGCCTTGCTCGATATCCAGATGCCGGGCCTGACCGGGATCGAGGTTCTCGAAAAATTTCGCCAGCTCAGCCCTGAGACGCAGGTCATCCTGATGACCGGTCACGCCACGGTCGATACGGCCGTTCAGGCCCTTCGACTAGGGGCGTTCGACTACCTGACCAAGCCCTGCAAATGGGCCGAACTGGAGGTGGTCCTCAACCGGATTGCCGAACGGCGATCCTTGACCAACAAGGCCGCCGCCTTGGAGACGCGCCTGAAGGCCGCCGAAGGGGGCACGCCGATGCTCGTCGGCGAGACGCCGGTGATGCAGGACGTGATGCACTTGATTGACACCGTGGCGCCGACCGAGGCCACGGTCTTGATCCTGGGAGAGACCGGGACCGGCAAGGACCTGATTGCCCGGACCATGCACGAGCGGAGCCTCCGGGCCGATCAGGCCTTCGTGCCGGTCAATTGCGGGGCCTTGCCCGAGAACTTGATCGAGAGCGAGCTGTTCGGCCACCGCAAAGGGGCCTTCACCGGAGCCGAGACGAACCGCAAGGGGCTCTTCGAGGTCGCCAACGGAGGGACTCTGTTCCTCGACGAAGTGGGAGAGTTGAGCAAGGGACTTCAGGTCAAACTGCTTCGCTTCCTCGAATCGGGTGAGATCCGACGAGTGGGCGAGAATGAGCCGTTCCGCGCCGATGTGCGGGTCCTCTGCGCCACGAACCGGGATCTGCGCGAGATGGTCGCCGAAGATCAATTTCGTGAAGACCTTTTCTTCCGCATCAACACCTTTGAGATCTACTCCCCTCCCTTACGCGAACGCAAGGAAGACATCCCGCTGCTGGCCCAGCACATGCTCAAACGGTACGCTGGGCGTCGTCATGGCCCGATTCCGGAACTGGCCGACGATGCGATCGAGGCGTTGCTTGCCCACGACTGGCCGGGGAACGTTCGAGAACTGGCCAACGCGATCGAACGCGCCACGATCCTCGCCAGAGGGGGGACGATTCACGCCGAACACCTGCCAACGCAGGGAATGAGCCGGCGATCCCCCTCGCCTTCACTTGTGGCAACTCCCGCGTCCAGCGGAGGCCCGCACATTGCCATTCCGGAAGGGACTCCGACCCTTCGGGATCTGGAGCTTCACTACATCCAGGTCGTCTTGGAAAAGCATAAGGGGAACAAGCCCGCCGCCAGCAAAGAACTGGGGGTGAGCCTGAAGACGCTCTACAACAAGATCAATCAGCTTCAACGGTCTTGAAGAATTGAACCAGGTTCGATCGAGCCATCGAAGCCTCGCAAGCGATCCGCGGCGACACGTTCGATGGCTCGATCGCTCCGGTCAGGCGGAGCCTTGCTGGCGCTTCAGTTCTTCGTCGGCATGGCGCTTCCGGTGCTCCTCGTACTCGACGAGCCACTTTTCCGCCCGAGGCAGGTCCACCTTGCGGACATAGACCCGGGGATTGCCTTCCCAGGCGCCGAGAAAGTCTTGCATGTCTTGACCGTCAGACACCGCCTTGATGCCTTCGGCATTGAGCTGGTCGGCGATGAATTTGGCTTCCATTAAGCTCAGGGCCTGGTAGCACGGGGTCAGTTCGTCTTGATCCATGATGAGCCTCGCGCGTTGCGAACCGGGTAGCGGGTGACTCGCAAAAAGGAATCACCACGGAGCCATCCGGCCAGGATGGGAACGAATCAATGAGGGTTTGCGTCCTCGCCTGATCGGACGACCGATCGGGACAGCGACGCCATCGAGCCAAATGCCTCCCGAGTCTGCATTTCGGTGAGCCCGACGTGTGATGGCGACCAGAAAAAAAGGCCTGGACCGGGGCACGACATGGTGCGATGCCGGGAGCGTCAGAGGCAGACGGCCTCAAGCAGCTCCGCTGGTGGAGCAATGAAGCCGAAGTAGAAAGCACCGAACAGGGCGTATCGCGCCGAGCTCTCGTCGAACCGCATGGTGTAAACGATGTCTTTGAGGTACGCCGGATTGCGAGCCCAAAGCGTCACCCCCCATTCCCAGTCATCAAGACCGGTTGAGGCGGTGATGACCTGGGTGACTTTTCCCGCGAACTTCATGCCGCTTCGGCCGTGTTCGGCCATCATCTGTGAGCGCGGCTCGAACGGAAGCAGGTACCAGTTCTGCTCACCCTGGCGCATTTTGCTCATGGGGTAGAAGCAGAAGCAGGGCCAGTCGGGGAACTCCGGGTAGAGCCGCTGGCGGTTCATCGGTTCGAGCCGGTTGGTGTAGGCATTGACCTTGGCCTTGTATGCCGGGCTTTCGGGGTCCATGCCTTCGCGATCCCGGAGAATCGCGCCGTATTGCTCCGCGTCGGGAACGTACTCGGAGACTTCCGTGATCGAATAAAACGAATAGCTCGGAACCAGGGCCGGCCCGATGGCCGAAGCCTGAAGGGCGGTCTGCACACCGTGGATGGCCCGGAGGTCGGGGCCGGCCATCATGACGCCAAAATCGCTCTTGTGACCAGGAGTCACGAAGCACTGGCACTGCTCGATTCCCGGAGCGGAGTCGGTCGAGAGCGCCGCCAGGACCTGAGCTCGGCCCTGTTCCCTGGCTTCGGGGCTCAGGCGAGCCAGAGCCTCGCGGTCGATCCGGTAGAACAGATGCAGGAAATGCCACCCGGCTTCCGGAACCAGGGTCGCCGGCACCTGTTCCGCCGCGGCGGGTCGATGGCCGTGCTGCATCGGTTGCGTCCGGAGGCCGATGCCCGATGGTCGTTGCGTCCCCTCGTCCATCGACGATGTCCTTCCTGAAACTGACGTCAAAACCGAATGGATTGTCCTGTGTTGAGTTGTCTCCATTCTAAGGGGCATCTCATCCCCCCGACAAGCAAACGACCCCCTCGCGCCGCGGAATGCCTCGGCCATCGGGTCCAGTTCGATCGGTCGCTCGGAAGATTCCCTTCAGACGAATTTCTCTCGGAACAACGATGCTGCTCAAGTTAGCAGTCCGGTTCGTCGATTCGAACTTAAAAGTGATTGTTCCGCCGGCAGAATCGGCACTCTTAGGCGATGGGAGAGGGGCCAATGAGACGACCAATCGGGGCGTGTCCGGTCCTTGGCCTGCTGGTGCTTGTTCTTTGCCTGGCCGATTCGGGATCGGGCCGAGCGGGGACCGCAAGCGATTCGATCGGAGATGAGCAGGTTCCTGCGTCGCTGCCTGCCGAGGTGATCGATCCAATTCGGGAGGATGCGGCTTCTCCCGGCGTGACGGCGCGGGCCGAGGTGGAAGGAGTGGTCGCTCCAGGACTTCGGATCCGGCTTCGAGGAGACGGTTCCTCGGGGCATGGACTGCAATTCCGATGGCTGCAGACCTGGGGACCGACCGCCGAGCTGGATGATCCGACCTCAAGTACACCGTCCTTGATCGTGCCGAGAGCCACGGGATCAATGGCTTTCGTGCTGGTTGTGCGCAACGCGGAAGCCGTGGATCTGGTCACCCTCCACGTGCCGATTCAATGGGAAGGCAGAGACGCTGTTCCTCAGGACCTTGTCGCCGATGCCGGCGACGATCAACTGGCCCTGGTCGGTCGGCAAGTGACCCTCAATGGCATTCGAAGCACGCCGAGGGGAGAGATCGGCTATCGATGGCTCCAGGTCGAGGGGCCTCCCGTCGCCCTGGAAATCGAGGATGGGTATGTCTACACCTTCGTTCCTGAGTCGCCGGGGCGGTATCGCTTTGCCCTGGTGGTCGCCTCGGGCACTGCCATCTCTCGCCCGTCGTTCGTGGCCGTCGACGTGCAATCGGCCGCGCCGATGCGGTCGGAAGCGACGGCAGTGGCACCTTCCGAGGCGTCGGGCTCGACAATCGCCACCATCGCCTCGGCGGCGCTTCGAGAGGTCTCGGAGGGGCCTGAGCGGGCCGATCGCGTGGCCGGAGTCTTCGATGGGGTGGCCGGTCGAATGGAACTCTACGCCTCGGCGGCTGAGGCGTTCCGAGAAATCGCCCTCCGGCTCGATGCCGTCTTGCCGGAGGACCTGGAAACCAGACAGCGCTGGAATTCCCAGGTCTTCGAGCCGATCAGCGCCGCTGTGCTGGCCGAGTTCGGCCGCCGGGGAATCGATCTCGCTCGGGCCGAAACAATGGCCGCAACACTCGCTCCACCGGCCCGCTCGGCGCTGGCCGAACAGTTTCGAACGATTGCCGAAGGCTTCCGATCCGTTGCTTCGTCGGATCGCCAGAGTGCGATTTCGAGGGGTGACACACCTCACATCGACCAGATCTCCGCGACACCGGAGCAGGGCAGGGGGATTCGATGATCACGTCGACCAGGCACTCGATGGTTCTCGGGGCGATCGGCCTGATGATCGTCTCGCTGTTGATCCCGGCCTCGCCGGTTATCGCTCAAGGTTCGGGAGCCTCCGCGGCCGGGTTCGTGGACTGCGCCCAGGCGCTGAACGAGACGATCCGTTCCGGACGGCCGACCGTGGTGGTCATCACCTCCCGAGCCGTTCCCGCCTCGGTTGGCCTGCGTGACGGCATGGCCAGAGACCTGCTCCACAGTTCGATCGGTCAGAGTGCCATGTTCGCCGAGATGCCCGTCGAACTGTTCGCCGACCGGGTCGCACGACTCGGAGTCGAGCAATATCCGACCTTGCTTGCCTACGGGAGTCGGGATGGGGCCCTGGTGCGGCTTGGATCGCTCGCCGGTCCAACCGACTCGGCCCAGGTGGCTGCCTGGATCGGGTCTCTTGGCCTGACGGGAGGGGGGTATGCGACCCCCAGGACCGATCCGTCGGTGAGTCAATCGGGCTTGCTTCACCGGGATCGGGGGTCGTACGTGGCCGTCCCGGTGGCATCTCCCCAGCAGCCGGTTCAGGCCCCCCCGCCTCCGACCAAGCCGCAACCGCCCACCTCGGGAATGATCCCGGTGGGGCATGCGGCTCCTCCGGCCATGTCTCCGGTGGTCATGCAGGAATCCGGGCCTCCGGTGATCGTGCAGCAGCAATCGCCGTCAATCTACATCCAGCCGCAGGCCCCTCGAATCATGCTCGGGCAGATGCCTCCTCCCGAGATCACGATTGTGCAGGGACCTCAGGCGGCCCCGACGATCAACTATGCGGTGGTGGGGGGGCAACCTCAGGCGGCTCCGAATCTGTTCGCGGTGCCTCAACCTTCGGTTCCGAATCAGGGTGTTCCCTCTCCGCAAGGACCTGCCGCGGCGCCTCCTGAGATTTCGTATAGTTACTCGACACCCAACCCTGGGGCGACTCTCATGACCGCCGCTCCGATGTCGGGGTTGGCCGTTGCTCCGCAGCAATCGGTCGTTGGAACGACGGCGGTGGCGCTCTTGCTTCAGAATCCCGATCTGGTCAATTCCATGATCGGCACACTCGGTAAAGGTTTCTCACGGCTCGGCGAAGCCCTGGAACGGCATGGTCACCCTCGGGTCCGGTTGCCTCGTTCCGAACCACCGCAGCAATCTGCCGGAACAATGACCCTGGTTCCCGCCATGTCGCTTCCCGCGTCCTCGACGGTTCCCATGATGACCGTGCCGGTTCAAACTGAGGCCCCGCCCAGCATGATTCCCGCGTCCCCTGCCTACCCGACGGCGATTCCCTCGCCTCAGTCGGAATCGGGTCACGGACATCCCCCGCATTCCACACCCGGACCTCACGCGCCCAAACGCCCCTGGTGGAAGCGTTGATCCAGGAAAAGGTGCCCGCGACAACGGAGCGATGCGTGCCGAGATTCGGCCATCGCTCCGGCAAGAGAAGGCATTTCGTTCGTGCCGTCCGTTCCCCTCGGGTTTCAATCGGAATCGATGCATGGGAGGTCAAGATTTTTGGATTTTGTGACTAAGGCCGGCCATTTCTCAGATGATTTCTAAAGAACGAGGTCTCTACGTCCTCGACTGCCTTTGGTTTGCTCCGTTGGTCTCCCCATTTGGAATCAAGCACCATGGTCGACCTCCTCAATGGCATGCTCCCGGTGCCTTGCACCGCGGAGCATCCGCTCGAACAAATGAGCGCACACGGACAACTCCGCGCCGGAGCCCTCACCAGCACCCTCTGGGATCGCCCCAAGCGGGGGCCTTTGCAATTGAACGTCGTGTTCCTCGACGGTCACCCGACGATCCACTCGCTGGTCAAAACGCACGTTCGGGATTGGGAAGCCGCGGCGAATCTGAAGTTCAACTTCCTCAGTCCGGATCGGTTCGTCGATGCTCACATCCGGATCACGATGCCGGCGACCCGGATCTTTCAGTCATACATCGGGACCGGAGCGTTGTTGATTGATCGGCGCTTGCCGTCGATGACGCTCGGCTTCACCGACGACGTCCTGGCGAACCCAAACGAGGTCAAACGGCTCGTCCTGCACGAGTTCGGCCATGCCCTTGGCCTGATCCACGAGCATCAGAACCCCCGGGGGGGGCTGACCTTCAAGGTTCCCGAGGTCTACGACTATTTCTGGCAGCATCATCGCTGGGACCAGCGCACCGTCCGTGAACAGGTCATTGAACCGACCCGGATCGAGCTGCTGCACAACGCCACGCAGTTCGATCCGAAATCGATCATGCTCTACGCTTTCCCGGCCTCGATTATCGCCGGAGGCCCTGTCACCGCGACGCAGCTCAACTACGAACTGTCTGAGTGCGACCGGCGCTACATCGCCTCGCTGTACCCGAAAGACTCAACGCAACCTCCCCCCTCGGTTCCTGTCGAACCGACCGGCTATTTGCCGCTGCAACTGGGCAAACCCCTGACCGGAACCCTACCGATCCGAGGGGCGGAAATTCCCTACGGCTTCAAGATCGCAACGCCGGGCCGTTACGTCATGGAAACCTTCACGCCGGCGGGAAGTCGGGAGGAATACTGGGTTCTCACCCTGCGAGATGCCCGGCAGCAGGTCGTGGCGGACGACCACCACGGCAGCAGTCCAAGCGGCCTCAACGCCCTGATCGAATGCGATCTGGCCCCAGGGGCGTATCGCCTTCATCTACGGCACCGCCTTCGCTCAGGACTCGGAACGTACGGAATTGTCGTGCGCAACGCGCAATCGAGGGATTTGCGCGGGTGATCGACCGCTCAGGCACTGGGGGACCGGCTCCGAGTCGTCTCGGTGCCTGTCTCCGGTTCCGCCGGAGGCGGTCCTGTTCCACCAGGACCGCTCGGATCGGCCAAACGATCTCACGCGGCTTGAATTCGCATCGGCTCAATTTGGCTGCTATACTTGCGTGGTTTGGCTCACAAGAGCCGCTCCTTGAGCCCGATTCCCTGAGCCAGTGGAGCGGCTAGCTAACCTCACCTGGTGAGGTGAGGGGCATTGCATTTCGAACGGGAGGGGGAACCCCGTGAATCGACTCGGCCCGACCTCCTTCTGGATCGTCCTGGTATGTCTGGTTGCGCCGGCCTCGATGGGGCAAGTTGCGGCTCAGGGGCAAGAGCGCGCGGTCGATCCGGAGGAGGTTTCGCTTGCTCCGGAGCAGTTCGATCTGATCCACCGCACGCTCCAGGGAGTTCACGACGAACTGAAGGCAGCGGACCCCGACATTGCCGCCGACACCTTGCGGGGACGGTTGTTGATCGAAGCGTATCAACTCATCAACAACGTGATGAACACCGGTCTGTCTGACGACCAACTTCTGCTCCTTCCCGACTCGTTGAAAGAGGATGCCGGGCGGCTTGTCTCGATCGTTGTGGAAGATGAGCATTCTGATGCTCCAGGAACGGACCAGGGGCCGTTGCTGATCGACGATTCGTCCATCCCCGTTCGTCTGCGTCCGTTTCAGCCAATCCTCGCGGAGGTGCTTGCGGATCGCTTCGCGCAACTCAAGGCATCAAATCTCGATCCAGCAACACTGCGGAAGACGTTTGAGCAAGAGGCGATTGAGATGGCCGCCAGAGCAATCTCTCCCTCAGACGATCCGCGTGATCTGGTTGAGGCGGAACGGGACTATGTCGTCGCGCTCGCGTCGGGGATCGCCGGAGGGAACCTGAACCCAACGAATGATGCCGACCCTGCCGATGACCTCTTGCTTCAAGACGAGCTTGATGGAATTGCCGAGCTTCTCAGACGAAAAAACGCCGAGTGGAAGATCTCGGGAGAATGGCCTGCGATCAAGGATCGGATCGACCGGCTCGAACAGTTTGGAATGGCCCTGCTCGAGGAGAGTCTTCAGCGTCGTGATGCCGAGGCGTCCATCCCCATTTCGGCCCAGAAGCAAATCCGGGCCATGGCGGAAGTGATCGCTCGGGGCATTCCGCTGGCGCTTCGTCCAGAGACGACGACCCCCATCACTCCCGACGAGCCTTCCGAGCCCGACGAGCCTTCCGAACCCGAGGAACCGCCGAGCGTCGAGCCGTTTGAACTGGCCCCGGAACAGTTTCAGCGACTGGCGAGACTGGCCAGAGCCGTCGATCAGGGGCTTATCGTCGCCGGGATCGACCTGCCCACGCGACGTACCACACTCCGCAAATTTTTCCGAGAGCATGCGGCACACCGTATCGGTCGAACCGTGGAATCCCTTCCCCCGGAGTTTCTTGAGGCGGTCGATCACGAGGTTGAGCGGATCTTGGCCGAACACTCCGGTGTGATCGATCCTGGGTACCCTCCCGTCATCGTTCAACCTCCGGTGGTCACGGTTCCTCCGATCATCGCGGTTCCGACGACGGATCGGCCGATCCGGGTGGGTGTTCCCGACCGTCACTCCCGGTGGTGCTTCCCCTGGAACTGACACAGTCTCCCCATCGAGTCCCCGAAGCTCGAATCGGTTGGCTCGACGCGCTCGAAACGCCTTCCGACCTGAACACGGATTGGGTCATTCTTTGTCAACGGAGCGAACGACCATGAGGTTGTCCTCGATCAGTGTCCGGTGCCTGACCTTGCTCGGGGTCGTCCTCCTGACACCCGGGCTCATTGAGCAATCTGCCAACGCCGGTGATCTCTTTCGAAAAAAAGGGCAGTTGATCGCGGTTCCCGTTGCGCAGCCCGCGGCCTCCCCCTCGATCCTGTACGCCTTGCCGACGCAACCGGCTCAGGTCAGCGTGCTCCACGTCCCAACGCAACAAGCACTGGTTGCGGTACCGAGCTACGGGAGTGTGGCGAAATCGATGGTCCAGGTTCAGCAGCACGCCCCCCCCGAGCGAGGCGATTCCCCCTCGATTCAGATCACGGTGATCGAAGGTGATTCGTCCCGGTCGACTCCCTCGCCTCAGGCGTCGGGGCAGTTGCAGGGGAAATCTCAGACTCAGGTTCAGTATTTCTCTGTGCAACCGCAGTCGGTGACCTACGTTGCCCCGATCGTCTCGCAAGCCGTCGCGGTGCCGCAGGCGACCCCGGTGCAGATCTACTACGTGCCCCCGGCTCCCAAGCGGTCCTGGTTCAAGTCGCACTGACTTGAGTGCGTCTCACGCTTCCGTTGAGAGATCAAGCGATCGGAGCGAGGCCCGGCGACTGGGCGTCGCTCCGATCAGTCGTTTTACTGGGTTGCGTGTTGCGAGGCTCGGGAGGAAGGACGGCCCGGTGTCGCGGCTTGGATTGACAGGCCGAAACCCGAATTTCTATAATCCGCGCCATACCGTCGAAGTCGCTTACGAAATGACCACTTGCGATCTTCGCCCCCACGATTTGCACTCTTATTTGACAGTTTCCTTAACGACTCGGGGATTTTCTCCATGGCTGTTCGTGTTGGTATTAACGGTTTCGGTCGGATCGGCCGTCTGGTCTTCCGCGTCATGGCGGAGCGGCCCAACGACTTCGAGATCGTCGCGATCAATGACCTGTCCGACGCCAAGAAGCTGGCGAGCCTGCTGAAGTACGATAGCGTCCACGGCCGGTTCAACGGCACGGTCGAGGCCGCGGAGAAGGCCATCATCGTCAATGGCAAGGAAATCCCGATCCTGGCGGAAAAGGATCCGGCCAACCTGCCCTGGAAATCGCTCAACTGCCAGATCGCCCTGGAGTCGACCGGTTTCTTCACCAACCGGGCCGGCTTGCAGAAGCACATCGACGCCGGAGCCGATCGGGTCGTCCTCAGCGCCCCGGCGAAGGACCCCCTCGACCTGACCGTCGTGCTCGGCGTCAATGACGAACAGCTCAAGGCCGACCACCGGATTATCTCGAACGCATCCTGCACGACCAACTGCCTCGCCCCGCTCGCCAAGGTGCTCAACGACACCTTCGGCATCGAAAAGGGCCTGATGACGACCGTCCACGCCTACACCAACGACCAGCGGGTGGCCGACCAGATCCACAGCGATCCCTACCGCGCCCGAGCCGCCGCGATCAACACGATCCCGACGACCACCGGTGCCGCCAAGGCCGTGGGCGAAGTGATCCCCGAACTCAAGGGGAAGCTGACCGGCATCTCCCTCCGCGTTCCGGTGCCGACCGGCAGCATCGTTGACCTGACCACGGTCATGAAGCGCGATGTGACCGCCGATGAGGTGAACAATGCCCTGAAGGAGGCCGCATCGAAGGCCCCGTTCAAGGGAATCATCTCCTACGTCACCGATCCGATCGTCTCCAGCGACGTGATCACCGACCCTCACTCCTGCATCTTCGTGCCCGACTGGACCCAGGTCATGCAGGGGAACCTGCTCAAGACCTGCGCCTGGTACGATAACGAGTGGGGCTATTCCTGCCGGACCGCCGAGCTGATCTCGAAGATGGCCGCTCTCTGAGCCGAGCCGATCGAGTTCTTCTCGCCACCACGTTTCCTCGCGACGACGCCCGGCCGATCCCTGGTAAAGGGGGGCCGGGCGTTGTCTCATGTCGATTCCGAACACGATCTCGACGCGCCGAGGTCCCGACCCGATTCGAACGGGATCGATCGGCCCGACAACCTTGATCCCACACCGAGAGTCATTAAAGGACACCCACCTTGGCCAAGCAAACGATCAAGGACCTGGATTTCAAGGGCAAGAAGGCGCTGGTCCGGGTCGATTTCAATGTCCCCCAGACGAAGGACGGCGAGGTCTCCGACGATCGCCGGATCCGATCGGCCCTGCCGACCCTCACGCACATTCTCGACCAGGGAGGCTCGCTGATTCTCGTCAGCCACCTGGGCCGTCCCAAGGGGGACCCGGAGGCCGACGCCGCCTTCCGGATGGACAAGGTCGCCGCCCGGCTTCAGGAGTTGATCGGCCGCCCCGTGCAGAAGGCCGACGATACGGTCGGCCCCGACGCCCAGGCCAAGTGCGCCGCCCTGAAGCCCGGCGAGATCGTGGTCCTGGAGAACGTCCGCTTTAACAAAGGGGAGAAGAAAGGGGACCCCGAGTTCGCCAAGCAACTTGCCGGCCTGGCCGATTGCTACGTGAACGACGCCTTCGGCACCTGCCACCGCGACGAGGCGTCGATGCTCGCCGTCCCCGAGCAATTCCCGAGCGACCAGCGGGCCATCGGCCTCCTGGTGGAGAAGGAACTGCAGATCCTCGACCAGCTTCTCGGCCAGCCGAAGCCCCCGATGATCGCCGTGATGGGAGGGGCCAAGGTTTCCGATAAGATCGGCGTGATCGAGAGCCTGCTCAAGAAGGTCGACAAGCTGCTCATCGGCGGCGCGATGACTTACACGTTCCTCAAGGCCCAGGGGCACTCCATCGGCATGAGCCGTTGCGAGGAGGATCGTCTCGACGTTGCCCAGCACCTCTTGAAACTCGGCGGCGACAAGATTGTCCTGCCGCAGGACCACCTGGTGACGACCTCGCTCGATCCCAACGAAGCCAAAACGACCGTCATCGAGGGCTCGGATCTTCCCGAAGGTCAGATCGGGATCGACATCGGACCCAAGACCGCCGAAGCCTACGCCGAGATCATTCGAAACGCCGGAACGGTCGTCTGGAACGGCCCGATGGGCAAGTTCGAGGACGAGCCGTTCCGCAAAGGGACCATCGCCGTTGCCGAGGCCATGGCCGCGTCACCCGCGGTCACCGCCGTCGGAGGAGGCGAAACGGCCGAGGCCGTGGAACAGTTTGGCCTCGCCGACAAGGTCTCGCACGTTTCCACCGGCGGCGGTGCGTTCCTCGAAGCGCTCGAAGGGAAATCCTTCAACTCCCTGCGAGTCATTCCGGATCGCGACTGAATCGGCCCTGGACGCAACGGTGTTCGGAAAGCGTCACCCAGGTCAGCTTCCCGAGCACCGAGCCCTGGCTCCCGTTCTCGTTCCGGGCTCATGAGGAGACCGCCAGCTGCTGCGATCCATCACGGCTGCGGTGCTCGATCCGAAGGCAGCCCTTGGGTGGCGCAAGACTTCTGGTCTCCACGTGGGTTTCTCACGCTTCGAATCCGCTCGGAAATGAAACGCGTTGGGGTTTTCGAGCGATTCGAATGCCGTGGATGTCCGATGGAACGTGAATGCTACGGACAGAGTCGTCGGTTGGCATCCTCCGCGATCTGATCGATGGCACAAGGAATGCAAGACAAGAAGGCTGGGCAAGTTGGGTTCGTCTGCCTTTGCGTTCGAACGTTCCTCGATTTTCGGGAGATCGAGAAGAACACGAATGGGGAAACCGGACGGATTCTCTGGACCTTCGCGAGAGGCAGTGGTATAGAGAAACGATCGATCCCCGGCTCTCGGACGGGAGCAAGCGGGATCGGTCATCGGACTGGGGCGGAGCGATGAGGCCATTGCTCCGAGGCCCGAGGTCACCCGAGGTGATCCGATGCCGAGCGATCGAACTGAGCGACTGCAAGTCTGGGATCGCGCGTCCGCGCCCGTGATCACGCCGTCGCTTCTGGATTGCGATTTTGCCAGGGTGGGCCAGGAGATCGCCGCCCTTGAGGCTGCCGGGGTGGTCGCGCTGCACCTTGACGTGATGGACGGGCATTTCGTGCCAAACCTCAGCTACGGGCCTCCCGTCGTGGCCGACTGGCGTAAGGTGACCTCGCTTCCGTTCGATGTCCACCTGATGATGAGCAATCCGGCCGATTTTCTCGACGCCTTTGTTGCGGCCGGGGCCGATAGCCTCCTGATTCATGCCGAGGCGGTGCCATCTCCCGCCGACTTGCTCCGGCAGATCCAGCAGCAAGGGTGCCGGGCCGGACTGGTGATCAACCCGCCGACCCCCTGGACGGCGGTTGAGCCGTATCTCGATGCGATCGACTCGGTGCTGGTCATGAGTGTCATGCCCGGCTTCGGGGGCCAATCGTTTCAGGATCATGTCCTGGAAAAAGTTCGGGCGATCCGCCAGGCTCGGCCGAGCCTGCGGATCGCCATCGACGGCGGGATCAATGCCTCGACGGCCGACCGGGCGACAGCCGCCGGCGCAACTCAGCTGGTCGTCGGTTCAGCCACCTATCGACCCGATGGCAATTACGCGGCGTCGCTGGGCGAGGTGGCCGAGGCGGCTCGTCGTGGACTCGAACGAGGCGGGGGCGTCCCGGGCGGGGCGGCTCACCCGTCACTCGAATGACACAGGTGCTTCTGATTCGACCGGGTGCCACGGTCTACGACGAGCAAAACCGGGTCCAGGGCATCCTCGACGTCCCGCTGAGCGACCGAGGCCGTGCCGAGGTCGCCGAACTGGCCGATCGGCTCGCGGGAAACGGCGTGGCCATCTCTGCGCTGTATTGCGGCCCCGGAGAAAGCGTGGTGCGAACCGCCGAGACCGTCGGACGAGCCCTGGGCCTGCGGGTCCGTCGGCTCGACGAGCTTCGGAACCTCGACCAGGGACTCTGGCAAGGCTTGCAGATCGACGAGATCCGCCGACGCAATCTCAAACTGTTCCGCCAGTGGCAGGAAGACCCTCGAACGGTCTGCCCTCCTCAGGGAGAGCCCGTGGAAACCGCCCTGGCCCGAATCACCACGGCCCTTCGCCCGATCCTTCGCAAACACCGAGACGAGGCCATCGGTCTCGTTGTGGCCGAGCCGATCGCCCGGCTTGTCTCCTGCTTCCTCAGACGCGATGAGAATGTCCTCTTGCTCGAACCGGTCCCGACGGGCGATTTTGAACGCATTGAAGTCGTCGCAGAGGGCCGACAGGATCGATCACCCCCCTAAGTCGAGGCGACCCTTAAGATTCCGACAGGGTCCCGACTTCTTTCGTTTCCCTTCCCCGCGAGCTCGAGATTGATGGAACAACTCACCACCCCTCATGCCGATGTCCGGAGCCCCAGCCCGGCCGTCGCCCCCACCGGAGCGACTCCGCCCATGGCCTCCAACCGCAGTTCTTCGACCGACGCCGTCCCCTTGCCCGCCGTCAGCAAGAAGGTCCCCGAAGGGGTCTGGATGCGCTGCGACGGCTGTTCGGCAACCCTCTTCCGGAAGGAAGTCGAGCGCAACCGCCACGTCTGCCCCCAGTGCAATCACCACTTCACCCGATCGGCCCGCGATCGGATCGCCGACCTGCTCGACACAGACACCTTCGAGGAATGGTTCCCCAACCTTCGCCCTGGTGACCCCCTGGGCTTCAACGACCGTCGGCCCTACCCGACCCGAGTCGAGGCCGAACAGCGCCGAACGGGTCTGACCGAGGCCGCCGTGGTGGGTCAAGGATTCATCAAGGGGATCCGGACCGTCTTCGGGATCACGGATTCCGGGTTCATCATGGGCAGCATGGGCTCGGTCGTCGGGGAGAAGATCACCCGGGCGATCGAGGAAGCCACCCGTCTGAAGCTCCCGCTGGTCATCGTCTCCGGCTCCGGTGGCGGGGCTCGGATGCACGAGGGAATTTTCTCCCTGATGCAGATGGCCAAGACCTCTGCCGCCCTGGCACGTTATCATGCCGCCGGGGGCTTTTTCATCAGCGTACTGACCCACCCGACGATGGGGGGCGTAGCCGCCAGCTTCGCCAGCCTGGGGGACGTGATCCTCGCCGAGCCAAAGGCCCTGATCGGCTTTGCCGGCCCGAAGGTCATTCAGCAGACGGTCCGGGTGAAGCTTCCCGAAGGATTCCAGCGGAGCGAGTTTCTGCTCGAGCACGGGTTCATCGACCGAATCGTTCACCGTCATGACCTGCGGAGCACACTTGCTCAACTGCTCAACTACGTGACCCCCTGACGACGATCACCGGGCTCAAGGCGTGAGGATGACGATCAAACCGCCCTGGCCGCGACCGTTCGGGGAATCTCCGCGCAGACGTTTCCCGCTCCGCCCGATTCATTGACCGCAGGCGAGTCTGATGCCAAGGCCCCGCGCTGTCCTCTTCGATTTCGATGGTGTTCTCGCCGACACTGAGAATGTTCATGTGGCATCCTGGGAGCGGATCTTCGCCGTGATGGGGCTGGAGGTCACTCCCGAGCAATGCTCCCGCGCCGCCGAGATCGACGACCGCGCCTTCTTGACCGAGATTCTCACGGCCAAGAAGATCGAAGACGCCGCGATCGAGGGTTGGGTGGGTCGCAAGCAGGAGCTGGCCGCGGCGATGCTGGGGGATGAACCCCGCCTCTATCCCGGAGTCGCCGAACTGGTGCGACGGCTCGAACATCAGGTGGTGCTGGCGGTCGTCACCTCGGCAAGGCGTGAGGATGTCGACAGCGTGCTCCGATCAGGTGGGATTGCCGGTGCATTCAGCACGGTGGTGTCGAAGGAAGACGTGACACGGACCAAGCCGGACCCCGAGCCTTACCGCACGGCTCTGGAACGGTTGGGAGTGGCCCGTCAGGAGGCCGTGGTGCTCGAAGATTCGGCGGCAGGGCTGGCCTCGGCCCGAGCGGCGGGACTTCGAAGCATTGCGATCGGCCACCGTCACACCAAAGGGGTGTGGGTGGGTGAATCGACCTTCCTGGAAGACCTCGCAGACGTGGACGGAGTCCTGTTCGCCCTGGGATGTGCCGACGAGTAAATCACAGGAAGCACCCGGTTTCAAACAGACCGAAACCAGGAAACGAATTGGGCGAGCCCGACCTCGAAAGGGGTCGAGGGATCGTAACCCAGTTCGGTTCGAGCGCGGGAAATGTCGGCGAAGGTTTGTCGCACATCGCCCGGTTGCTCGGGTTGTCGGTCGATGATCGGTTCCTTACCGAGCGCGCGGCCAAGCGCCGCAATCATCTCACGCAGCTCAATCGGCTCGGAGTGACCAAGATTGTAGATGTGGTGTTTTTTGCATTTGTCGGCGGCTCGAATGACTCCATCCACAATGTCGCCAACGAAGGTATAGTCCCGTCGGGTCGTGCCGTCGCCGAACATGGGGATGGGGCGATCTTGCTCGATGAGGTGGGCAAACTTGGAGATCGCCAGGTCGGGGCGGTTCCTGGGGCCGTAGGCGGTGAAGAATCGGAGCCCGGTCACGGGCAAGTCGTAGAGGTGGTGGAAGGTGTGGGCGATCAGTTCACAGGCTTTCTTGGTCGCCGCGTAGGGGCTGATGGGCGTGTCCACGCGGTCGTCTTCATGGAAGGGCGCATCGGGTCGATCTCCGTAGACGCTGGAGCTGGACGCGAAGACGAACCGGGGCATGGGGTCGAGCTGTCGGGCGGCTTCCAGCAGTGTGGTCGTGGCGGAGACGTTGACTTCCGTATAGAGCAGGGGTTGCTCGATGCTCGGCCGGACCCCCGCCCGGGCGGCGAGGTGGAAGATCACCTCGGGGTGCGTCTCCCGGACGAGCCGGGAGGCGGCCTCGGCATCGCGCAGGTCCAGTTCGACCAGCCGAAAGCCAGGGTGGCTCTGGGCCTGGTCGAGATTGCGACGCTTCAGACGGGGATCGTAGAACGAATCGAAGTTGTCGACCCCGATCACCTCGACCCCGTCGTCGAGCAAGCGGTCGACCAGATGCGAGCCGATGAAACCGGCCGCGCCGGTGACGAGCATCCGAGACATCAGCATCACTTTCGAACACACATTCCATGAAGCCCGACTGCCTCGCCCCACTCAGGGCGAACCGACGGCGAGCTCCCAGTGAAGGTAACCCTCCCGGCGATCGAGCACAAATCGAAGGCCGTTGCTGGTGGCGGCTCCCTTGACTTCTCCGATGCGACGCCCGGCGCTGTCTAGGGCGAAGAGGGTCACCGGATCGTCTCGATTCCAGGTGATTGAGGCCCGAATCGGCTCGACTCGGAGCGGGGGACGCCCGGGATCAGCCACCTCGCGTTTCCAGTGATCGACCCAGGTCAGTCCGGTCGGTTGCACGCGAGCCACCGCGGTGATGAGGAACCGATCGGCCTCGGCGATCGGCTTGCCCAAGACGGTCGAGACGACGACGGCTCCCAGGGCATCCTCGGATCGAATCGAGAGGCCGTCGCGAGAGGCGGCGGCTCCCTGAAGCAGCCCGGCCACGCCGATGGTGTGAGGAGCATCGATGGTGAAGCGACCTATGCGATGGTCCCAGGTTCCGGGCATCCCTGAGGTGTCGGCCCTGGCGGTGTTTCGGAGCAGCAGCGCCGAGGCGTGGGGAAGCAGGCCAAAGACTTGCGGGTTTCCGTTGACAACGCCGGGCAGGACGAAGACATCCTGACCACCCCCGGTGCCCGAAGCCGCCGCTCCCCAGGGGTCCGGCAGGCGACTGACTGCCCGGCGGACCAGGGCATCCCACCCTTCGGCCCTGGCCAGAGCGCTGACCAGGAGGAGATCCGGACCCTCAAACGGTAGGGCCCAGGCCCCTTCGGTATACGAGGCATACTGGCCGACCACGTACGGTCGATCGGGAGCACTCTTGGCATTGGCCAGGGACGTGAGTTCATCGGTCGGGCGTCGGATCAACGAACGGAGCTCGGGTGCGGCGAACCGAGGGGGTTGCCAGAACAATCGATCGTCGATGAGTGTGAGGCCTTCGGCCCGCTGAGCCGCGGCAAACTCAGGCTCTCGGCGGAAGTGAGAGGAGCCGGCAATGGGCACTCGAAGGCCGATCGCTCGGAGGTCGTCGGCCAGGCCCGACCACTGCGCCGCCTCGGTCACCTGCCAGAACGGCCGCCCTGCGCGACGATCGGTCCGAGCCCGTTCGCGGAGGGCCTCGGCCTGGGCGGGGGGAAGGGCGTCGGGATCGTCAATGAGGTTGAACAGCGAAAGTTCCCCGGCGAGCGTGACCCAGGCAAGGACCGGATCGTCTCGCAGCGCCAGCCCGGTCTCGGGATTGACCCGGGTCAGCAGTGCCTCGGCCAGTTGTCGTGTTCGTTCCCGGAGCGTCGGGTCGAACGCGGCAGCGGGGCCGCCTCCCGGAGGAAGGGCACGACCTTCGACAATGGGATCGTCGGCTCGGAAGCGAGCCTGACTTTGCAGGGTGAGGGCCACATAAATCCCGCGCTCCTTGAACGCCGCGATGAACCGATCGAAGTCGGCCAGGGCGAGCGGGTCGAGCGATCGGGTGTTGTTGGCGGCATCATCAATCAGGCTGCCCCCGGGACCAAACGGGGCATCCAGGTCGCAGAGATTGACGAGGTTGACACCGGATCGCGCCAGCCGATCGGCGAGTGCCTCGATCTGATCGGGTGAGGTGAAGGGCAAGGGGGGCATCAGGGAGACGCCGAAGAACCGAGCCGGAGTGCCGTCCTCAAATTGGAGCTGTCCTCCCTTTGCCGAGACAAAACCATGAGTGCCCGCGGGAGTGTCGAGCAGGCTGGAGAAGTCGAGTGCCGAGCCGGGCTCGATCGTCTCGGCCACGGGGTAGGGGGGCCAGGCATCTCCTCCGCCATCGACATGGAACGGGGTCCAGGTTCGAGCAACCAGCAAGCCACCTTCCCCAACGACCTCAACCTCATCGACCTGCAGGGTTCCTCGACGGTCGAGTTTTTCCAGTTGAAGGACCGCGCGCGAGGCGGCTGCCGGGACCCGGATCACCGACCGATCGACCCGCCAGGGGAACGACCCTGCCCACCGAACCGCCCGAGCACTTGAGGCCGCTCCCGGAAGGGGGCGTCCGTCGTCTCCGAGGAAGAAGACCACGGCCTGTGCGCCTCCTGCCCCTCGCAAACCATTGCCGCGTGCCTTCATCGAGATGGCAAGACCATCAAGTCCTCGAACGGGAAGCCCGATCGGCGCCAGGGCCAGGTCGCCCGTGTTCGAGAGTTCGATGGCCGCATCGGGACCATGACCCGGATGGAGTCTGCGAGCGTTTCCTTCGACGATCCAGTGATCGGGCGTCAGGCCACCGAGTTCGAAGCCACTGTTGACGATCAGGTTGGTGGTCGCCTGTCCCCCCACGGGTTCCTGCTCGATGGTCAGGCCGTCGATCTCAAGCGTGCCGGTCCCGCCCAGGAGGCCGACGGTCATGATGGCGTCTCGCGTGGCGGTCGGGACCGGAACGCGAGTGACCCAGCGGACCCAACGACCTTCGGGCAGGGTATCCCAGGGACCGAGAAGCCCCCGAGAGGTCGATCGGAGGTTCTCGTCGAGCAGGTCGATCAGGAGGGCCGGTTCCTCGCCGATCCGTTCGCCCGGCAAGAGGCGATCGCCGATCCGTCGCACCCAGAGGCCAAGGATCAGGGCGTCGGTCTGGCGACCATCGACCCCGAACCCTCGGCTGATCCGGGCCGGTTGGGAGGGTTGATCGGCCTCAAATCGCAGCAAGGTCGGGCCAACGATGCCGCCTTCAGGAACGAGGGTCGCATCCCGCAGGTTGTACCACCCATCGGGGGTGCCGTCGCCGTCGGTGTCCGTCTCGAAGTCATCCAGGGCAGGGGGACCAGGACGGACAATCAGCGTCTCGGCATCCTGGGCGAGCAACGCTCCAGGCATGCCGATCACCATCGTGGCCAGGAACCTGACGATCCCCTGGAATCGTCGACCCGAGACGTTCTCAAGCAAAGAAATCATGAACTGGCTCACGGGACGTTCGGCTCCGGGGCTTCGCCTCGTGCGCGACGTTCGGCAGCCTCTCGCTGGGCGCGGCCGGTCATCGGTACAAAGAGGGTCGGTCGGACCGCATCGCCCACGAGCTTGCCGTCGATCTTGTCAAAGACGTAAACCTTTTGATCAAACCGCGAGCCGATCGGGATCACAATGCGTCCCCCTTCCTTGAGTTGCTCCACCAAAGGGGGTGGGATCGACTCTGGAGCACAGGTGACGATGATCTTGTCGAACGGGGCTGCTTCGGGCCATCCGAGGTATCCATCGCCGTGGCGAGTATGGATGTTGTCGTACCCGAGTTCCTTGATGACCTTGGCCGCCTGCGTCGCCAAGGGCTCGTGGATCTCGACCGAGTAGACCTCGGCGACGAGCTGGCCGAGGATCGCCGCCTGGTAGCCCGATCCGGTGCCGACCTCGTAGACGATGTCCGTCGGTACCGGCTTCAATACGTCGGTCATGAAGGCCACGTCGAAGGAGGCGGTGATGGTTTGCCCCTCACCGATCGGGATCGACTCATCTTCATACGCGAGCCGCTGGTATGCCTCGGGCACGAACTTGTGCCGGGGGACGGTGCGGAAGGCGTCGAGCACGCGATCGTCCTTGATCCCACGTCCATCAAGATGCCGCTCGACCATGCGGGCCCGAGCTGGGGCGAACGGATCGGTCGTGTCGGCGGGTTCGTCCGACCGGGCGCCACCTGCGAAGGCGAAGGTCAGGCAAATCAGCAGGACGCTGCGGGTTCGATGGATGTGGCGATTCCTTGATCTGGGCATGATGCGGCTCCCCTCCCTGTGGTTCAGGATGACTCAGCATTGTACGGGGCGATCCTCCGTGGGTGAAGCGACTCGCCCGCCACGACTCAGGCGAGGATCGACTGGAGTACCTGGCCGTGAACGTCGGTCAGCCGACGGTCGAGCCCGTTGTGGTAATAGGTGAGTTTCGTGTGATCGAAGCCGAGCAGGTGGAGGACGGTGGCGTAATAATCCCAGACGGTGACCGGATCAACCTCGGCGCGGCGGCCGAAGGGGTCGGTGGCGCCGTGCGAAGCGCCGCCGCGGACGCCGGGGCCCATCATCCAGCAGGTGAAGCCGTCGGGGTTGTGGTCGCGGCCGGTCGTACCCTGTTGATGGGTGGGCATGCGGCCGAACTCGGTCGTCCAGAGGACGAGGGTTTCATCGAGCAGGCCGCGGGCCTTCAGGTCGGAGAGCAGGGCGGCGGTCGGCTGGTCGAAGATGGGAACGTGGCGTTCGTAGTCAGGTTTGAGGGTGCGGTGAGCGTCCCAGTTCAGGAGGCCGTCGACGCCTGAGGCACGGCTGGCGCAGTAGAGGTTGACGCATCGGACGCCGCGTTCGAGCATCCGGCGGGCGAGCAGGCAGTTGCGGGCGTAAGCGGCCTTGAGCGGGTTCGGGTCATCGGTGCCATAGAGGCGATGGATCGAGGAGGGCTCGGAGCCGAGGTCGGTGACTTCGGGGGCCGAAACCTGCATCCGGCCGGCCAGCTCGTAGGCGGCGATCCGGGCGCGGAGTTCCTCATCGCCGGGGCGAGCGTCGGCATGTCGGGTGTTGAGCGTGTTGAGGAAATCGAGCGTGTCGGCCTCGGTTTCGAGGGAGATGTCGTCGGGACGTTCGAGGTTTCGGATCGGCTGGTGATCGGCCAGGACGATCGCCTGATGTCGCGCCGGGAGAAAGCCGTTCGACCAGTTCGCCTTGCCGTTGGGGGGCTCGCCGCGCACGTCGGGCAGGGCGACATAGGCGGGCAGGTCCTCGTTCTCTCGACCGAGTGCATAGCTGAGCCAGGCCCCGGTGGCGGGGAAGCCCTCGGTGTCGTGTCCGGTGTTCATGAAGACGCAGCCGGGGCCGTGGGTGTTCGTCTTCGAGGTCATCGAGTGGACGAATGCGATATCGTCGACGTGTTTCGCCAGGTGCGGCAGCATGGATGAGATCATCTTGCCGCTCTCGCCCCGAGGGACGAACGGCCAGGGGCTGCGCATCAGGTTGCCGTTCTTGCCCTGGAACGAGAGGAAATCTTCCTCGCCGGGTAAGGGATTGCCGTGGCGGCGTTCGAGCTCGGGCTTGTGTTCCCAGAGGTCGAGGTGGGAGACGCCCCCCGGACAGAAGACCTGAAGGATGCGTTTTGCCTTCGCCGGGAAGTGGGTCATGCCCTGACCCGGAATCCAACGAGCAGAACGATCGGCATCATTCGATCGCGCCGAGAGATCCTCCGCGAGCAGACCCGCAAGGCCGATGCCCGCCAGCCCGCTGAACGCGTTGCCGAGAAACCCGCGCCGGGACACGACTCGACCGAGCAGCAATCGGGCTCTCTCGTCGTCGCTGGGGAAGGACATGGCGGCGACTCCTGCACCTCAGGAAGTGATCTCGGTGGATTGCCTCAATCGTGGAAGACCTGATGATAACCGCTCTCAGGACAGATCGCACGAGGGATGGTTCGGCGTTCACGCTTGGCAAGTGAGTTGCTGTCTCATCTCGGACGAGTCTCGGTGTCGGCGATCGGCACGGAGCCGATCGGACGCAAGATGACTCGAATTTCGAACGGGAGGAACCTTGACTGCACGAGGTGTTCTCCCTCCACACGATCCGAGGAACACCCGATGCGCAGTCGAGCCCATTTCAAGACACACCCGATTCATCCCATGCTCATCCCGTTTCCGATCGCATTCATTATGGGAGCGTTCGTCTTTGATCTTGTTGGTCGGCTCGGGGGTGGAGCAGCCTGGTGGACGACGGGAGGATTCCTGAACCTCGGGGCGCTAATCACAGGTCCGCTGGCCGGAGTGTTTGGATTCATCGACTACCTGTACGCGGTGCCTCCACGCAGCTCGGGGAAGAAACGGGCAACGAATCACATGATGATCAATGTGGGGACGTTGGCGGTTGTGGCGGCATCGTGGTTCTTCCGTGATCTGAACGACTGGCAGCCAGGTTGGCTGGTCGTGGGCCTGGAGGGGATTGCCGTCGGGCTGGTGATGTGGGGAGGTTGGCTGGGCGGAACGCTCTCATTCCAGAACCAGATTGGAGTCGACCACCGGTATGCAAACGCGGGTCGATGGTCCGAGATCGCCGTGGACGCGAAACCCGGCGAGCCGGTCACGGTGGCGAAGTCCGACGAGCTTGAGGTCGATCAGATGAAGCTGATCCGCCTTCCCGATGGCAAGCGCCTGGTGCTGGGAAGAACCGAGGCGGGCTATGCTGTCTTCGACGACCGATGCCCTCACAAAGGAGGTTCGCTCGCCGGGGGGCTGATGACCTGCGGTGTGGTGACATGCCCCTGGCACGGCTCGCAGTTTTCGGTCAGGGACGGATCGGTCAAGGTGGGGCCCGCTCACTCTCCGATTGAGACCTATCGCGTGGAGCAGTCCGCCGGCGAGATTCGGTTGACCCTCTGACGGGACGGGGCAGGAGCCTGAGAAGATCGACCGGCTCAAGAGATGGGAGGATCGAGCCACTCGGCGGCGTTTTGATAAAGGAGCTGGGCTTTCAGAACGTCGTCGGGGGCAAGGACCTCGATCTTGGCCAGGGCGGGATCGGGGTACTGGAAGGGCATGCCGGTCCCGAAGAGGAGGCGATCGGGGCCGAGGTTGGCGATGAGGGTTTCGACCTCGTCGTTCAGGTGGACGTTGAGCAGCGAAATTTCGATCCGATAGTTCGCGGGCAGGCCGTTCTCTGGCTGCCCGAGAACCGAGCCGGTAAAGCCTCGGCCGTTGACGAAGTGGAACCGGGCCTTCGGCCGGGCGGCCACGAGGTCAGCCAGTTCGGTCAGAGGCACGTTGGGAACGTCGACGAGCCAGCTCCGTTGGCGAGGGTCTTCGACACGCATCGGGATGGAAATGATCATGCCACGATCGGTAGCCCGATCGATGAGGTCGAGACAAAGACCTGACATGAGTTCATAATTGTGCCACTTGGGATAGAGGCGAAGGCCGCGGAAGCCCAGGTCGATGCAGGAGGCGAGGTCGTCGGCCCAGCCGGCATAGGCGGGGTTGATCACCGCGAACGGGATGAAACGATCGGGGTGGTGGGCGACCTCGGCGGCGAGGTCGGTGTTGGCCGGGTGGGGGTTCCGGTAGGTGATGGCGGCGGCACTGGAGACGATGGCGCGGTCGATCCCTCGGGAGTCCATGAGCGTGAGCAGTTGGTCGGCCGCCTGATACCGGAGGTGTCGGAACGCAAAGGGGCCGAGATAGGCGTTGACATCGATGATCATGAGGCTCGCCGTTGCAGAAGTGATCGCATGTTCGTTCCAAGGATTCGAGTCTTGGCCTCGTCGTCGAGATGGGCTGCCCGGATGCGGCCGACCCCGGCGGTCATCGACATGTCGCAGCCAAAGAGCAGCCGATCGACACCGAGGACCTCCGCCGCCATCTCGACAACGCCGTCGTCAATCACGCTCCCACTGAGGTCGAGCATGACGTTCGGGGCGTGTCGCAGGGACTTGATGGTCCATTCCCAGTCGCCACCACCACAGACATGAGCGCAAATGAGCATGGCTTCAGGATAGCGTCGGGCGAGCTCGGCCAGGTGGCCGCCATCGGAGATGAGGGGTTGCTCCGGAGGGACGTAGTGCATGTGTCCGGCGTGGTGAAGGATCGGGACACGAAGCTCGATGGCCAGCTCAATGATCGGGACCACGACAGGATCGGTGCAGCGATGTTCGTTGTACAGTTTCACACCGATAAAGCCGCGGTCCTCGACGCATCGGCGGATCTCATCGATCGCCTCGGCCTGATGGCCAGGATTGACGTAGGAGTATCCCAGCACACGATCGGGAAAGCGGTTGATGGCCTCGGCTACCCAGGCATTGCACTGTCGGAAACCTTCGGGAGTCGCCGGGCGCCGGGGAGTGAGCATCGAGCAACAAAGCTGATCAATTCCGAGCCGGTCGGCAACCTCGATCAGATTGCGATCCCGCCGTTCCCAGTCGTCCTGGCTGTGATGGTGGAGGTGAGCATGGCAGTCGATCACGATGTCTGTACGTTTTGGAGGTTCGTGCGCTGAGGTAAGGCGAGGGGTGTGCTTTGATGCGCCGACGACTGCGAGGACGGAGCCCTGGAGGAGCGACCTTCGGGAAATGCGTGGAGCGGAGTGATCGTCGGGTGGCATCGGCTCGTCCTGTGAGTTCGCGTGCCAGGGTGGCGTGTCGTGTTCGTCGGTCCCTTGGTTTGCAAGCTCAGTCGATGTAAATAAACTCGTTCGTGTTCAGCAAGGCTCGGCAGAACGCATCAAGACCGTGACGATCAATTAATACGAGAGAAGACGATCGCTCGGCTTCCTCTGGCACTCGCGAGAACGCAAGCGCGAAGGCCAGGTCGACCTGAGCGGCCGGGTCGTCGCCGCCTTCTCGGCGGAGGCGATCTGCGAGCGCCGAGGCCATGTCGAGGGTAAAGCGGTGATTGAGCAGGGTCAGGGCCTGGAGCGGGGTGGTGGTGGCGTCGCGGCGGGGGGCGGCGGAGGCGGGGTCGGGGCAGTCGAAATCGGTCAAAACATCGACCCGCATGGCCCGGGCGTTCTGGTGATAGACTGCTCGGCGATAGGTCTCGGGGCCGGGATCATCGAGCGGAACGTAGGTGGCGACATTGTCCTGGATGTATCGGTAGAGACGGAAGCCGGGTCCTCCCATCGTTGGATCGAGGGCACCGGCGATCTGAAGCGTGGCATCGCGAACCTCCTCTCCGGAAAGCCGGCGGGCGGGGTACCGCCAGAGTAGGCGAGAGTCGCCATCGAGGGAGGCGGCCTCGGGACGATAGGCTGAGGATTGCTGATAGGCCTGTGAGGTCATGATAAGGCGATGCAGTGGTTTCAGCCGCCAGCCTTCGTCCAGAAGCCGGAGAGCCAGCCAGTCGAGAAGCTCGGGGTGAGTCGGACGGCCCCCCATCACCCCGAAGTCGCTGGGAGTGTCGACGATCCCCGTGCCGAAGTGGTAGTGCCAGAGGCGATTGGCCAGAACTCGGGGGGTGAGGGGGTTGTCCTCGGCCACGATCCAGCGGGCGAGGGCCAGCCGGCGATCGGCCTCGGGGGCATCGAGCGGAAGGGAAAAGCTGGATTCGAGCCCCGAAAGGGCGGAGAGACTGCTGGCGGAGACCGGATCGCCCCGGCGCTGGGGATCACCGCCGATCAAGAGATACGCAGGCTCATCTGGCTGTCGGAACGATCCGACCCACCAGTTCGGCAGGGGCTCGATGGCGGCCAGCGCCGCATTCGCCTCGTCTCGTTGACGGGCGAGGCTGGCGAGCTGGGCGAGGTCGTCGGTGGTGGCTTCACGATCAAAGAGCCGCTTCTGGCGGTGGGCCTCGTTGACGGGGAGGCGGTCGCGCGAATTGGCGACCTCAACCCACGAATCGCCGTCAGAAGAAATCTCGATGCGATACTCGCTCACGAACGTCGCTTCGCCCAGCCCTGCCGCGGCACCGGCCTTGTCGCTGCTGAACCAGACGCGGTCGATGGTTCGGGTGTCTGCCAGGCGGATCGTTAAGGTCGTGCCGCCTGAGATCCATCGGGAACCGAAGCGGCCATCGATGGTCAGGTCGGCGCTGTAGGCATCGGCAAAGTCTTCGGCAACGCGACTCGGTCCATCGGCCTGGCCACCATTGGCGGCGAGGGCGACGTTGCGGGGTGCTTCTCCGGCGGTCCAGACCTCGAATTCTTCCAGGCGGCAGCCGACCGGCTGATCCGGGTTCGTGTCGAGCCCCTCGATGATGAGACGAACAAAGCGGGCCTCGACCGGCTCGAAACGTTCCTCGGTTCCAGTTCGGGAGACGGTGGGGCGGGTCCAGGAGGCCTCGATCTCGGCGGCACTGGCCTCGGCCCGCGATCGGATCGCCTCGCGGAGTGAAGCGATTTCGGCATTCAGGTGGTCACGCTCGGCGATCAAGGGGGCCCGACGTTCGGCGTCGAGGCGGCGCTGTTCCTCGGTGGCGACGACTCGACCGCCGTGGTGGACGCCGGCGACCGCAGACGAGAAGGCGTAGTAATCGCGCTGGAGGATGGGGTCGAACTTGTGGTCGTGACAGCGGGCGCAGCCGATCGTCAGGCCGAGGAACGATTCGCTGGTCGCGCGGATCATATCGTCGAGGGCATTGGCCCGGATTTGAGCGGCCTGGACCGGGTCCTGATTCCCGACATCGTCGTAAGGGCCGCAGACCAGGAACGCGGTGCCGATCTCGCGGTTCGGATCGCCTGGACCGATCACGTCGCCGGCAAGATGTTCGAGCACCAGGCGGTTGAAGGGGACGTCGTCATTGAAGGATCGGATGACGGCGTCGCGGAAGGGCCAGACATTATTGATCAAGACGTTGCGCTCGTATCCGTTACTCTCTCCAAAGCGGACGACATCGAGCCAGTGACGGCCCCAGCGTTCGCCGTAATGGGGAGAGGCGAGCAATCGGTCGATCAGGCGTTCGAAGGCATCGGGGGCATCATCATCGAGAAAGGCTTGAACCTCCTCGGGGGTCGGCGGCAGGCCAAGCAGATCGAAGGTTGCCCGACGGATCAAGGTTCGTCGATCGGCAGGAGGTGATGGAGTAAGCCCTTCCTCGGCAAGCCTGGCGAAGAGAAAGCGGTCGATCGGATGAGTTCGCCAGGCTTCAGGGATTGCCGGAGGGTTTGGGGGGGCAACCGGAGCGATCGGGCGGAAGGACCACCAGATCGAATCGTCATCGGGTGACAGGACGAGCCCTTTGGGCCAATCGGCCCCTTCGGTGATCCAGCGACGGAGCGTGTCGACCTGATCAGGGGTGAGCGGGTCACCCTTGATCGGCATGCGGGGGCGTTCCCCCTCGGCCTCGGGAGTGACCAGAGTGAGCAGATCGCTTGCGTCGGGATCATCTCGATCGAGGTATGCGAGATCAATGAGATCTTCGCTTGTTGTGAGATTGATTCCACCCTTGCGATTGTCTGGCGAGTGGCAGGAGAGGCAATGCCGTTCGAAGATCGGGGCGACATCTCGCACAAAGTCGATCGACGGCCGATCGTCACCAGGATCAGGAACCGAGGTCAGAAGGAGTGTGGCCCAGGTCCAGCAGGCGATCGAGGTGGCGACCGTCGTCATGAGAAAGTTCCTCTGCGGTCAAAGGGCGATCCGAGGAGGGCCGTCACGGAGTCGTCGGCGATCCGGCTGTTTGCGGGAGCCAATCGAGGATGAGCAGGATGGGACGATGGTCCGAGGCCTCAGGAGCGTCGAGAACGCGAACCTCAACGATCGACCAGCGATCGGCGGGAGTGACGAAGACCTGATCAAACGCGGCCCGAGGGGCGTTGGCCGGGACGGTTGCCTGAGCCTCAGGGCTGGCCGGAGTCCATCGGTTGCCGAGCTTGCGGACGGCCGAACTGGTGGGGCTCGTATTCAAATCACCGGCGAGAACTGCAGGAGGGGAGTCGAGGCTGTCGGGCATCGTGGCGAGCCAATCGGCCGCAGCGAGGCGGTTGCGATCGTCTTGACGATGATCGAACTGGGTACTGATGAGTTGGATCGTTGGCCCATCGTCCGACACCGAAATCGTTGCGTGCAGCGCTCCACGCGGCTCACCGCCCGCGGGAGCGGGAAGCAGGTGATTCTGATGCTCGGTGATTGGGTAGCGAGACAGGACGGCGTTGCCGAACGATCCACCGAGAAACTCGAAGTTCTCACCAAAGGCGTGTTCCATTCCAAGCCGACCGGCAAGCAACTTCGCCTGATCGAGTCGTCCGGTCCTGGCCATGCCGCGATCCACTTCCTGAAGCGCGACAAGATCGGGCTCCGCGTTCCGAATCACCGAGGTGATGCGGTTCAGGTCGATCCGAGCGTCGATTCCCTCACCATGATTGATGTTATAGCTGAGAATCCGAAGCCGGATCGGCTCCTCGGCCTTGCCTGGAAGGGCAGAAAGAAGGAAACCAAGGAAGACGATCGGCGCAAACCAGAACCGGGGAATCTGATCGAACACAATGGGCCTCCGAAGAATCGACGGGATTTCTCGATGATCCCGGACTCCCGAGGCGTCGTCAAGAATGGAGGACCGATTGGAGCGGGAGACACCCGAAGGAAAATCCTGTCAGTCGAGTCGGCCGGCGGCGGTCAGCGACTTGATGGCCGCGACGGCGAGGCGATCGACGGCCTCATTCTCGGGATGGCCGCGATGACCCAGGACGTGCTCGACCCGAACCTCGTGAGCCGCCACGAGTTCATCGATCCGACGCCAGAGATCTTCGTTGCTAACAGGTTTGAACTGACCCCGTTCCTTACGTCGCCAACCGTTGCGTTTCCAGTTGGGCATCCACTCGGTAATTCCCTTGGCGACGTACTGGCTATCGGTGACGAGGGCGACGGAGCAGCGGCCTTGAAGGCTTTCCAATCCTCGGATCGCCCCCATCAACTCCATGCGATTGTTGGTGGTCCGGGGCTCGGCGCCCGAATCGCAACGAACGGTTCCGCTCGCGGGGTGTCGAAGCAAAAACCCCCAGCCGCCAGGGCCGGGATTCCCACTACACGCCCCATCGGTAAACAGTTCGACAAATTCCTCCGGAGCCTGAGGATTCACCGCGTTCGGATCGGTCGAGATGGTGACCAGGTCATCCGAGGAGAGTGCGAAGGGGACCATCCGTTTCCTCAACGCCAGACGAAAAACAAGACGAGCGAACTCGGAACACGATCACAATTCGATCGCCAGGGACCGAGGATAACCTGCGGACCTCGGCGCGGACAGGCGAATCCGGTCGATCCGCTCCGAGGTCGGGATCAGTGGGGCGGGTGGGAATCAATCAGTACTTGCGAACAACACCGACCAGGACGCCGAGGATGTTCACCTTGGTTCGGTAGATCGGCTTCATGGCGCTGTTGGCAGGTTCCAGGCGAACGCGGTTCTTCTCCTTGAAGAGGCGTTTGAGGGTCGCTTCGCCGTCGTCGTCCCGGACGGCGACGATCTGGCCGTCTCGGGCGGTCTCGGCTTTCTTGATGATCACATAATCGCCGTCGGCGATATGTTCCTCGATCATCGATTCGCCGGTGACCCGAAGGGCGAACTTGTCGTCGGTCCCTTCCCAGTCTTCGAAGTCGACGACCTCATCGGCCTGTTCAATGGCCTCGATGGGGGCACCGGCGGCGATCCGACCGAGCAAGGGAACGCCTCCACCGCCGGATCGAGGGGCGGTTGCCGACTCTTGAAGCAACTGAATGGCCCGAGACATGTTCGGTTCTCGGGAGATCAGCCCCTTCTTTTGAAGAGCCTTGAGGTGGCACATGACCCCGTTGGGACTTTTAATCTCGAAGGCTTCGCCGATTTCCCGGACGGTTGGGCCGTAGCCTCGGCCGTGGATCTTGCTGCGAATAAAATCGTAAATCTCGCGCTGGCGAGGAGTCAGGGAGTCGAGATCGGCCATCGCTAATGCCTCCACTCGCGAAAAGGGGCGCGTCCTGCCAGGATCGTTGAGGCCGGTCGGACCGTCCTTGCGCCCGCGAGGGGGTGGCGGCGATCACGACAAAGCGTGTGGCAGCGACCACGACACGGACGATCACCAACTGAGCCTTTGAATGGCAAGTGTACAATGGTCGTCTAGCGCACGCGAGAACATTTTCCCGATTTTTTTACGGGGCCTTACAGGAATCTCTGGCGTCCCTGTCGAACATCAGTCAGGATCATGGGAACACGACGGCTTATGCCGTCTCTCACGCCTTTCGGAGTTGGACCTCAATCATGGCCGAAGCACCGGTTCGCGTCCTGGCAATCCATGCCCATCCGGACGACATCGAATTTCAGTGCGCTGGCACGCTTGCCCTTCTCGGGAAAGCGGGTTGTCATCTGACCCTCGCGACGATGACGCCTGGGGATTGTGGTTCGGTCGAGCACGATGCCGAAGCGATTGCCGCGATCCGGCGCCGAGAAGCGAAGGAAGCCGCGGATCTGCTGGGGGCCGGCTATCATTGCCTGGAGTTCCGCGATCTCTCGATCTTCAACGACGATCTGTCGCGCCGACGAGTCGTCGAATTTCTGCGGAAAGTTCGTCCCGACCTGATTCTGACGGCTCCCCCGGCCGATTACCTGGCCGATCACGAAGCCACGCACTTGCTGGTTCGCGATGCGTGTTTCATCGCTCCGATCCCCAACTATGCGACTCGGCAATGGGAACCGGCCCCGGCACTTGATCGAATTCCGCATCTCTATCTGGTCGATCCGATCGACGGCCGTGATCGTGACGGCAACCCGGTGACCCCGCACTTCTCAGTAGATATTACCGAGTTCTGGAGCCTGAAGCAGCAGATGCTCGAATGCCACGCGAGCCAGCGGAACTGGCTGATGCGTCAGCACGGCATCGACGAGTATATGAGTATCCAAGAGAAGTGGTCCACGCACCGAGGCAAGGAAATCGGTGTTGCCTATGCCGAGGGGTTCCGTCAGTACACCGTGCATCCCTATCCCCACGAGAATCTGCTGCTGGAGTTGATTGGCCAGGATGGGCGGGGGAAGGCGACGGCTCCGAGAGATACGCTCGGATGATTGTCTCGCACGAAGATTGAAGGTAGCGAAACTCAAAGCGAGATGCCCGGGAATCGAGGGCTGACGGATGATCGGGGCGTGGGTCTTTGGGAGTGTGATGAGCGTTCTGCTCATTCAGGAGCCGGAGCCCGCGTCCGCTCGGATCGAGTTCGAGGAGATTGTTCGACGATCGCCGGTGGTCCTCTCGGTCGACCCTGAGATTTCGAGGGTCGAGCTTCGGGTGAGCCTCACGGTGGCGGGCGTGGCGATTTCGACGCGGGGACTGTTCCGGACGTCCGGTGACGTCGTTCTGATGGTCGTCGATGACTTCGATACCACTCCCATCGCCTGGTCCGATGGCAAGACCGTGACGGTTTACGACCCGATCGGTCAGCGCCTTCTGCGGGGAGCGACCGCGGGTGTGGCGGTTCGGATGCTCCAACTCGGTGATCAAGGGACGCTCGACATCATCGTCTCGGCGACTCCCGAAACTCATGATGAGCGGATGGCCGAGCAGGGAGGACCTTTCCTGTTCGATCTGCGATCGATCGTTGAGGCGGATCGCAGGGAGCGAAAGGATGCCGAACGCGCCCCGGACGGATCGATCCGGACGCAGATTCTTGCCCCGTCTGGCCAGCGACTCGATGTCACGATCGACGAGGTGGCCGGCTCAACGCGATGGACCGCCCGATCGGTTCCCAGGGCCGACGGCTCGGCCGTGACTCTTTCGGTCCTGGTCAACGGTCCCCCCGAGGATCGGCTGTTTGAGCGTTCTCGGACGCGTCCCGTGATCGCAGGGCTTCCCCTGGTCGAACGTGTCAATGCGATTCGACCCGGGGGTCGAACGCCGGGGGAGAGACTCTTGCCGTTCGAGGACCTGGATCAAGTTGTGCGTCAGGTTGTTGAGGCTCGGGCCGCGATTCGACAAGAGAGAAACCGCGATCCGCTCACCCCGATCATCGGTGACCTGGGAACGCAAGGAGGACGGCTCTTACTGCAGGATCAACGGGCCGCGGCACAGCTTCGAGCTTTCTGGGGGATCACCTCGGGCGGTGACGCGATTCCATAAGCTCGACTTAGGAGCGGCGGCGCCCCCCCTTGGCTTCAGGGGCGGCGGTCCACGGGTCGTCGGGCCAGGAATGGCGGGGGTATCGGTTCCGCAGATCCTTGCGAACCTGGTGGTAGGTGGTCGTCCAGAAGCTGTGGAGGTCGTCGGTTACCTGGACCGGGCGGAAGTTCGGCCCGAGCAGGTGGAGCAGGACGGGCACCCGGCCTCGGGCGAGTCGGGGAGTCTCCGCGAGCCCGAACATCTCCTGAAGGCGGACGGCAAGAACCGGGGGGCCTTCGGCGTCGTAACTGAGCCGGAGCCGGTTGCCGCTTGGTACGAGAAGGGTGTCGGGAGCCTCGGTGTCGAGCAGGCGAAGCTGATCCGGCGTGAGACGCCCCTGGAGCAAGGGGACAAACGCCGATCGGCGCACCTCGTCCTCGGTGCGCTTGCCGAGGCAAGCGAAGCGGAGGACCTCGGCGTACGCTTCGGGCTCGAACTTCGGGAGATCCAGGTCTGGAAGGGATCGACGGAGAAACGCCAGGCGGTCGAGCCATCGGGCGGCGGATTCGTCCGCGCGGAGCATCGCCTCGGCGCGGGGTGAGAGGGCGTCGGCAAGGGCGTCGGCCGCGCGCTCGGGGTCGATCGAACCGGTCGGGGCTTCGCGGAGGGAGAGGTCGTGATAGGTCCTGGTCGTCAGGCCGACGACGCGACCGGAAGCGGGGTCAAACCGAACCACCTCGGATCGTTGGAGGGCGTCGGGAAAGGACTCCTGAAGCCAATCGGGCTCGATGGCGCTGGCGATCCGAACCCGGAGTTCCCGAGGTCCGGATCCTCGCCGGTCGTCTCGGGCATCGAGTGCCACGAACAGCTCGGCCTCCTGAACGGCCGATTCCGGGTCGAGTCGGAGCCCTCCGCCGCCGACCATTCGGGCCGTGGGATCGCCGGGGCTTCGGCGTCGGGCGACGCGATCGGGATAGGCGAGCAACACGGAGCGCAGCAAGGCGGATTCGGGGTCACTCGTGGTTTGAGGAGATTCCGGATTGATCACCCGGCGGGTGACTCGAATCAGGTCGTCTCGAACACGGACGACCGTTCGGGCGACCCTGGGATCAACTCGAGGATCGATTCGACCACGGGCGAAGCCATTGCGCTCGGCCTCAGCGAGGAGGTCGATCCGGACGAGGAGATCGGAGCGGGAGTGGACCTCAGGCGATCGGTCGCGGCGATCGGAGCTGCGAGGAGACGCAAGAAGGTCCTTTTCCGAAAGCAAGGCTGCCGCGGTGGCTCCCAGTTCCAGGGCTCCACCATCCGCGGCGGCGAGGATCAGGCGAGCCAGTCGAGGATGAACTGGAAGCGCGAGCATGGCCTCGCCAAGGGGAGTGATCCGGCCGGACGATGGATCGATCGCCCCGAGTTGCTTGAGCAACGCCTCGGCCGCCGCGAGGCTGTCGGGGTCGGGGGCTTCAAACCAGGAGAAGGCAGGGAGGTCGCCGGCCCCCCAGGCATGGAGGGTCAGCACTGTTGAGGAGAGGTCCACCCGATGAATTTCGGGAGGATCGAACGGGGCCATCCCGCGCGTCTCTCGCTCGGCCCAGAGTCGCACGCAACGGCCGGGGGCGGTGCGCCCGGCCCGGCCAGTGCGTTGGTCGGCCGAGGCTCGGCTGATCCGTCTCAGCTCCAGGCGATCGAGGCCGCGAGCCGGATCGGACGAGGCCTGGCGTGCAAAGCCGCTGTCGATCACCGTGCGAATGCCGTCGATGGTCAGAGAGGTCTCGGCGAGATTCGTTGCCAGGACGATCTTGCGGCGGGGGCATGGCGCCAGAGCCCGATCTTGCTCGATGCTCGACAGGGAACCGTGGAGCGGGAGCACCTCAATTCCGAGACGATCCGCCGTTGGAGCGAGGGCCTGAGCGGTTCGGCGTATCTCCTCGGCTCCGGGAAGGAAGACGAGCAGGTCGCCGGGGTCTTCGGGATCATCGAGCATGTCCCGGACGGAACTTGCGACACGATCGGGCAGGGGAGTGCCGTCGGACGGGCGATATGAGAGGGCAACGGGGAACCTGCGCCCTTCGACCGAGACGATCGGGGCATCGAGAAACCGGGCAACGGGTTCGGCGTCGAGCGTGGCCGACATCACAACCAGGATCAAGTCGTTTCGGAGCGCGTCCCGGACCTCTCGGAGCAGGGCCAAGGCCAGGTCGGTATGGATGCTCCGTTCATGGAACTCGTCGAGCACGACCGCGCCGATCCCGTCGAGGCTCGGGTCGTTCAGCAGGTGACGGGTCAACACCCCTTCAGTTACCACGCGAAGACGGGTCCGTGGGCCAATCCGACGCTCGAAGCGGACGAGGTAGCCGACTTCCTCGCCGAGGCTCCCGCCGCGTTCCTGGGCGATTCGAGCAGCCGAGGCCCGCGCGGCCACCCGTCGCGGTTGAAGCACCATCAGGTTGGGATGGTCCGGATCAAGCAAGCCCGCGTCGAGCAGGGCGGGTGGTACGCGGGTGGTCTTGCCCGCGCCGGGCTCGGCGACGAGCACAAGCGATCGATGCTGTCGAATCGCGTTGAGGATCTCGGGCAAGCGCGAGTCGATCGGCAGGGGGAGCATGGGGGCGGGTGTTCGGAAAGAGGTGGGGGAACAGGGCTCGCGCTCACGATCGATCGGCTTCGAGCGCCTCGATCAGGCGTTTCAAACCTTCGTCGTGAGGCTGGATTGTGAGGGACCGTCGATAAGTTTCCAGCGCCAGATCGGGCCGACCGAGTTTCAGATAGCACTGCCCGAGGCCACCGAAGGCACCAAAATGATAGGGGTTCAGTTCCAGCACTCGCTTGCAGTCGGCGGCGCTTTCGACGAACTCTCCGAGGACGAACGACGCGATGGCCCGCTGGTTGTATGCCTCGGCGAAGTTGGGGGCCTCGGCAATCAATCGGGTGGCCTGACGCTGGGCTTCTCGGGTAAGACCCCGGTTATTCAACTCGACGACCAGGCGGAGCGTCTCGTTCTGCTCATCGGTTCCGGCTCGGAACCAGATGGACCAGAGCGACTGGGAGGCGAGTTGGCGGACGGTCGGGTCCTCGTCGGCAAGGGCCGGGCCGAGCGCGTCGTTGCAGCCGAAATCGCCGATCAGGCCGAGGGCGGTGACGGCTCCCCGGCGCGCTTGAACATCGGCGGACGACACCAGACGACGGAGGGTGGTCTCGGAATATCGAGCGTCCACGCGATTCTGAAAGGAGTCGAGATCACCGTCACGGTTCAGCTGTTCGTAGTAAAAGGCCAGCAAGGGTTGCCGACCAGGCTCATTCATCGAAGGATCGCCTCGATCGGGACCAGGAGCGAAGCCGGACGCAATCGGGGAGACGATCAGGGTGATCATCATCGCCACGACCCGGGCCGGGACGATCGGGCAACCGATCAGACAGGGGGGAGATGCGGGGGAGATCACGAGGGGCTCCGTCACGAGTTCGGGGCCGGGCCCGTCACCGTCGTGATCGAGTCTATCAAGCGGGCTCGTCCGGTCCAAGTCCCAGGACAAGACGAAGGGGGCGGGGGCCCCTCGGCACACTCCGTGCGCCTCCCCCACCCCCTCACAAGTGCGACGACACCCCTCCCCAAAGGTGCCGTCACCGATGCGTCTCGCCGGCAGGAGCCGACGATACCCGGAGCGGCGAACCGCTTCAGGGTCGGGGGCAACCAATGTCCCCGGCGACAGAACCCTAGGCCGTCGCTCTCATCTGTCAACACGACCGATGAGAATCTCGGACAATTTCTTCGTCCAGTCCAATGTCGAGCGACGGAGCCGAGTGGGTGATCGCCCCGACGCTGATCCGATCGACCCCGGTTCGCGCGACTTCGGCGACCGAAGCGAGATCGATTCCTCCCGAAGCTTCGAGCAAAACGGTCGAGGACGAAGCGTCACGACGGCGAACGGCTTCGGCCAAATCGTGATGTGTAAAATTATCAAGCAAGACAATGTCAGGCCGACAGGACAGAGCTCGATCGAACTGGTCGAGGGTGTCCACTTCGACCTCGACAGTGGTTCCCGGGGGGGCAAGCTGACGCGCCGCGGTGATCGCCCGACCGATCGGATCTCCCGAGGAAGCAAGCCAGGCGAGATGGTTGTCCTTGATGAGAACCGCGTCAAAGAGGCCGATCCGGTGGTTCGCTCCGCCGCCGCATCGCACCGCGTACTTTTCCAGCCAACGCCAGCCGGGGGTTGTTTTTCGGGTGTCGAGGATGGCCGCGTGGGTGCCTTCAACCGCCAGGACGAACCGATGAGTCTGCGTGGCAATCCCAGACAGCCGCTGAAGGAAATTCAACGCCGTTCGTTCCATCGATAGAATGGCTCGCATTGGTCCGGAAACCCGAGCGATGAGCGTTCCCGGTTCGAGCGGGTCACCATCGGATCGCTCTGGGACAAAACCTTGAGCCAGTCCAAACCGTTGGGCGATCAGGGCCACGACGGGCAATCCGGCAAGGATCCCCGATTGCCGAGCAACGAAGCGAGCTGCGCCGGTCGCTTCGGAGGGAATGGTCGCTTCGGCGGTGAGATCACCGCGCTGACCCAGGTCCTCGGAGAGGGCCAGCGCGATCAGGGCCTCTGCATTGTTATGTTCAGCGGAACCAAATTCGTACGGCGGATGCTGCAAGGTCATGGGAGATCGACTCGGAAGGGAGGCGCGTCGGAACTCGACGGGGGCTCCCTGAGAGCTTACTCCGGATGGGCGTCCTGCTGCGATCGGATTTCCCGCTGACGCATGGGCATAGTGTCGATCAGGTCATAGATGTCTTGCAAGGGAGGCAGTTGATTCCATCGACCCTTTTCGGAACCATCCTTGCCCACCAGAAGAATGGTCAAGTCCCCGTCTTCGACCTGGAATCGCTCGCGGAGGTGAGTCGCGGACTCCTGCGGGATTTCCCGACCGTCGGCGCGACTCACTCCGTCCTCGAAGACCTCAAGCAGCACGAGGTCGTACTCGTCGAGTTTCGGTCCGTTGCGATTCCAGATAATCATGGTTTCGCAATAGGCCTGGTCGTCTCTCGAAGGCGCGAAGACGAGGAGCGGTCGCTCGTTCCACTGATATCGCTTCATGGAGAAGTTGTACATGGGCCCAGTGTCTTGCGCTCGGGGTTCCTCGGGAAGTCTGACGGCTCGACCCAGAATCACGGCAAGCACAAAGGGACTGAGCAGGATCAAGGTGCGCAATGACACGACTGAGACTCCTCTCGGAACGATTCAAAGACGCCCACGCGTCTGGATTTGAATGCGTGCTTCATTGAAAAAGATAGGTTATGACCGTGGTCAAGAGCAGGAGTTTTGCCAGGGGAACGGCGGGCTCAACCGAGGGCCGGTTCAACCAGGTTTCGGACGGCTTCGCCCTTTTTTTCCGCCCCCGCGACGACGAGCCCCCACGGCCTGAGGAGTTGCCAGAGGGCGTTCCGGTCCCCCGTCAATTTGGGATCGCAATTGCACGATCCGATCGCGCAGGGCCGCGGCTCGTTCGAATTCGAGTGATTCCGCGGCCTGAAGCATTTCACCTTCCAACTCGTTGAGGTATTCCTCGGTAATCGCGGCTTCTTCGTTCTTGCCGACGGCCTTGCGGGCGATCGACCGGGCCTGAATTTCCTCTTCAATCCCGCGTCGGATTGCTTTGCGAATGGTTTCCGGGGTAATACCGTGTTCTGAATTGTAGGCCAGTTGCTTGGCTCGTCTACGGCTCGTTTCATCGATTGCGTTTTGCATGGAGCGGGTGACGGTATCGGCGTAGAGAACGACCTCGGCGTTGACGTTGCGGGCGGCTCGACCGATGGTCTGAATCAGGCTTGTTTCGCTGCGGAGGAAGCCTTCTTTGTCGGCGTCGAGGATGCAGACCATCGACACCTCGGGAAGGTCGAGCCCTTCCCGCAGGAGGTTCACGCCGACAAGGGCATCGAAGGCCCCTTCACGAAGCTCTCGAAGGATCTGAACCCGTTCGAAGGCATCGAGCTCGGAGTGGAGCCACTTGGTCCGGGTGCCTTGTTCCTTGAGGTATCGAGAGAGTTCCTCGGCAAGTCGCTTGGTCAGGGTGGTGATGAGGATGCGCTCACCTCGCTCGGCCCGTCGGCGTACCTCTTCGAGTAGGGCCGGGACCTGTCCTCTCGCGGGTTCGACGCGAACGACTGGGTCAACCAGCCCGGTCGGTCGGATGACCTGTTCAACCACTTCGCCACCGGACATGGTGATTTCATAGTCGCTTGGTGTGGCGGAAACATAGATCCGAGCGCCGAGCTTCGTTTCCCATTCGTCGAATCGCAACGGACGGTTATCGAGCGCACTTGGCAGGCGGAACCCGTGCTCGACGAGGGTGCTTTTGCGACTGAAGTCTCCAGCAAACATACCCCGGACTTGTGGGATTGTGACGTGAGACTCGTCAATGAACATCAAGGCATCGTCCGGGAAAAAGTCGAGCAAGGTGTTCGGTGTTTCCCCGGCCTTGCGACCGGAAAGATGGCGGCTGTAGTTCTCGATTCCCTGGCAGTAGCCGACTTCGAGCAGCATTTCCATGTCGTAACGGGTTCGGGCGGAGAGGCGCTGGGCTTCGAGCAGCTTGCCGTGTTCCTTGAGCTGGGTCAGACGCTGATCGAGTTCTTCCTTGATGGCATCGACGGCCCCCTTGATCCGTTCTTCGGGAAGGACGAAGTGCTTGGCCGGATAGATGTAAAGATCCGGACGTTTTTCGATGACGGCTCCCGAGATGGGGTCGATCTCGGCCAGGGTCTCGACCTCGTCGCCGAACAGCTCAATGCGGACGGCGGTTTCTTCGTAGGCGGGCCAGACCTCGACCACGTCGCCTCGAACGCGGAACTTGCCGCGCTCGAAGGAGATGTCGTTGCGGTCGTACTGAATGTCAACGAGTTTCAGGAGCATCTCGTCGCGGTCGATGATGTCGCCGAGGCGGAGGTGAACCATCATCTTCCGGTAGTCATCCGGAGAACCGAGGCCGTAGATCGAGGAGACGGAGGAGACGACGATCGTATCGCGGCGGCTCACAAGGGCACTGGTGGCGGCCAGGCGGAGGCGTTCAATCTCCTCGTTGATCGACGCATCCTTTTCAATGTAGATGTCGCGCTGGGGGATATAAGCTTCGGGCTGGTAGTAATCGTAGTAACTGACGAAATAGCGAACGGCGTTGTGGGGGAAGAAGTCGCGAAACTCAGCGTAGAGCTGAGCGGCAAGGGTCTTGTTATGGGAAAGAATCAACGCTGGCCGGCCTAACTGGGCAATCACGTTGGCCATCGTGTAGGTTTTGCCGGAGCCGGTCACGCCGAGCAAGGTCTGGTGTCCCTTGCCCTCGGTCACTCCCGAAACGAGAGCCTCGATCGCCGCCGGTTGATCGCCGGCTGGGGGAAATGGACGTTCGATCCGAAACTCGGACATGGCGGCCTCGATGGATTGACGCGATCAATAGGGCAGGGCAGCGCGAGAGGAGTCGACAGTTGCCGGAGATCAAGGTGACGCCGGTATCGCTCGGTCGTCACGCGAGGGGATGCCGACTCGAACGAAGGGGCGGATTCCTTCGATGGTTGCCGGGCCGATCCCCTTGACCCGATGGGCGAGGTCGTCGAGCGACTTGATCGGCACTTCCTCGCGAGCCGAGAGAATTCGATCGACGCGAGTCGGCCCGAGGCCCGGCAAGGCGAGCAAGGCCATCGGCGGGGCGGAATTGAGTTCGACAACCATCGACGACGGAGGCAACTGGTCGGGGGTTGGCTCAGTCTTCGGGGAAAGGAGCCCGAGCAGGCTCGCCGGCAATCCGACCAGGGCGGCGAGGACGCCTCGATGCCACACCCCCCATCCCCAGAGCGGCCGAGTTGGTGGCATGAAATCCCCTCCCTGAGGGCTTCGGACGTTTCGACGACGAACAGGGTGATAATCGACAGAATTACAGTTTAGGACCGAGGGGATGGCAGACTCAAGCCGAGTCTTTCCGCAGAGAGGTCCGGCAGGGCTCAAGATCAAATGCCGGTTGGACCGATCCTTCCGTTGGAAACGCTCGATCGATCCTAAAATCGGGATTGACCGGGGAACCGCGGCCTCCACCGGCGTCGCGGAATTTCTCACAGCCGGAGCGATCTTGGTTCGATAATCGTTACGAGCCAGGAACCTGGGCCGGCCTCTCGCCGGAACCGACGGGGATCGTCGGAGTCCATCAGGCGAGAGTGGTCCCGGCGCCGGAGTCGGAGGGGTGGAGGGCCCCCCGAACGGATGGCGATTGATCCCAAGGAGGGGAAGACACAATGACCCGTTCCGCGCGGCACCGGGGCCCGCACACCCCGAAATGGGTTCGCGGCCTGTTGACGGGTGCCCTATTTTTGACAATGTCCGCCGGCATTGGCGGATGTGGCATCCCGTACGTGTTCCGAAATATTTCGCCGCTTCACCCGACCGGCTGGTCGTTTGCCTGGCCGATCTTGCCTTCCCAGTCTCAGCGACTGGAAGAAGATATCGCCAAGGAAGAACTGGACCGCGTGCCGATTCTCGACCCGGTCCCCGGCGAATTCGCACCGCCCCCATGCCTGGATCCGCCGAGCGAGGCGGAAATCTGGGCCAAAGTTCCCAAGTTCCGGGCTGGAATGGACCCGTTCTACACGGTTCAGCGGAACAACGCTCGCTTCGTGATCGAGAAGATCGGCGAGTCGGTCGATCCGTGCAAGGTCTATCCTCTGGCCGGACCTTGCCAGCTGATCCACTGTCACTACAAGTGCACCGTCTACTTCGACGAGTTGTACTGGTCTGACTATCCGATTCCGTTCAATCACCGCGACGCTCGCGTCGAAGTGATTTACATCGACAAGGATTACCTCCGCCGTTGCGGTGGTCCCGACGTCGGAACGGTTCCCGGAGGCGGTTGATCGTCGGGAGGGCCGGACCCCCTGCACCGGCCCTCTCTCCGCGAGCATCCTTCCTTCCCTCAATCCCCGAACATCGGCGCCGACGTGGTGGCGGCTCGATGTTCGGGGATTTTTCATTAGATGACCACTCGCGACGACTCGACGAGCGCTTTGTTACTTCTGCTCACCGAAGAAGGGGAAGAGCTTGGCCAGTTCCTCTTTTGAGGGTTGAGAGCCGTACTCACAGATCTCAAAGGCTTCGGCCACCTTCACCTTTTCGGCGGCATCGGCACCGACCCAATCGGCCAGTTCCTCGCGGAACCGATCGGCCACGCCTCCCCAGCGCCGGAGCGCTCGTTCGCGAGTCCATTCGAGCCGACCTTCGGGCGACTCAGGCACCTCGTCCAGGTAGCCGAACAGCCAGGGGTTCCACTCGTAAAATTGCGAGCCGAGGGCGTCGATGGCGGCGACCTTCTGGTCGAGCACCTCATCGATGGGCACGACGACATCGGGTGTAAACGGGTTCGGCTTCTGGAAACCGTCTTCGGAGTACATGAAGACTGGATTCTTCCGAAGGGCCGGCACATCGGGGCAGAAGTAAGGAACGATGACCATGAAGGCCGCGTCCTGCACGAGGATGCCGGTATAGCGGTGGTCGGGGTGGTAATCGTTGGGTCGGTGAGAGATGACGAGGTCGGCCTCCCATTCTCGGATCAATCGGGTGATGGTCCGGCGGTTTTCGAGCGTCGGCATCAGCTCGCCATCATGGATGTCGAGCACTTCGGTTTCGATTCCGAGGATTTCGGCACATCGTTCGACCTCGGCGGTGCGGCGCTGGGCGAGCGCACCACCGGCCATTTCATGATGGCCAATGTCGCCGTTGGTGGTACTGACGAACTTGACCTTATGGCCGAGCTTGGCCCATCGGGCGGCGGTGCCTCCCGCCTTCAGTTCGCAATCGTCCGGGTGCGCGCCGAAGACGATAATCCGGAGCGGTCGATCGGCGTCGGTGGCCTCGTCCTGGGCAAAGACCACATGGGACCATGGCAGCACGAGGATCATCGAAAGCAGAGCAAGGCGACGAGCAATTGAAGTCATCGGGGGCGGTCTCCTGGTGAGAACAGATCGTGATTCCTGAAGGATTGGTTCTATCGCGGTTCACGTTCCGGGTCGAGGACTCGCTGCCGGGCGCCGACAGAAGCGAGCGATCCCGGTACACTAAACGCCTCAGGGAAGGGGGGAGCCTGCACGGGCCTCTCGTCCCTTCGCTTGGAGCCGATCGCCACAGGGAATCGGCCGCGCGATCGCTTGAAGTGCCGCCCGTCGCACTCCGCTCCGAAACGGATCGCGGCACGAACCGGCGCGGTGCGGCGCGAGAGACCGATCGGTTGGCCGCTCGACGAACCCCAACGGCCCGGAGGTCGCACCGTGATTGCCCGGAGAATGCCTTCGTACAGACTGGCGCTCTGCTTCTGCGGCCTCGGCCTGCTCTCACTGGTTCCAATGGGACTTCAGGGCAGCCAGCGATCGGTGATGATGCGGCAGGTCGCCGAACTGCGGGACGGACAGCGCGTCGTCGGGCATTTGGCCGGCTCGCCCGACGGCTCGATCACGTTCGAAACCGACTCGGGATCACCGCCGAGGATTCCCCTGGACCAGATCGCACGACTTCTACGCCTCGACGGGGACAATGAGGACGCGCCGCGAGCCGAAGCTCAGCCGTTTCTGCTCGCGTTTGGATTCGATCAGCGGCTTTCCGGACGACTGGTTTCCGTCGACGACGAGACGATCCGGATGAGGCTGGGCTCCGACGCCCAGCCCGTGACCATCGACCGTCTCGCCGTTGCTTCACTCATTCAGCGGCCGGGAGAGGCCCAGGTTTTTACGGATCGGTTTGACTCGCCCGATCCTCAGGAGCTTTGGAGCCTTCAGCCAGGGGCAGACATCGTTCCCCGGCAGGACGATGAAGGTGCCCTTCTGAGACTCCAGCCCGGAGCGTCGCAGGCACGACTCGAATTTCCGGAACCGGTTGATGCCGGTCGGGTTGAGTGTTCGTTTTCCTGGGAAGGGCGACGCTTCGCCGGTCAGCGCTGGTTTGTCGATCTGATCTTCGACGGCCCGAACGGTGAGGAGATCACGCGAGTTGTCCTTGGCTGGAAGGACGAGTTCCCCTCGGTCGAGTCTCGGGGGGGGCCGGAGATCGTGGTGCAGCCATTGATTCTGGAGCCGGGTTGGCACCGTTTGGTGGTCCGGTTCGGCCCCGGACGGACCTTGTTGACCATCGACGGCAACGATCTGGGCCGAGGAGGGGGGCCGAGGGGAGCTCTCCTCGCCCTTCGCTTCCAGGCCGAGGCTGCCCGAGACGCGGACGATCCGGAAGACGTTGCGGCTCAAGTCGACGATCTCCAGGTGATTCGATCGTTCGAGCCGACGAATGATCCGGAAATTGATCCGACTCAGGATGAGCTGCGGATGGTTTCCGGGAATCAGCTCTGGGGTTCCGTGGAGTCGGCCGATGAGAACGGCGTTCGCATTCGGCTTCTTGGGGACGTTCGAGAGGCGTTGTGGTCTCAGGTGGCGGGGATTTTTTTTCAGCGTAAGCCGATTCCGTCTGAACCGCTGTCGGGAACCTGGGTACGGGTCGAGTGGGAGGTGGGCGATCCGGAGTCACGACCAGATCGAGTGGAAGGAGTGCTCAAGGGAGTCGATGCCGAAGGCTTCGAGATTGAGGTGCCCTTTGCCGGGACGTTCACCGTTCCCGGCACTCAGCTCCGCCAGATGGAACTTCTCGGGGAAAAACGCAGGCAGATCCTCGACCCTCACGCCCGACACCTCGGCGATCAGATCATGCCCGAACTCGACCCACCCATGCCCGATGCCGACGAGTATGAGGTCTCCTTCACGATCGATGCCCTTCCGGAGGCGCCGATCACCCTCGTCCTGGATGCCGTTCATGTGGAAGGAGAGTTTGACGGCGGACGCTTCGCCGAGGAATTGCGAGCAGGATTCCAGCGCACGAACCTCCTGATCAATGGCGAGGTGTTCGACGCGCTGAATCGTTACGTCCGCGATGCGAACCGAATCCCGACCCGGATCCGAATTCCGATCCCAACCGATCAGCTTCGGATCGGTGAGAATCACCTTCGCTTCGAGCAGCTTGGTCGCGAACAGGACGAGAACTATCGAGACGATCTCGGCTTGCTCCAGATTGCCCTGGAATGGAGCAATGCAGCGCAAGCCGCGTCGGATTGACCCGGCCTGAACAGATGGCTCCCAAGCGGATCAGTCGTTCTGATCGCGGAAGGAGTTGATGTAGCTTTGCACGTGTTGTTCGATGTGCCGAGGAACTTTCTGATTGGAAAGCGCCTCGGCCTGGGCGGCGGTGTTGGCCTCGGTGACCGCTTGAGCCTCAATGATGCTCTCGCCGATCGTCTGGGCATTCGGGGGACCGAAGCCTTCCTGAACCGCCTTCCCCTGGCCGAGTTGCTGCTTCACCTGGGTATTGAAGGTGCTGGTGTTGTCGGCGGCGATCGGGCGATCTCCCTGACCGCGACCCCGGCCAAGTCCGTCTCCCGGGTTGTTGCCCATTCCTTGACCGAAGGCGTTCATTCCACTGAGGCGGTCGCCCATCTGGTTCAGACCGTCGCCGCCGGTCATTCCGTCCTTGGCCATCTCGAGATCGGCCATGGCGGAGTCGAGCATTTCCAGTTCCGCCAGGTCGCTGGCCATTTGCTGAAGCTGTTCCTGGCTCATCCCGAGGGCATTGGCGGCCTGCTGCAGGTCTCCTTCGGCAAGTTGCTGCTGGGCCTGACCGAGTTGCTGGGCGAGTTGCTGAAGCTTTTGCAGATCTTCGGCCTGATCGTTGAGCTTGGCCATCTGCTGATCGAACTGCTCCTGGCTGATCGCGCCCCGGTCTCGGGCCTCTTCGAGCTGTTTCTTGCGTTCGTCGAGGTTGGCGAGTTGTTCGAGCTGTTCTTTCATCTCGGAAAGCTGCTCGCGGAGTTCCTCTTTCTCTCGATCAGACATTGAGCCGGAGAGGAGCTTGTCGCGGAGTTCCTGAACTTTTTCGGCCGCTTGCTGAAAATCTCCCTTGGCCAGTTCTCGGGCAAACTCGTCGGCCGGGCCGTCAGAGGTCATCTGATCGAGCTGTTGCAGTTTCTTGCTGACTTGCTCAGAATCCCCGATCTGCTTCTGCCGCTCTTCCAGGGCGTTCGTCAGGGAGTTGAGCTTGACCAGAGCCTCGTCTTTCTCGCTGGGAGGGGCCTTGGACAACGCTTCGGCGGCTTTTTCGATTTCGACGAGCAGCTTATCGGTCTCGGCGAAGGCGTTTTGGTCAAGCTTTTGCCGGGTTTCTGCAATCCGTTTGTTCAAGGCATCGGCCTGCTTGGCAATTGCGTCGAGCTGTTCCGGATCGAGGGATTCACCCGCCACGGTCGTGGCTCGGGACAGTTCCGGAACGAACAGAAGCCCCACGGCAAGCAACCCGGTGACCAACGGCAACCAGGCCGCCCTGGGAAGTTTGGGGCGGAACGGACCGGCGACATCGAGCGAGTCCAGATGCCGTTTGGTGTCTTCGATCAAGGCTCGTCCGGCCGGTGTTTCGAGCAAGTCCGCCGGAAGGCTCAAGGCCGTGCCCAGGCGTTCGTTGAGGTGGAAGGCCCGGTCGATGGCGACGGCTGCGTCGAGCCTGCTCGGGCCTCCCAGCATGGCGATCAGAATCGCCAGCGCAATCCCGACCCCGCCTGCAACCACGAACAGCAGCTCGTGGCTGATCGGCAGGGGTTCCGCAAGGATCTTCTCAGCACCGATGGCAATCGCTGCGAGAAACAGGGCTGCTCCCAGGCTCCAGACCAAAGCCGAGAGGAACCGTTGAAACCGCAACCGCCGCCAGACCCTGCCGATCTGTGAGTCGAAGTCGCTCACTGCCTTGCTCCCTCGTTCGGACCTGCCGGGCTCCGGATGATTCATGAACCTGTTACGAGTGTACGAAGCACCTGCCGCCCCTTCAAGTCTCGGCGCCGAAGTGATTCGGACACCGAGGACGGAATTCCGAGTCAGGACACCTTGAACCCAGGGTGGGAATCACGTCATAATCATGGTTTCTCGCCCCTTCGAACCGGGTGGCGGTCCAGATCGACAAGGGAAGCCGTGTTATGAAGAAGAAGACGAAGCATCGCAAAAGCTATGCATGGCGGAAACGAGCCGATAGCTCCCCGGTGGCCAAGGGTCGTCGTCGGAAGCGTCTCGGGGTTCGCAATCCGAGCAAACTGCGATTTGCGGGCGGCAAGAAGAAGTCCTGACGCCGTACCCAAGCTAGACGAAGCCTGATGAAACGGAAACAGGGCCAGTCCCCGACCCATTCCAAAGCGAACGGGTCGGGGACTGGCCCCGTGTGTATCTCGGGAGACGCGATATCCCTCTCCGTTCCGGATCGTCGGACAGGAGGGAGGAGTTCTGAGTTCAAAACATCCCGAGTTCGTCTCGGGCATCCTCAGACATCCGATCGGGGGACCAGGGGGGATTCATCACCAGTTTGACATTGGCTTTCGAGACCCCTTGGAGCGACTCGATCACCTCGGTGGATTCTCGGATGATTTGAGGTCCGGCCGGGCAGGCTGGCGAGGTCAGTGTCATTTCCACATCGATCTCACCCTCTCGGGTCGCCACAGTGTAGACGAGGCCGAGGTCGACGATGTTGACGCCGAGTTCCGGGTCCTTCACGGCCTTCAACGCGGTCAGGACGATCTCCTGATCGGGCCCCTGGCCTGCGTCGGTGGAAGGGGTCGAATCGGGCTGGGGCGTGGGTGCGTCGGTCATGGCAAGAATTCCGAAGTCGGGAACAAGGATTCGGGACGAGGGAGGAGCCGGCCTTAGTTCTGCTGGGCCTGGTTGGTCGAGGCCGCTTCGGTTCGGGCCACCATGGCTTTGAGGCGGTGGAGAACTCCGGACAGACCGCTCGTGCGTTGCATGCCCAGAATTTCCGCCATTCCCGTGCGCTGAATCAGGTCGTTGGGGACATTGAGGACGTCCTCAACCGTCGCACCGTCGAGCCCTCGAACCAAGAGGCAGACGAAGCCCCGGACGGTCGGGGCTTCCGGGGGGACGTCCGCGAAGAGGTGGATGCGAGCCCCCTCGCGTTCCAGAAAGAGGAAGACCGGCGATTGGCATTCGGGGACCCGATGCGCCTCATCCTTGTATTGAGAAAGCCGGTCGGGGAGCGGTGGAAGCTCGTTGGCCAGATCAATCAACAGTTCGATGCGTTCCTGGCGGTCCGCCTCGCGCAGTTCCTCAACAAGTTCATCGAGCGCAGGGGGCAACGGTCACTCTCCATCGGGGTCGGGGACTCGCAAACGGGGAGATTCCTCGGATCAACGCCGATCACTCAGCGCCGCGAGCAATCGGGACACCAACGAGATTCCCCCATTCGGTCCAGGAACCGTCGTAATTGCGAACCTTGGGATAACCCAGCAAGTAGGTCAGCACGAACCAGGTCAGGCTCGATCGTTCGCCGATCCGGCAGTAGGCGACGACCTCATCGGCCGAGTTGAGGCCGCACTCCTGTTCGAAGATCCCCTTCAGTTCGTCGGCTGACTTGAAGGTGCCATCCTCGTTCACCGCCCGAGACCAGGGAACGCTCTTGGCAGTAGGAATATGGCCGGCCCGGAGCGATCCTTCCTGAGGATAGTCGGGCATGTGCAAGAGTTCTCCGGTGTATTCCCCCGGGCTTCGCACGTCGATCAGCTTCTTGCCGGCCTTGAGATGGGCCAGCACCTCGTCTCGGAAGATCCGAATCGTCGAGGGGTCGCTCCCCTTGACCGAGTAGTTGGTTCGGGGGTAACTGGGGGTCTCCTTGCTGAGGGGACGCTTCTGGTCGATCCAGAGTTTCCGGCCGCCGTTCATGATCCGGCAATCATCGTGTCCAAATAGCTTGAAAGCCCAGAAGGCGTAGCAGGCCCACCAGTTCGATTTGTCGCCGTAGAAGACAACCGTGGTGTCGTTAGCGATGCCGCTCCGGGCGCAGATGTCCGCGAATTTCTCGGCGGTGATGTAGTCTCGGATCAACTGATCCTGGAGATCCCCTTGCCAGTCGATCTTGACCGCACCGGGCACATGGCCCATGTCGTACAGCAAGACGTCTTCATCACTCTCGACAATCCGGACCTTGGGATTGTCGCGGTTTTGCTCGACCCAGTCGGCGGAAACGAGGACTTCGGGGTGGGCGTAATCGGCCATGGTTGGGGGGTTCCTGAATGCACTCACAAGGGATTCGAACTCCGCTGACGGCGCGACCGCCCGCGGATCGCAGGATGAAGGGGAGCGACGGGTGATGACGAGCGGAGCCTCTCTCGCTCAGGAGCTTGCCGTTTCGGTCAGGCTCAGCGAGGACGTGCTGCCGTGTCCGAGCTTCTGAGCCACCGCATTGGCCAGGGTGTCTCGGACGGGTTCCACGCTGATCCGGTCGTAGACGTTGGCGAAGAAGCCCTCGACGATCAATCGAGTGGCCGTGGCGCGGTCGATCCCTCGGGCCTGAGCGTAAAAGACCATGTCAGGATCGACGGGACCGGCGGTCGCCCCGTGGGTGCAGCGGACCTCGTTGGCCTCGATTTCCAGGCCGGGAATCGAGTCGGCGCGGGCGTCTTCGTCGAGGACGAGGTTGTCGTTCTTCTGGTAGGCGTCGGTATGTTGCGCGTCGGGTTCAACCTTGATCATTCCTCGCCAGACGAGGCGTGATTTGTCCTTCAGGCCACCCTTGTAGAGCAGGTCGCTGGTGGTGTTCGGGGCGATGTGATCCTGGCGGGTGATGTACGTCAGGTTCTGCCGTCCCGAGGTGAACATGACGCCGTTGACCTGGGCCCTGGCCTTTTCACCCACCAGGGCCACATCCTGATTGACTTTCGCCACCCGGCCGCCAAGGCCGCCGACGGTCCATTGCAGGGCGGCATCGGCACCGACGAGGGCCCGCTCTCGGCTCAAATGCCAGGTTGCGTCGTCCCAGTTCTGAAGGTTCACGAATCGGAGCCTCGAACCGCGCCGGAGGATCAGTTCGACGCCGCCGACATGCAGGCCGGGTTCCTTCCCTCGGTTTGCTCCGGCCGTCTCCTGAACGAGGGTTGCCTCGGCCCCTTCATCGAGCAGGACCAAGGTATGATTCAGGTCCGTGGTCCCCTCGGGAGACAGGCCGATGAGGTGGAACAACGGCACCTCGACCTTGATCCCCTTCGGCACATACAGCAAGACGCCGCCGGTCCAGAAGGCCGCATGCAGCGCGGCGAAGGCGTCGGCGTCGGCCTGATACGCCTCGGTCATGAGGTGGTCACGGAGCAAGTCGGGATGCTCCTTGATCGCGGTCGCAAGATCAAGGAAGACCGCTCCACCGAGTTTTGTGGGGTCGGCCTGCCGAGTGGGAGACCCATCGACCTGCGCGATTCCAGTTCCATAGAGGGAATCGAGGCCGGAAGCGATCGGCTCAAGCGCCTTCCGGGCCGCCTCGGAGGGCTCACGATGGGACGGGGGAGCAAACCGATCGAGCTTGAGCGGGCGGATGTCGGTTCGCCGCCATTCCTCATCGCGAAGCGTCGGGAGCGGCGTGACCTTGAACCGGTCGAACGCCGATCGGCGGCGATCGAGTAACCAGCTCGGCTCGTCGCGGGAGTCGAGGAAGGAGGTGAAGGTTGCGTCGGTGAAGCCGCCGGCGGCTGGGGTCGTGGTGGCGCTGCTCATCGCATTTGGTCTTGATGTCTTGGGTCGCAGACGGACAGGTTCGATCGGCACGCCGGGTGGGGTTTGATCGGCGCAGAAAGGCCAGAAGTTCCGCAAACAACGATCCGATCGGAAGCACGATTCCGACCGGGGGCGAGGAGATCATCGCAGAAGACGCCCATCGAGTCCCGGCTCGGGTTCGAGCCGAGACCGATGGGCGGGTGAAGCTCCGATCAGCCGACCGAGCCTTCCATCTGAAGCTGGATCAGCTTGTTCATCTCGACGGCGTATTCCATCGGCAGCTCCTTGACCAGGGGCTCGATGAAGCCGGAGACAATCAAGGTGCTGGCCTCGGCCTCCGAGAGACCTCGGCTCATCAGGTAAAACAGCTGTTCCTCGCCGATCTTCGAAACACTGGCCTCGTGGCCGAGCTTGACGTCATCTTCCTCGATCTCGATGTACGGGTAGGTGTCCGATCGGCTGATCGGGTCGAGGATCAGGGCATCGCAAACGACGTTCGACTTCGAGCCCTTGGCCCCGTCCATCACCTTCAGGAGGCCTCGGTAGCTCGACCGGCCACCGTTCTTCGAGATCGACTTGGAGATGATTCGGCTGGAGGTGTAAGGGGCCTCGTGAACGACCTTGCCGCCGGCATCCTGGTGTTGCCCCTTGCCGGCGAAGGCGATCGAGAGGATCTCGCCGCGGGCCCCCTTGCCGCGCATGTGGACGGCGGGGTACTTCATGGTCAGGCGGCTGCCGAGGTTGCCGTCGACCCACTCCATCAGGGCGTCCTCATGGGCGACCGCACGCTTGGTCACGAGGTTGTAGATGTTGTTTGCCCAGTTCTGGATGGTCGTGTAGCGGCAGCGGCCACCCTTCTTGACGATGATCTCGACGACGGCCGAGTGCAGGCTTTCGGTCGTGTACATCGGGGCGGTACAGCCTTCGACATAATGGACCTGAGCCCCCTCCTCAACGATGATCAAGGTCCGCTCGAACTGGCCCATGTTCTCGGCGTTGATCCGGAAGTAGGCCTGGAGCGGGATATCTACCTTCACCCCGGCGGGGATGTACACGAATGAGCCGCCCGACCAGACGGCGGTGTTCAGGGCGGCGAACTTGTTGTCGTCGTGCGGGATGATCGTGCCGAAGTACTCGCGCACCAGGTCCGGATACTCGCGGACGGCCGAGTCGGTATCGGTGAAGATCACGCCGAGCTTCTGAAGGTCCTCGCGGAGGCTGTGGTAGACGACCTCTGATTCATACTGAGCGCCGACGCCCGCGAGAAACTTCTTCTCGGCTTCGGGAATGCCGAGCTTGTCGAAGGTTCGCTTGATGTCGGCCGGCACGTCGTCCCACGACTTGCCTTGCCGGTCGGCGGCCCTCATGTAGTAGTAAATGTCGTTGTAGTCGAGTTCCGAAAGGACGCCGCCCCAGTTCGGGGTCGGCTTCTGCCAGAAGACCTCAAGCGCCTTCAGGCGGATCTGCCGCATCCAGTCAGGCTCTCCCTTCATCTCGGAGATCTGGTTGACGACCTCCGCGGACAGGCCTTTCTGGCTCTTGAAGTTGTAGTTGGCGTCCGAGTCTCGGAAACCATACTTGTACTCTTCGTTGATGCCCTTGACCTGGGCGTTGAGGTCGGTTGCCATGCGGAATTCTCCACCTTCGGGCGGTGAGCGGGGACGAAGCGAGAGACCGAGATCAGAGGAATCGCGATGTTTGAGAGGAGAGCGTCGGACCGGTAATTCTCAGAAGGCCGAGGAGGACGTCAGGCCGGCACGCTCTTCCAACTCGTCCTCGTCCTTGGCGGCCTCGGGATACTTGGCTCGGACCCAGTCGTATCCTTCCCGTTCCAGTTGATCGACCAGTTCAGGTCCACCGTTCTCGACGATTCGCCCTCCGAACAAAATATGCACAAATTGCGGTTTGATGTAGGTGAGGATGCGCTGATAGTGGGTGATCACCAGGACACCGGTTCCCTGGCGTTCGGCCACGCGGTTCACGCCTTCCGAGACGATGCGGACGGCGTCGATATCGAGTCCGCTGTCCGTCTCGTCGAGAATGGCGAAGGAGGGCTGAAGCATGGCGAGCTGAAGGACTTCGGCTCGCTTCTTTTCCCCGCCAGAGAACCCTTCGTTGAGGTAGCGACGAGCAAACTCGGGGTCCATGCCGAGTTCGTTCATCACGCTGCGAAGGTCCTTGCGGAACTCCCGCATCGGGATCAGTTCCTCCCCTTCCTTGCGGTCGGGGTTGCGAACGTTGGACACGGCGTGCCGGAGGAAGTTGGCAACGGTGACACCGGGGATGGAGGTCGGGTACTGAAAGGCGAGGAACAGCCCTGCTTTGGCCCGTTCATCGGCCTCCATCTCCAGCAGATCGACACCGTTGATCGTGGCCGATCCTTCGAGGATCTCGTAGTTCGGGTGCCCCATCAGGGCGTAGCTCAGGGTGCTCTTGCCCGAACCGTTGGGACCCATCAAGGCGTGGACTTCTCCTTGTCGGAGGGTCAAATCGACCCCCTTGAGGATTTCCTTGCCTTCGACGGCGACACGAAGGTTCTTGATCTCCAGGACTTTGCTCATCGTTCGGTGGCCTCGGTGGCTCTCGTCGCGGGTGCCGCCGGTCGGCGCGTGGTCCGACCGGCATTCAGGTCCATTGGTTTCGGGCAATCGGGCCAGACATGAGTGACCGGCGGTAAGGTCAGCTTGCCTGGGCCCGGGAGGGGTCGGAGGTTGGGGAGGGCTTGGCTTCGAAATCGCACGACCGGTGCCCATCGAGGCGGCACTGGCTCAGGCGAAGCCCCTGACCAAGCACCTTTTCAAACATCTTGCGTTCCAGGGCGCAGATGTCGCGGTCGGCCTCGGCCAACTCGAAGTAAGGGCAAGAGTGAAGCTCGAGGACCGGCATTGCATCGCCTCGCTGGGCGACCTCGGTTTCGACCCCCCGGCCGTGCAAGACGGTTCCGAGTTGTTCGAGCCGCTCTTGCCAGCCGCGGCCACGGACCTCGTTCCGATACAGATCGGCCAGGCGATCGGTGATCCGGGCGAATAGGATACGCCTGAGTTTCCGATCCTCGACATTGCGCATCAGCTCTTCCCAGAGCGCGACGGCAAGATCCGCATAGTTCTGACCAAGCCGACGGTGCGCCTCGACACTTGCCTGATACACGTGCCGGGGCCGCCCCCTGCCAACATGCTCTGCCCGACGCTCGACCAGCCCGGCGCCGCAGAGCCGAATCAGCCGATTGCGGACGGCGGTCGCCGTGACTCCCAGCTCCGTGGCCATCTCGGCGACCGTCAGCGGACCCCGTCGCCGGATCAAATCCAGCAACGGACGGTCGGAACTGTCCGGGTCAAATCCGTGGCGGTCGAACTGGGTGGTCATGGTCAAAGCCCTCCCCCTTCAATCATCATGCGGCTCATTCTAAACCGACCCCGGCGAGTCGTCCACGGATTATTCGATTTTTCCACAAAAAATAGTGTGAAAAATCCCCGGGCGGTCGGTCAGGAAATTGGGCGTTGCATGGATTGAGCGTAGTGTCACGAGAATCGCCGACCGGCGTTTAATCAGGAAAGCGGAGGGGTATGGCGTGCTTCCACGAGAGGGGGTACGATCGATTCGGGAAACATCCATGACGAAAATGGGAAACCAGGATATGGATGGAACGCCCGTATCTTTATAGAACTCAATGACTGATTCATCCCTGACGCGATCCTGATCCAGAGCCGGACGTCATCGACGGGCGATGGCGTGGGTGAAGCGAGGTGGCTTGCACCGGAGACGGTGACGCTCCTGGCCTCTTGACAACCATCGACGGTTTTCTAATTTAAACCAACTTAGGCCGCGGTTCGGCTGCCGTGCCGGCCCCGAGCGGCGATGCTTCGGGAGGTCCCCCGCCGGGGTTCTGATTGTGGCACGAAAGAAGACCTCGCATACCCGCCTGAAACTCAAGACGGTGATCTCTCACCGATTGAAAGAGGTTCGCCAGGAGCTCTTCGGAGAACATGGCGGGCCTGAACTTGCGAGGCGGCTGAACCTGCCGGCCCGCACCTGGTACAACTACGAAACCGGTGTCACGGTTCCGGCCGAGGTCCTGCTTGCCTTTATTGATCAGACGGGAGTCAACCCGGTCTGGCTCCTCTCGGGCGAAGGGCCTCGCTATCGTCGAGGCTTGGAAGATCAGGTCCTTTCCGACCTGACCCCACAGGAGTTGATTCGTCGGGGCCTGGAGAAGCTCGAAGAGCGCGATCCGGACGCGCTCGCCGTCGACCACGACAATGCCGAGCAGACCGAGGAGTTTGTGACCGTCGGCGTGGTCAATTCCGAAGACCTCGCCGGTGATGTGAGCCCGCTGCGGGCGATTGATTCGATTCTTGTGTATCACGGCTGGTTGAAGCATCCGAAATCCACCGTCGCGCTTCGGGTCGAGGACGACGCGATGCACCCGATCCTCCCGATCGGCTCGATGGTTGCGGTCGACTGCGCGATCCGAAGTGCCGAGGAGCTTCAGGGCCGCATCGTTGCGGCTCGGGTAGAAGGTCGGGCCGTGATTCGATGGCTCGAACTCAGTGGCCGGCACCTGATCCTTCGGCCGAACCGATCGAGTCCTGATACGCCCACCGTGGCCATTGAACCCGCGGCGGTGGGGCAGGGTTCGGGGCCCATCCTTGGTCAGGTGGTCTGGTCCTGGAGTCGGTTTAGCTGAGCTTCCTCGGTCGATTTCTGAAATCGAGCGCGGTTGGTGCTTGCATCGGATGCGTCCGCGCACGATCCTGATCGCAGCTTGCGATCTCGCCGGCAGGCGTGGGCCTCGGGCGGCGACGCCCCTCTATGTCGGCGGTGCACATCCTCTCGTTCGTGCCGGCCATCATGGCAGCAGTCCGATCCTCGGGCCCAAGACGCCCGGAGACATTGTTGCAGCTTTCCGGAGAGCCGGTCTTTTTCCTCGGGCCGACCGGGCGCTTTCTCTACGTCAATCCTGCGTGGGAAGAGTTGACCGGAATTCCTGCCTCAGCGGTCCTCGGCCGTCCCGACGAATCGGCGGGCCAGGACCAGCCTCATTCCGAGTCGCTTGACTGTTTTCATCCCCCCGTTGAGGCGATTGATGGAGTCGCCGTTTCGACGCTCGGGCGGATTCAGCGACTTGGTGGTCCTCGGGAATGGCGGCGGCTCGAATTCTGGCCGCATCACGACCGAGACGGACGAGTGCTGTTCATCCTCGGCCTGGTCCGGTCGATGGACGAGGCATCGCTCGCTCCCGAATCTCCCGGGGCTCGACTGCGTGCGGAACTCTGGAAGATCCGCGAGGCGTTCGAGCAGCGACTGGGAACGGATGCCCTGATTGGTTTCGGCCCGGCCCATCGTCGCCTGACGGTCCAGATCGAGGCGGCCGCCGTGGCGAAAGTGCCGGTCCTCATTGTCGGCCCCCCCGGTTCGGGCAAGCGTCAGGTGGCCTGGACGATCCACTGTCGGGCCGGGCGATCGGATGCGCCGTTTGTGGTGATCGACTGTGCGGCCCTTCCCGCCGAGGTGCTCGATCGGGAGCTTTTTGGTCCTCCCGGGACCCGATCGGAAGGTCCACCTCGTCTCAAGCTCGAGCATGGAAGCCTGGTCTTGAGGGACATCCTGGAACTCCCGAGAGATCTTCAGGCCCGCCTCGGCGAGGCCCTGACCCATCCCGACGCGCTCCAGGTACGGGTTCTTGCCCTGACACACGGTGATCCGGAGGCTGCACTGCAGGATGACCGGCTCCGGTCTGACCTCTACTTTGCGCTTTCGACCCTGGTAATCCGGCTTCTGCCCCTTCAAGAACGGCTGGAGGAGATCCCGGTTCTGGCTCAGCACTTTCTCGACCGCGCGAACCGCCGAACCGGCCTTCGGCGGCTCGGCTTCCGACCCGAGGCGATCGAGACGCTGGTTCGGTACGATTGGCCCGGCAATCTCAGCGAGTTGGCTCGGGTCGTCGACTTCGCCCACCAACGGGCGGACACCGAGACAATTGGCCTCGAACATTTACCTCCGGAGATTCAGGGGCATCTCGGGAGCGCTTACCTGCCTCCCGCGATCGCCCAGGAGCAATTTCCGCTCGACGCGATGCTCGAACGGCTTGAACGCCGTCTGATCGAGCAGGCCCTGCGATCGGCTCGGGGAAACAAGTCGCTGGCAGCCAAGATGTTGCACATTTCCCGGACACGATTGCATCGCCGTGTCCAGGAACTCGGCTTGGCAGGGGAGTCGGAGGACGAAGGGAGCCCTCCCGTCTCTCGGAACGATTCCGACCGCGACTAATCGGCGGATCGGGCTGGAGAAGTGCCTCGCCTGGGGTTCACCCCTCGGCGGTCCTCTGCTAGCCTGCGGCGAGGGCCAAAGGGATTGGCCCGCGACCGATGCATGGAGGCGAGCGTCGCGCAATGCGGATCTTCATCTCTTGCGGCGAGCCGAGTGGCGACCTGCATGCCGCGAACCTGATCCGGGCGCTCCGTCGCCGGTTGCCCGGTGCCAAGTTTGTTGGCTTCGGCGGCCCCCGGATGTCCGAGGCCGGGGCCTCATTGCTTTACCCTCTGGTCAACCTGGCCGTCATGTGGATCGCCCAGGTGATCCTGAATCTTCACGTCTTCATCGGCCTGCTGCGCCAGGCGGGGCGTTCCTTCCGAGAGGATCGGCCCGACGCGGTGGTCCTGATCGACAACCCCGGCTTCAACTGGGGAGTGGCCCGCAGGGCCAAGGCCCTGGGCATTCCGGTCATCTACTTCGTCCCGCCGCAGCTCTGGGCCTGGGCCGGCTGGCGCGTGGTCAAGGTCAAGAAGTACGTCGATCACGTCCTCTGCACCTTGCCTTTCGAGCCCTCCTGGTACCGTGACCGAGGTTTTCAGGGGGCTGAATACGTCGGCCACCCTTACTTCGACGAACTGGCCGATCGCGTGCTTGACGATGCGTTCCTGGTCGAGCAACGGACCCGATCCGGCCGGGTTGTTGCCCTGCTTCCAGGGTCAAGGACGCAGGAAGTCGAACGAAACTTCCCGATGATGCTCCGCGCCGCGGCCATCGTGGCTCGGTCGCGACCGGATGTCCGGTTTGCGGTGGCCTGCCTGAACGATCGGCACCGGGAGCGGTGTGCAGAGATGATCGCCGCCGAGCCGCTGGTCGCGGGTCTCCCGATCGAACTCTACGCTGGCCGGACCCCGGAATTGATCCGGCTGGCGGATCTCTGCTGGGCGGTTTCCGGATCCGTCAGCCTGGAGCTGATGACCGAGGCGTTACCGACCGTCGTTGTCTACAAGCTCGGGGCCGCGCATCTGTGGCTGGCCAACAAAATTGTCCAGGTTCGCTACATGACCCTGGTCAATCTGCTGGCCGACGCCGAGTTGATGCCCGAATATCCCACCTCGAGCGATGTTTCCCACGAGATGGCCGACCACGCCCTCACTTGGCTGAATGATGAGGCCGAGCGGCTTCGCGTTTCGGAATCGCTCGCCGCGCTACGCGATCGGGTTGTCGTGCCCGGAGCGACCGAACGGGCGGCCGAACACATCGCCGCGATTCTGACGGCGGATCGTCCGGCCCCTCGTGGTCCTCACCGGCCCTTACGGGTGCCGAGCGGTCAGGACGAGCGCATCGAACAGGCGGGTTGATCGTTCAAAGGACCGATCGGGAGTCAACGCGACTCCCGGTCATTGATCCACTGGCGAAGGGTGTTGGCCGGGATTCCCAGGTCCTTCTCTGCCGGTGAAGGGCCCCCGAGCCAGCTCACGGCGAAGCATCGCCAGAGGTCCTCCCAGAGTGGCAAGGGAAGGGGGGGCTGATCTGATTGCCAGTGTCTGCTGCTCTGGACAGCGTCCCAGGCCGCGGGAAACCGTTCGTCGAAAAGCGTGTCGGTGACCGTCCGGGCCTCCTCAGGATCGAGGTCCGTACCCTTGGCGAGGATCTTGGCGGCCAGGGTGCGAAGACGGCGCTGCCAGTCGTTCTGAGACGCGGACGACGGGGGACGAGATGGGGAGGCCGACGCCACGGAGGCCGCGAGGGGCCTGGCGGTTCGTTCCCCATCGGACGCAAACGGCTCGACCTGTGCCCATTCCAGCTGGTCTGCTTCGCGATAGTGGCGATAGATTGCCCGCTCCAGCACATTCCGCAACTCTCGGCTGTTGCTTTCCTGAAACGTGAGCGTTTGCAAGCGAGCGACGGCTTCGTCGGACAGTTCGAGATCAACCCCCAGCTCGGCTGACAGAGTGCGCGTGAGCCATCGGGCCTGAGCCTCGATGTCTTCCGGACGGTCACGCAGGGGAGGAACGGCGACGAGCAAGCGCTCCACTCGAGCCAGAAAGGCGACGGGGAGTTCGCCCGATTGCCGACGCTCACGCCAGGGGCCGGTTTCGACGGTCAACACAACGGCACACTCGGCGCGTCGGCGGATTTCTTCCTCACCGAGCCGTCCGTATTCGCCATCCTCAAGAAACGAGTGCAGAATCGCGGAGCAAGCCGGCGGCAACCGATGCACGTCGTCGAGCAGGAGAACGCCCTTGCCGGTGGCCGACACCAGGCCGGGGCGATCTTCCCTGGCATCGGTAAAGGCCCCTCGCTTGTGGCCGAAGAGGATGCTTCGGAGCAAGGTTTCGTTGGTCAGTTCACTGCAGGATGCGACGACCAGCGGGGCGGATCGCCGATCCGATGCCGCGTGGAAGAGTTCGGCCAACCCTCGCTTACCGGTGCCGCTCTCACCGTCGATTAGCAGGCAGGGGAGTGGTCGCCTCATCCGACTGCCGGAAGGCACGTCCGCCGATCCGATCAACTGCGCCAGATCGAAGAGCTGCGCGACCACGGCGCCGAAGCTCTCTGACTGATAGATCAGGCCGCGGTCGCCGATCTCCTGAGCAAAGGCCCGGGCTGCCGGCTGGGCCAGGTGACGCTCGACGGCTCGAACGACCTGTTCGGCCAGATCGTCGGCTCCCCCCGAGCCTCCTGCCCCCTTTCGGATGAACCGATCGCTTGGGAAGTCGTCGGGCCGAGGATAGGCCGAGTAGAGCAGACCCTGGACTTCAGGATGGACCCTCGCCGCCTCTGCCACGAAGTACTGGCCGGCTCGCTGCCCTCCCGCATCGTCCGAGAACCGCTGGTCGGAGACGACCGCGGCAAAGGTCTGCTGGTTCAGGAGTCGTCGTGCCAGCTCAAACGATCCTCCCCGTTCCCGGACGAGATGGAGATGAACTTCGAACGGAGCACGGTAGCGGTAGGACTCGACCCGGCTACTCTCAAACCCATGTGCCGAAACCTTGACGCGTACCGGCCCCCTCGCATCGTCGGGAGCGGCACCGCGACGAAGCAACCCGGCGATCTCTCGGCTCTGCGACAGACCGCGTCCCAGTTCCTGCACGAACCCGGGGACGAGCGATTCGAGGACCCTCGGATCGTCGTCGAGGATCATGACATGAGGAATCCAGGGCATCAGCGAAACCTTGGCCAGGGTCATCAGTCGTGATTCTTCAATGTACCAGACGAGTTCGACCCTCCGCGACGGGTGGCACCACACGAGGGAGGGAATTCACCGGGAGACTGTGTCGGCTGACCCTTCCCGGATCGCTTGGCCTGGTGGACACTTGCAACCTGCGCGTCGGGTGGTACCATCCGATCATGTCCAGGGCCAGAGGCGATGGAGCCGGCCTGTTCCGGCGGGGTTTGTCATGCTCGCCAAGCTCGCGTCGTACACGCTGATCGGAATCGAAGCCGAACCGGTCGAGGTTGAGGTTGACGTCTCGGCGACTCCTGTGCCGAAAACCGTACTGGTGGGTCTGGCCGAGGCCGCCGTCCGGGAAAGTACCCACCGGGTCGAACGAGCGCTGGTCAATTCCGGCTACCGGCGCCCTTCCGATCGTGTTGTGATCAATCTTGCCCCCGCCGATCTGAAGAAGGATGCCGGTGGCTTCGACCTGCCGATCGCTCTGGGACTGTTGCTGGCCAGTGGTCAAATCAGCCTGGAACGACTGGGAACCTTCGCGGTGGTCGGGGAACTGGCCCTGACCGGCGAGACGCGGCCGATCAAGGGGGCCCTGGCCATGGCCCTCCGTGCTCGTCAGGAAGGTCGAACCGGGCTGCTCGTGCCCGCCGCCAATGCCTCGGAGGCCGCCGTGGTGGAGGGGCTCGACGTCTTCCCGATCGGCAGTCTGGCCGAGGCCGTTGGCTTCCTCTCCGGACAACTTGATACGGAACCAACCGCCGTTGACGTCGACGATGTCTTCCATCGCGCCGCCCATTACGAAGAAGACTTCTCCGACGTGAAGGGCCAGGACGGTGCCAAGCGGGCCCTCCTGATCGCGGCCGCCGGTTCTCACAATTTGCTCATGATCGGCCCTCCCGGGACGGGGAAGACGCTCCTGGCGCGCCGCCTGCCGACGATCATGCCCCCCTTGACGCCATCGGAAAGCCTGGAAACGACTCGTATCTACAGCGCGATGGGCTTGCTGGGTTCGCAACCCTTACTCGGTGTTCGCCCGTTTCGATCCCCGCACCACTCGGTCAGCGATGCCGGCCTCGTCGGAGGCGGAAGCACGCCCCAGCCCGGCGAGATTTCGCTCGCCCATAAAGGGGTTTTGTTCCTCGATGAGCTTCCCGAATTCAATCGGAAAACTCTGGAAGTCCTGCGCCAGCCTCTGGAAGAAGGGTGCGTCACCATCAGCCGGGCCTTGCGAAGTGTGACCTTTCCGGCCGATTTCGTACTCGTCGCGGCGATGAACCCGTGTCCCTGCGGGTATCGCGGTGATCCGCGCAAGGCGTGCAGTTGTTCGCCCCCTCAGGTCGAGCGCTACCTGGGAAAGATCAGCGGACCGTTGCTCGACCGGATCGACCTGCACATTCACGTCCCGGCGGTTCCCTTTACCCAGCTTGCCGAAGCGCCTCCCGGACCGAATTCGGCCGAATTCCTCGACAAGGTTCTCGATGCCCGAGCGCGACAACTCGACCGATTTGGTCCGAGCGGCCCCGGCGTCAATGGTCGAATGACTCCTCGGCAGGTTCGGAAGATCTGCACCTTGAAACCCGAGTCGGCCGCCTTGCTCAAAGGAGCAATGGAGGAGCTTGGCCTCTCGGCCCGAGCCCACGACAAGGTCCTTCGCGTCTCGCGGACCCTGGCCGATCTGGAAGGAACCGACGCCATCGAACCGCAGCACGTGGCCGAGGCCGTCGGCTACCGATCGCTCGACCGCAGCGTCTGGGCCTGAGACGCAATTCCACGCTCCTTCCCCTCCGCGTCAAGGAATCGAGAATCATGAGATCGCCGATCCTGTTTGCTGCTGCGTTCTTCTGCCTGGCATCACTCGCGCAGGCAAGCCAGGAGCGAACCGCCGAAGTGACCGCCGACATTGTGTACACGACGGTGGAGGGCCGGGAGTTGAAGCTCGACCTTGCCCAGCCGGCCGACCGATCCGCCCCTCGGCCCGCGATCGTCGCCATTCATGGGGGGGCCTGGAGGGCCGGAGACAAGGGTGATCTCCGGAACCTTCTCGTCGAATTCGCCGAAGCCGGGTACGTGGCGATCTCCCCCGAGTACCGCTTCTGTCCCGAGTACACCTTTCCCGCCCAGATCTACGACGTGAAGGCCGCGGTCCGATGGCTCCGAGCGAACGCTGACACGTATGGCGTTGACCCCGACCGGATCGGCGCGGTCGGTTTCTCGGCCGGAGGACATCTGGCCTTGCTCCTTGGACTGACCGATGTCGGTGACGACTTGGAGGGGGCAGTTGCCGAGGATGCTCCGGCCTCAAACGTTCAGGCCGTGGTCAATTTCTTTGGACCGACCGACCTGCTGGCCGACGATCTCCCGATGATCTCCATTCCCTTGCGAAACGATTTCATCGGCGGCACTCCCGAGGAAAAACCCGGGGCAACCGCCGCGGCGTCGCCGATCTCCCACGTTTCGAAGGGAGATGCGCCGATCCTCGTCTTCCAGGGCACGGCCGACCCCCTCATCCCGACCTCACAGGCCATCACTTTGGCCTCGGCGATGGCCGAGGCGGGTGTCCCCGGCCGTGTCGAGCTCATTATTGGAGCAGGGCACGGGGTGAGCGGTCCGGAACTCCCCCGCACCAAGGAAGCAACCTTTGAGTTCTTCGATCTCCATCTGAAGTCCGAGGGAGCGGTTCCCGAATTCCTCAAACCGTGAGCCAAGGGCGAACAGACCGCCTTGGTGGGGTAAGCGAGCCGAGGCGGTCAATCGGTCATCCACGATCAGGCGGGGGCAAAGGGTTCACAAGGATTCGGATGGACCTCGGGACCGTTCCCGGACTGGAGACCTTGGATTTCCTCCTCGACGGCGGCGACGGCGTCGGCCGATCCGAGCAATTCCAGGGTGAGTTCCGCGACGTGAGACGCTCCGGGGGCCAGTTCCACAAACCGGCCTTGCCGTCGCTCGAAATCTTTGGGGTTCGGGTAGTTGGTGGCCGGTTCGAGGCCGGTCACATACCCTTCGTTGGGCCCCATCGTGTTTTTCCAGAGGGTGAAACACGGCAACTGCGACGTGGCAAACCAGAGCACAAACGCCTTGTCTCCTGAGGCGTTCCGGAGCATCACGGCCGTTCTTCCCTCGGGGCCGGCTCCTTTTAATGTGTAAAGATACACCTGCTCGGCAAAGCCGGGTTCGGGCGAGCCGAAGGTGTCGTAGTGACCAATCCCCTCGGCGGCTCTCGTGGTCTGAGGCACGACGGTTTCGGCAGCGGCCACGACCCGGGCACCTGCTTCGAGATACGGCGGCCCGAGATTCCAGTGGTAGAGAATCACCAACGGGGTCGGCCGATCCCCGAGGTTGACAAACTCATCACGAACCACCAGGCGGTTTGACCCCGGAGTGGTGGAATATCGGGTCATCATGCGGAGCCTCGGCCCAAACAAGCGGGCCTCATCCACCTGTCCAGTCACAACGAGTTCATGGGGAGGTGCTTCGGAAACCTCGATCGAAACCTGGTGAGCAGGGATGTTCTGGATCCGACCATGCAGGCCATGAGCAAACGGCCCGTCCTGACCCGGTGGCCCGTTGTGCTCCAGGCCACAGCGCGCGAGCAGTTCGTCGAATCCATCGAGCCAGCCAAACCCTCCCAGTCCAGCAAGGTTGACGTGCGCAGGGTGAACGGGGCCATCGCCGACCGGTGAGGTCCAACCGACGGGGGCTCCCTGGAACTGACCTCGCCAGAGCCCCATGCCTCGCGTTGCCACGATGTCGAAGGCCAGGGCACCGTTGTCGACTCGAATCAACTCGACCCCGTCGCGTCGGCCTCCCCGAAGCGTTCGCGCGTTGATCGACCACGATGGAGTCGAGGGAAGACCGAGCGACGCGGGAGTGATTGTTGTTCCGTCGCTCTGCCGTTCGATCCGCAGATCATCACGTTCAATCCGCACCAGGAAGACTCCGTTGTGGGAACGCGCCGAAGACGATGAGCCCCAGGGCACGTTCCAGGCAACCATGACCATCGACAAGGACCCCGATTGGCACCAAAGGCTAACGCACCCCATTCCTTCAGAAAAGGGGACAAGTCTCGCGACATCGTGTTACGTTATCTTCACCGAACATGCAGCGAACGACACGATCCAACGGATTCAGCGATGCGTCTTGCATACAATGAACTTATCAATCTCAGGAACGTCATCTCTTCGACGATTGTTCGTGGTTCCTCAGACCTGACAACAATCTGCGTCTCTGGAGATGGAAATGACCGGCTCCCATCCTGAAGGACCAGAACTAGGGGGTGGATGGGTTTGCTGGCAGGGGGCAGTCTGCTTGTGTTGAGGCGTCGGAGTACCACGCGACTTCGCCGAACATCCCAATCTGGGCGATGCTCTCTCGATGCCGGGAACGGGAAACAGAGGAGGGATGAGTTGGACCTGTTCGGCCGCGCAAAACAATGGGTCAAAGGGATGGCTCCGGCCGATCCCCCAGAGGTGCAAACCTTTCGAGTCAGCTGTCCAGAGGGTCATGTCATCCGGGGACGCAGACTGGAAGGGTATCAGGCACTTCGGTGTCCGGAATGTGGCCTTGGGGTCTTCGTGCTCCCGAGCAGCCCTCTCCCCATGCCGCCTACCCCCGCCACCCGTGTTGATCCGAATCAACAGGCAGGGGCAGGGTTCGACGAGGCCCCGATCCCTCTCTCCGAGCATGTGCCCGACCCGCTCCACGAGGCTTCGGAGATCGACTGGCTCGAGCCGGTTGACCCGGCCGGGGAGCTGCTGCCAGGGGAGTCCTCCGGCTTCGATCCGGTCGAGGCGGCCGTTTCGGACTTGCCGTCCTCCGAGAAACGGCGTCCGACACCTGGACGTGCTTCCCCCCTTGCAGATCGGCCTTCGGGCAGCACACTTCGTCCCTCGGTCCGGGGCCAGACAAAGGCCGATGAGCGTTTGCGCCCCGTCCAGCCCTCCTCATACGCGGGCCGACAGATCCTGGTCCCGACTCGATCAGGTCTGGGAGCGCGTATCCGGCGGAATCGGCCCTTGCTGGTCGCGTTGGGGGTTGTCATGGTCCTGGGGGGAACCGTCGCCTGGACGATGGTGCAAAATCAGCGGAGAAACGCGCCGATTCTGGTGGAGCAAGGCCGAGAGGAAGGGATCCCGGCCCTGAACCAGGGGGATTTTGACCGCGCTCATCGCATCCTCTCTCGTGCTGCAGAGGCGGTCGAGGCGCTCAAGGGTCAGATTCGAGGGGCCGATGAGGTCCGTCAGGCTGCTCGTGAGGCGTCCATTTTCGTCGACCTGATCCCCGATCGTCTGGAGGCGATCCTCGATCAACGGGCGCGATCGAGTGATGAATCCGAGTGGCAACAGCTCTTTGATCGTTCTTACAAAGGGCGAGCCATCCTCATCTCGGCACAGGTGACGGCCACGCCGGCCGACGCTGCCGGGCGCTACGAGCTGAACTACCGGATCCTGTCGGAGGGGCCGCTTGCTCCTCGAGAGGCTCGGATCGACTTTGAGGGGTTCCGACTGTTCGAGGTCAGCGAGCCTCAGGTGGGTTGGCAGATTCAGTTTGGGGCTCGGCTGGCGGCGGTCGAGTCGGAACCGAACGGCTGGCGTTTTCGGCTTCAGCCGAACAGCGGGGTGACGATCACTCACCAGGAGGCGATCCAATCGCTCGGGTGGACTCCCGTGGAAACCGCCTCGTTCGCTCCCGAACCGGCCGAGGGGCTTCAGCGATCGCCTCTTTTGTTGACAGTGCTGCTCACCCCTTTAGTTCCTCAGGCACTGAGGGGGGAGACTCCCGATCGAATCTTGCAGCAACTCGGCGCCCCTCAATCCTTCGCCAGGTCCGCCTCACAGGGGGAGTACGTCGAACAGTGGATCTACAATGCCCCCTCAGGCGCTCGTCAGTATCTCAATTTTGTCCGATCGACCGGTCGCAGCGGTCCCGCCGTTGTTGACCAGGACTTCTATCTCCGATAAATTCCTCCGTCACACCAGCCTCAACGAAGTTGGCACTGGAGTTGCTGTTTGTCTTGTGAGGTTGCTGGTCTTGGTCATGAGGCCCTGAGTCGGTGGATCGTCCGTCAGGCCTGTCAAGAACGAAGGGAAGGAGTGTCCGGGTTCTGATCGAATTTTTTCGGGGAATCCATCAAACCTTTCGCCTGGCTGGGCGTACTATTCTACACAGGTGACATCGAAGGCTCTGGTATCTTGCCCTTGGCGCATAATGTGCTAGGCTTCGCCACCCGGACGACGATCCTCACCTGAAGGTTTTTTCAGATCAGATTGGACTGGAGTCCGTCTGGATTCGAAGCGTCAGTTGCTTTAGAGCAACCTTGCACGAATCATTGCACCGCATCCGGTCCTTCACGTGGGTTCGGTCATCTTGTCCGGTTGCGGTCAGGATGTTGCCCATCGTCCCGCCCGCTCGCGACGAACATCTGGAGGTGTGTCATGGCTCGTAAAGACGCGCTGTTTCGTTTGCACTCGCGATTGGTCGCCCGTCGCGACGCCTTGCGGAAAGCATTGGCTGGTGATCTTGAATCGCTCAACGATCTTCGGGCGATGAATGACGTGGGCGATAGCGTCGACGCGGCCGTGGATTCGGCCAACGATGAAATCAGTTCCCAGATTGCCCAGATTGAGAGTCGGGAACTCAGCCAGATCGAGCATGCGCTGGACCGCATGGCCGAGGGAACCTATGGTCAGTGCGAACACTGCGGTGGAAAGATCGCCGTGGCTCGTCTGAATGCCCTGCCATATACCTGCACTTGCATTGATTGCCAGCGCGAGCAGGAACGGATGGGCCACACCGGGATGAGCCAGGCGATTGATTACCGCTGGTCCGAAATTTCCGATCGTCAATTCGACGAGAACGATCGGCAAATTAACCTGAGCGACTATGAGATGGACATGAGCGAGTCGGGTCGCTGACCCTTTCCTGAAGTTCTGGCCACGACTCCTTCGGAACATTCCACGAGGCGGGACGATGTCACCATGTCGTCCCGCCTCGTTCTGTTTCGAGAGACGTGAGGGCGATCGCATTCTCTCCCAGCTTCGCTGCTTTGACTCTGGCGAACGGCGAGGCATATACTCTACGGACGATCATGAATTGTGGGCGAGGGAACGTCGCCACACCTGCCAGGTCATCTCGGCTCTTGCCGGGAACCTTTTTCAGGTCTCATTCGACGAGTGGAGCGCATCTTGATGGCACCGCGACCCTCCACCGCCATGATGCTTGCCGCGTTCGGCTGCATCGGCCTTGGTTTTGGTCTGGGCTCGATCCTTGATCGGGATGTCCGGCTCAATGCGGAGCCCTCTCCGACTCGTTCTAGTGATCCGGACCGGATCGTTGAGCCCGTCGGACTCGAACATTCTGACGAGGCGATTTATCAGAGTCTCGCCAGGCAGTACGAACAGTTCTATCAGGTCAACCGAACGTTCGAACTGGTTTCCAAGGTTGTGTCCCGCACTGTGGTTCACATTGTCGCTGTGAAGCGTGCCGAGGAACAGGAAGGGCGGACCCGTCGCACATTCGAGGAGAGTGGATCGGGGGTGATCGTCCAGTCGTCGATTCGTCCCGGCCTCTTCGTGCTGACGAACAATCACGTCATCAGCGGGGCCGATCCCGACAATATCCACATCAATCTCCACGACGGCCGGCTCCTCCGCCCCAAAGCCATCTTCCGAGATGAAGATTCCGACGTGGCGGTGCTGGAACTCCCCGTCAACGATCTCCCTTCCGCGCGACTCGGAGACAGTGACGAAGCGGTTCCGGGCACGTGGGTGCTGGCGGTCGGAAGTCCGTTCGGGCTGACGCACTCGGTGAGCCAGGGAATCATTAGTGCCCGTGGCCGTCAGGAACGCGACCTCTACGAAAATGGCGTACACAACCAGGACTTTCTCCAGACCGATGCCGCCATCAATCCCGGTAATTCGGGAGGTCCGCTCGTCAATTTGCGAGGAGAGGTGATCGGAATCAATACCGCCATCGCGTCGCATGGCGGCGGCAACGAAGGGGTCGGCTACAGCATCCCGATCAACCTTGCTCGATGGGCGATGGACCAGCTGATCACCACCGGCAGGGTTCGACGAGGCGCCATTGGCATCTCGCTGCAGGACATCTTCCCCGAGGACTACGAGCGCTATGGTCTCGATCGGCCCCGAGGAACGCGCATTTCAGATGTCGCCCCTGATTCTCCCGCCAAGTCGAGCGGCATTCAGAAGGGAGACGTGATCGTTCGCTTCAACGGAATCCAGGTGAATAACACCTGGCATTTGATCAACATGGTGTCGACGACTCCGATCGGTCAGGCCGTGGAACTGGTGGTGAAGCGAAACGGGAGTGAAGTCGCCTTCAAGGTGGAAGTGGCCGATTTTGAAGAATTGACGGCCAAGCTCCCTCAGGTTCCCTCGCGAAACCTCAGCCCGGAAGGTTATCTCGTTCGACCTTGAGTCTCATGAGGTTTCCGTCTGTCAAGGGACGCACAGGCCGCTTACCGAGTGCCAATCCGATCGTCTCGGGTTGCCTTCCTCAATTTGCCCAACGTTTCAATGAGTCGTAATCTTGCCTCCCTCGTCTGATGATTGCAGATCGCTGGTACTCGCTCTCCGGGAACTCGGTCAGTCTCGGTCGATCAGTCGAGCGGCCACCAGTGATGCCGTGGCCGAGATTGTCGCCGGTCGAGCGTCCGAAGTCCTCATCACGGCGTTTCTGGTCGGGTTGCGTGTCAAGGGAGAGACGGACGAGGAACTCGCCGGTGCTGTCGATGCGGTTCGGCAGGCCATGACCCCGCTCGACGTTCCCGTTCGGCCCATCCTCGACACCTGTGGAACGGGCGGAGATGGGGCATCGTCCGTCAATGTCTCAACCGCCTCGGCCATCGTCGTCGCGGCCTCGGGCGTTGCGGTAGCCAAGCACGGAAACCGTTCCGCCTCAGGGGTTTCCGGCAGTTCCGAGGTGCTCGAACGTCTGGGAGTCGCGATTGATCCCGGCCACGAGATCCAGAAACGCTCCCTCGCGGAACTCGGTTTGACGTTTCTCTTTGCGCCGAGTTTCCATCCGGCGTTGCGGCATGTGGCGGGGGTTCGGAAACAGTTACCGTTCCGGACCCTGTTCAACCTGATTGGCCCGCTGGCCAATCCGGCGCGTCCCGAGTATCAGCTTGTCGGGGTTCCCGACCTGCGACTTGCTCATTTAATGGCCAATGCCCTGGCCCGACTGGGGGTCTGCCGCGCGGCCGTTGTCTCAGGGCCGGAAGGTCTGGATGAGGTCGGGCTTTCCGGACCAACCCAGGTGCTCTGGATTGAGGGGGATCAGGTCGAGTCTCGCACCTGGTTGCCCGAAGAGTTTGGCTTGCCCGCAACTCATGCCGAAGAACTTCGCGTTTCCGACCCCGCCGAAAGCGCCGATCGAATTGTTCGAATGCTGGAAGGTCAGGCCGGGCCTGTCCGATCGGTCGTGCTGGCGAATGCCGCCGCCGCCTTGATGGTGGCTGGACGAGCCAAGCATCCGGCCGAAGGGGTCGCGCAGGCGGCTGAGGCGATTGATTCCGGCAACGCTCGGCAGTTACTCGAACGCTGGGTCACGCTGACGAATCCCTCGGCGTGAAGGGGAATGCGGGCGTCCGTGTCGCCGGGGACACGATTGGCCTCATCCCGCTCCAAGGTTCGATCAGTCTGACCGGCCATAGCGATCGGGCCAGAGGTCTTCGAAGACGAGATATCCGCCCGGAGTCATGCCCAGGGCATCGTAGGTCTTCTGGGCCCGATGGTTATCCTGCTCGACGTAGAGTCGAAGTCCGATGACCTCACTCGTCTGGCGTGCCGTGTCTCGGATGTGGGTATGCAAGGCTCGAAAGACTCCGAGTCCTCGGGCCTCTTGGGTCACGTAAACACTCTGCAACCACCAGATCCAGCCGCATCTCCAGTCGCTCCACTCGCGGGAGATGGCCGACTGACCGATGAGCTGGCCGTCTCGTTCGGCCACCCAGTAGCGGAGCCGGTCCTCGGTTGCGAGAGCACGTTCGACACCCCGACCGACCACCGACCGGTCGAGCTGTTTATCTTCGGTCTCAAGTGCTAGCGAGCAATTGAACGCAACAATGGCATCCCGATCGGAGAGCCGAGCGTCGCGGACAAGCAGGGAACCGGTCTTCATCGGAGTCGCTCGCCTCGGCGATTGCGGGCGCGTTCGCTGGCCTCTTGGAGGATTCGATGTTCTTCTTCGGTCAAACCGGATCGTCCTTCCCGGGCGATCTTGGCGAGAATCTCATCAAGCTTGGCTTCGAGGTTGTCGTCAGGGAAGGGGTCCGAGGCTCCCGCCAGCCCCTTGCTCCCCGATCGGGCCGGAGTTTTCGCTCCCTGGCGTGAGGGCCGACGGCTTCTCGGTTCGGGAGAGAAGATCTTCAGGCGACTCCGACGGCCCAATCTCCAGTTCCACCCGCTGGTGATCCGCGACCATCGCAGGTCATATTTCTTGTAGAGGAACCCGTAGCCCGCCCCACTCAGGTGCGCGGCGAAGGCGATCGGCGCAGTCGTCGAGCCCTGGAGGTTCTGGAACAATCCGATGAGATCCTGGCCAAAAAAGATGACGGCGAACAGCCACATCGGCACGGGGAGGACAAAGAAGAGCAGAATCTCTCGATGCGGGTAGTACAGGACATAGATGAACAACGCCGCGGCGACGGCCCCGGAGGCACCAACCATCCGAGCCTGTCCCCCCTGGCTCAGATCGAGGATCGACCAGCACAGACCCGCGATAATCGCGGCCGTGAGGTACATGGCCAGAAAGTCGCGCTGACCGTAGATCTCTTCCAGTTCTCGACCGACGAACCAGAGGAAGATCATGTTCCAGAGGATGTGGAACAGGTTCGAGGGATCATGAAGGAAGGCGTAGGTCAGCAGTTGCCAGACCTGGAAGTGACGGAAGATCGACTCGCTTCGGGCCGCGAGATAATCGTCGTAAAAGGCCCGAACGGGCGGTCCTCCGATCCATCCGAACAGGAAGACCGCGACATTGATGAGGATCAGGGTCTTGACGACCGATCCACCGCCCGCAAAGAGGCCGAATCCGCCGGGGCGGTCCTGGATATAGTCGCGATCGTAAATTCCCATGATGGCGCGGCGGTCAGGCCCTCCCTCCTCGAGGCGATCATTCCGGCATCCTTCCATCATCGGTCGGGCTCCGTCGCCCTGTCAACCGAGACTGGATGGGAAGCGTGTTCGCTCAGTCGGATTGCAAGGCCGTAAGCGCTTCGGACCGGTTAGCATAGAGGGGCCAAACGATGTCCAGCGAAGTGATGCGAAGCAGCTCCCGAGCCCGGGGAGAAACGCCGGCCAGGACCATCTGTCCGCCTTTGACCAGAACGGCCTTCCAGCAGCGCAGCAGGAGACTCAAAAAGCTCGAACCGAAGAAGTCGACCCCTTCAAGATCGACGATCAACATCGGCATGGGCAATTCTTGAATCGGGCCGAGCAAGACCGCGCTCAATTCTTCGGCGGTCGAGAGATCAAATTCCTCGAGGTGCGGAGAAGGGACGAAGATCAGTACGTCGCCTCGACGCTCGAGCGTGAATCCGTCGTCGGCGGGGGTCAGGGACATGAGCGTGTGACTACCGTTCCAGGGCTCGGGATACGGGACAATCGAAGCAATGGCAAGAATTCACCGATTGTCCCTGATCTAGCCTAGAGCCGGAAGGCGTCGCACACAAGAGAACACTGTGATTGGAGAGAGAATCTCGGGCGATCCGACGCATCACGTCCCTCGACCGCGGCCTCAGGCCGAAGGTCGGTAATCCGAGAACGCTCGGACGACCTCGAACAGATCATTGCTCACCAGAAGTTCGTCTTCTTCGAAGTCACGAAGCCAAACGAAGTTATCGCGATAAGCCTGGGCAAGTAGTGGATAAAGATCGGCCAGTCGGATTGGGACGGCCGGAGAATCGGTTTCGAGATCAAAGTCGTCCTGGGGACGGGGAAAAATGCGAAGTCGGGGGCTAGGCATCGGATCTCCTCCTCCGAGCAAATCGTCTCCAGGAGTGTCGGCAACCGATGACCTCGCCGGTTCGAAGTGCCCGTAAACCCGTGATCGGTGTCGCACGTGGCCGAAGGCGCTTCGGAGACGATTGTTTTCTCAACGGTGGCCGAGACCGCTTGCCGGAATCCAACCGGTTTGCGACGACTCGCCATAATCGATGACCTGATGACTTATCGGACGCTCAGGGGGACGCCCATCAGCGAATCTTCGGCAAATCCTCCTGAAGGGTCGTGAAACCCCTCGAAATCGGTACCTTCCGGGGCATGTTGCGGTGGAACACCTGATTTCGGGAGTTGCGCACGTCAGAATCGCCCGCTCGTCAAATCGGGCATCACGCTGCAACCGTGGCGAGGAGCTGGCGGACCTGTCATACTTGGTTCCCCTCGGTGGATCAATGAACGGTTGGGTTCGGGAGGCCCCGGATCGACCGTGTCCTGATGCCACTCGAACGGGTTGGAGAACTTTCGATGGATTTGCCTCATTTACATGGGATCGTTCCCCCGCTGGCCACTCCGCTCGGTCCCGACGATGTGATCGACGAGCCCTCGCTCGAACGCTTGACCCGCGCTCTGATTGACGCCGGGGTGCATGGGTTGTGGATCATGGGGACGACCGCCCGCTTTGATCTGGTGACCGATCGCGTCGCTCGTCGAGCGGCCGAGCTGGTCGTCACGATCAACGGAGGGCGCATTCCCCTGGTGCTGAATGTCTCGGACATGAGTACCCGCCGGACCTTGGAACGAGCCTCCCGCTTTGATGACCTGCCCTATGACTATTACGCCGCCTTGCCCCCGTGGTATCTGAACCTCTCGGCCGGCGAGTTGATGGCTTACTTCCACGCCCTGGCCGATCATCTCAGCAAGCCGCTGGTCATTTACAATGCCCCCTGGGTTTGTAATCAGCTCAGCTTCGAACAGATTCAGACCCTGGCTGAGCATCCGCGGATCGTCGGCGTCAAGGATGTGAGCCCCAGTCTCTTCCGAACCCAGAACTGGTCGACCACCACACGACGCGAGCGGAATTTTACGTATCTGCATGGCTCAGATCTGATCGGCACCTCGACCGCGCTCGGGGCCGACGGGTTCGTGCCCGCACTCGGCAACGCCTTCCCCGAGCTTTGCGTGGCCGTCTGGGACGCGGCTCGGGCCAATGACGAAGCTCGCGCGTTCCGGCTTCAGAATCAGCTCACCCGGCTCGCCCGAACGATGGAGTTCGGCTCGATGCACGCCTGCCTCGAAGTGGCGTGTCGTCACCGGGGATTTCTGACGCGGATGCTCCCGGCCCCTCTGGCCTCGCTCGACGACGCCACCGCGCGTCGCGTGGTTCAGGAGATCGAGGCAGTGGGTTTCTTGCCTCAATCGGAGCTGGCTGTTGGTCGCGTGTCGGTCTGACCTTCACGCAGGGAATTCGGAACCGCAATTCGACAGAAGTCGCTCGCCGGAGCGCGCAACTCCCTGTGGTTGAATCGGCCTGTCACACCCCCGACGATCAGCGGGGGATGACAGGCGTCTCGACTTCTGCTAAATTTCGCCGCGGTCGCGGTCGAAGGGGCAAGAAGCCTCGGCTCGACCCGCGGCTCAGGTCGGAATCGAACGGAATCGAACGGCGGGTTCATGACGGACCCGTTTCAGCCGGTCAGGGAGGACTCGGGCATGGGTATCCACCCCCGAACCCGGAGGGTCGGTCTCCGTCTGCGGGTAGTTCTGGGTCTTGCCCTGCTGCCGATGCTGATGGGGGCTTCGGCGCGGTCAACCAATTTCGAGGTCGAGGCCCCGACCCCCGAAATCGCGCAACAGGTTGCTCGCTACGCCGAGCATTATCGAGACGAGATCGCTCGTCGATGGCTTGGCGAACCGCTTCCGGACTGGCCAAGGCCGTGTGCCATCCGGATCAAGATGACCGGCGGAGAAGCTGGGGGCGTGACCTCCTTCGGCTTCGGTCGTGGGAAGATGCTCGACCAGGAGATGAGCCTGGAAGGACGCCTCGATCGGATCCTGGCCTCGGCTTTGCCTCACGAGATCACTCATACCATTTTTGCGTCCTACTTCGGTGGGCCCTTGCCGAGATGGGCCGATGAGGGAGCCTCGCTGCTCAGCGAAGACCGTCGCGAACGCCTTCGCCACGAGCAATTCGCCGCGGATCTCCTGGCTCGGAGTGGTGGCTGGGCACTCGGCGAGTTGTTCACGATCGAAGAATACCCGCAAGACCTAATGGGCTTTTACGGTCAGGGGTATTCCGTGTCCCGATTCCTCGTGGAAATGGGAGGCAGACCTCGGTTCCTTGCCTTCCTCCGAGACGGCATGAAGCATAACTGGGATGCCGCAACCCGCGCTCATTATGGGTTCACCAACACACGAGAACTGGACCGAGCCTGGCGATCGTGGCATCTGGTCGCATCCCGGACCATGCCGACCGAGCCGTCTCCCGGAGATGCGCTGGTGGTCCGCGCCCAGTCGCCACACGACCACGACAGTCGTTAAGATCAAAGGGGGTAAAGGCCGCCGCATCACGAGCGATGCCGGCGGTCGTCACGATCCCTCGGATCTCTCGACAATGATGCGCACGCCTCCTCCGCTTGCAACGTCGATCCTTGAGACGATCGGACACACTCCCCTGGTGGAGCTGGCCCGCCTGGTGAGCCTGCTCAACCTGAGCGGCCGTCTCCTGATGAAGCTGGAGTATTTCAGTCCCGGCGGGAGTAAGAAAGACCGCGTTGCCCTGCAAATCATCCGTCAGGCTCGGCAAGACGGGAAGCTCCGAGAGGGGCAGACCGTCGTCGAATTGACCAGTGGGAATGCCGGAACCGGTCTGGCGATCGTCTGCCGGATGCTCGGCCATCCGTTCGTGGCGGTGATGTCGCGAGGCAACAGCATCGAGCGAGTTCGAATGATGGCGGCGCTGGGAGCCGAGGTCGTGTTGGTGGACCAGGTTCCCGGATCGGTCCCGGGCCAGGTCTCGGGGGCTGATCTTGCTCTAGTGGAGGTTGAGACGGGCCGCATTGTCGCGGAGCGATCGGCCTTCCGAGTGCAGCAGTTTGAACATCCCGGGAATGTCCTCGCTCACGAACAACAGACCGGCCCTGAACTCTGGGAACAGTCCGGAGGGATGATCGACGCTTACGTCGATTGTCCCGGGACCAGCGGTTCCCTGACCGGTGTGGCTCGGGCGCTGAAACGGAAGAATCCATCGGTCAGAATCTACGCGGTCGAGCCGATGTCGGCGGCCGTCCTCTCCGGCAGGACCACTGCACCCCAGGGACATCGGATTCAAGGGGCAGGCTACTCTCGAAGCGACCCGGAGTTACCCCTGTTTGATCGCTCCCTCGTCGATGGATTCCTCCCGGTTACCGATGAGGATGTGATTGCTTCGGCGCGTTTGCTCGCCCGGGAGGAAGGCGTCTTCGCCGGCTTCTCGACCGCCGCCCATTTGACCGCCGCTTTGCGATTGCTGGAAACCACCGAGCGCGGTTCCACGATCGCGATGCTTGCCTGCGACAGCGGAATGAAATACGTGTCTACGGATCTCTATGAGTGATGGCTGTCGAGTCAGTGCACGAGCAGGTCGGACCAGATTATGGCCCGTTGGCCTCCGCCGCGCTTGCCATCGCCCTGGCTGTCGTGAGTGCGATTGGAGCGGCCTCGATGACCGCGATCACCCTGGCCGCCACATTTGAGATGGTAGTGATCCTGCCAAGTCCCTTTGAGCAATATCGACTGATCGATGCTTGCAGTCGCTTTGCGGCTGAAGTCTCAGCCCTGATCGTCCTCATTCTATCGTATCGCAACGGTCGAGGTCGGCCCCTGTGGCCTCGGCGGCTCTCGCTGCTTGGCTTGATGAAGGGGGTCGCCATTCTGGGGCTCATCGCGAGCCGATTTCTCGTTCATTTCAGTGTTTGGATGGCCTGATCGGTGAAGGCTCGGTGAGGGAGTGAAACGACAAGAGTTCATTGTAATCTGAAAGCGAGTTCATGTTGCGGAGTGTCCAGAAGTCCGGGTCCACTGCCGCAAGGATTTCAGCGCCGATCGTTCGAGTGCGAAGGCGATTGCAAATCAGCCCCAGTTTGGTCTGTCCGGATGCGAGCAAGTCGGCCGCTGCGGCAGCGGCGACCTTGGGGCGGTAGAGTGCGGCGAGCGGTTGGTCGCGTTCTTCAAGGTGGGGAAGAATCAGGTCAACATCTTCCGAAGTGAAGTCGAGGAGCCGATCGATCCATTCCGGCCGGAGCAGGGGAGTGTCGGTCGCACAGGCAAAGCCCCAGTGAACTCGGCCCACCAGCGCTTGCATGCCGAGCGCGAGCCCTTGCAACGGGCCTCGATCGGGTTCCAGATCGAAGACATGTTCGACCTCCGGGGGTAATGCCGGGAGGTCCTGCCCCTGGGCCGCCGCGACAATCACCAGGGAAGCTCGGGCAGAAACCTGCCGAACGACGCGCTGAAGGAACACCTCATCGTCGATCGGCAGCCACGCCTTTGGCCGTCCCATCCGGCGACTTTGACCTCCACACAGGACGACAGCCCCGAGTCGTTCCATGATGAGCGTCTCGCGTGGGTTCATTAGGCGACCCAGAGCGTTGGGTGGTCTGGGCCGAGAATCAAACTCCTGAGTTTACGAGGAGCGAAGGTCGAGGGACAGGACATCCCGAATTCCGGCAGGTCCGATGGACCTTCTCGACCATTGGTTTGGGCTGCGGTGGGCCGGGTGATCCGCTTGGGAAATTGGGAAGAGTTCTGCAAAAAAATCTTTGGGCGAACGGTTGGACGAGGTGTCAAAGCCGGTCTAGAATGGAGCCACTGTGACGGAGGCGTCGTTTCATGAATCGGTTTTCCGAAGCATAAACTGATCAAAGCTTCGGAGCGGAATGCTTTCGGTCGGAAAACCATTCCGACGCCGGGCATGGTTAGGTGATTCTTGCTGGGGGGTTCTCCCTGGCGAAGTCGAACGACGGGTGCTGCAGGTCATGTGACCTGTCTCGTCGTACGAGCCATTATCCTGACACGACGGGAGTTCACACCGATGAGTCCTGTGCTCAAATCATGGGCCAGTGGGTTCGGGATCCTGACCGCCTCGCTGTTGACGCTTGGCTGTGCCAGCGAGCAACCGGCAGACGTGACGAATGCCGTGGACGCGACTGGGGAGGCCGCTCCGGAGTCGATTACGGAGCAAGCTGGAGCGATGCTCGATTCGGCCGTGGATTCCGCGGGTGACGCCGTTGATTCTGCTCGTCAGGCAACGGGAGAGGCTGTCGAATCGGTGGGTGAGAAGATCGAGGCCTCCTCCGATGAGGTCGGACAAGCCGCTGAGACGACGACCGAGAAGGTTGGTGAGGCGGCAAAGGCGGTCGGACTTGAAGAAACCGGTCAGAAGATTGAAGACGCAGCCGGTGAAGTTGGCGAGAAGGCCACCGGTGCGACGGATACGACGGGTGAAGCGGTGAAGAACGCCGGGGAAGCGATCAAGGGAGAACCCAAGCCAGACGAGGCTCCCACTCCCGAGCGTTGACCAATCCTCGATCGCCGCAATCCTCGGAACCTCGACGTTTATGCGGAACGTCGGGGTTCCGTTTTGGTATGGTCTCAGGAGAACCCTTGAAACCAAAACGATCGTCTGGTCATCCTCCTTTGTCAGGTGAAGCTGGGTTGCTCCTCAACTCCTCAGAGCGAGCATCCGATCGAGAATGGTTCGTCTGATCAACCCTCGCCGAACGGGAGTCTCCTCGATGCTCAAGATCCTTGGTGCTGGTTCACGAGACTGCGATGGGGTGACCCGTCGGAGCTTTCTTCAGGCAGGGATTCTCGGGCTTGGTGGTCTGACGCTTCCCGATCTCCTGAGACTTCGAGCTGCGGGAATGACCTCCGGTGCCAACACCGATCGAAGTGTCATTCTCCTCTGGCTCAGTGGCGGACCCGGGCATATGGAAACCTGGGACCCGAAGCCCGAAGCCCCCGATGGCTTCCGAGGCCCCTTTGGAGCCATCCCGACTCGCCTGCCGGGTGTCCAGTTTGGTGAGCTGATGCCCGAGAATGCCAGGAGGGCCGATCGTCTCGCGATTGTCCGAACCGTCAATCACGGATCGGGTGACCACACCAAGGGCAATCACTGGATGCTCACCGGCTTCGAAGGCCCCGCCTTCAATGCCGCCGACAACAAGGTGCAACGTCGGCCTGCGATGGGCTCGGCCGTGGCCCGACTGATCGGCGAGCGAAGGCCCGGCATTCCTCCTTACGTCGCCGTTCCTCATCTTCGAGGAGGGACGGACAACTTTTTCCACTATGCAGCCTATCTCGGAGGCGGTGCCAATCCCTTTATCGTCGAGTCGGATCCGAACGATCCGAAGTTCCGGGTCAGGAACCTCCAACGTCCCGGAGAGCTGTCCATGGCTCGCCTTGAGGACCGTCGGACCCTGCTCGAAACGCTCGATGCCCAGCGTCGCTGGGCCGAGCCCGCTCTGGGAGATCTCGACGACCATTTCGGCCGAGCCTTCGACATGCTTGCCGGCAAGGCCGTCGCCCGAGCCTTCGACATCGCCTCGGAACCGGACGCCTTGCGCGATCGTTACGGGCGGCATACCTTTGGCCAAAGTGCCTTGATGGCTCGACGGCTGGTCGAAGCAGGCGTGCCGTTCGTGACCGTCAATTGCGTGCCGTGGGACCATCATGGGACCGGCAACCAATTGAAGACCGAGGAAGGGGCTCGCCAGCTGATCCCGCCGCTCGACATGGCCATCGGGGCACTCGTTGATGATCTGATCGATCGTGGGCTTTATGATTCGACGCTGATCGTCGCCATGGGAGAGTTCGGCCGGACCCCTCGGATGAACAAGGATGCGGGACGCGACCACTGGGGCAAGACCTTTAGCGTCTTGTTCGGTTGTGGGTCAATGCGGATGGGGCAGATCATCGGGCGAAGCAGTGCCCGTGGTGAAACGGTGGTCGATCGCCCCGTGAGTCCTCAGGATGTGTGTGCAACAATTTACCACCATCTCGGCATTGATTCCCGCCACGTCATGTTCGAGGATCGTACGCGACGGCCGGTCCCGCTGATCGAAACCGGAGAGCCGATCCAAGAACTGGTCGGTTAGGCATTCCGGGCAAGCAATCCGATCACGCGGTGACGGTGAAGAACCTGTCCTGCCCGCCTCGGAACAACGCGTTGAGTTGCGATCCGAGGTGGGGCCGACATTCGCACGATCCAGGGTCGAACCGCACCATGAGCACGTCTCCCTCGCCGCAACCCTCCCCGGGCCGCCTGGCGTCCATCGACGCCTATCGGGGCCTCGTGATGTTTCTGATGATGGCCGAGGTCATGCACTTTGCCGGTGTGGCCGCCGCGGTGCCGGGGAGCCCATTCTGGGACTTCCTGGGGTATCATCAATCTCATGTCGAATGGATTGGATGCTCGCTTCATGACCTGATTCAACCATCATTCTCGTTTCTGGTCGGAGTCTCCCTGCCGTTCTCGCTGGCAAGCCGGAGCGCACACGGGCAATCTCGACGTCGGTTGTTTTTCCACGCGATCTGGCGCGCCGCGATTCTCGTCGCGTTGGGAATCTTTCTCAGGTCGCTCGGAAAGCCTGGAACCAACTACACCTTTGAAGATACATTGACGCAAATCGGGTTAGGGTATCCCTTTTTGTTTCTGCTTGGGTTGCGACCCCAACGCGACCGTTGGTTCGCCGTTGCCTTGCTCCTCGTCGGGACGTGGGTTGCCTTCGTTCTCTATCCCCTCCCAGGCCCCACGTTCAATCTTCAGGATGTCGGGGTCCCGCCCGATTGGCCTCATCTGATGGACGGACTGGCTGCCCATTGGAACAAGAACACAAACCTGGCGTGGGCGTTCGATCGCTGGTTTCTCAATCTGTTTCCGCGAAGCGAGCCGTTCCAGTTTAACGGGGGGGGTTACGCGACCCTGAATTTTGTCCCGACGCTGGCGACGATGACGTTGGGCTTGATCGCCGGTGAGGTGCTTCGAGGGACTCGAACGAACCGAGGGAAAGTCAGCTGGTTACTCGCGGCCGGCGCGATCTCAATGGCCGCCGGTTGGGGGCTCGGAGAACTCGAACTCTGCCCAGTGGTCAAGCGGATCTGGACGCCAAGTTGGGTGTTGTTCAGCGGTGGCTGGTGCTTCCTGTTCCTCGGAGCGGCCTACGGGGTGATTGATGGATTCGGGTGGAAACGATGGGTTTTTCCCCTCGTCGTGATTGGGATGAACTCCATCGCCGCATATCTGATGAGCTGGCTCATCGAGGGATTCATCGGCGATGCACTCACCCGTCACCTCGGAGCTGAGACGTTTCGGGCATTCGGCGACCCGTACGAACGTTTGGTACACGGCGCCGCGGTGCTGGGAATCATGTGGCTGTTGCTTTACTGGATGTACCGGCGGAAACTCTTTCTGAAAATTTGATTGCCAGACATGAGTTCGCGGCGATCCATGAATCCTAACGAAAACACGGACGAACTCGACATCGAGTCCGTCCGTGTTCGATCGCTGTTACGGAAGTCATTCGAACCGTTCTGGAACAGACCGATCATTCGTCTCCTGCGTCTGCAACGGGACCGGCAATTGCTCCATTGGTGATCGGAACAAACTTCTGAGCCCGTTCACCGATAATATCGCCGACATAGAGATTCCCCTCCGTGTCGGCGGCGATGCAGTGGACCCAGTTGCAATCGCCCGGATGCTCGTGGCCGTCCTCTCCCTTGGGTACGGACCACTGCATGAGCAATCGGCCCTCGGTCGAGAACTTCATGAAGACCTGATCCTTCGGCGGGCAACCGAGGGTGATGTCCTCGACGCGCCAGGGCATCGGAGACGATCCACAGACCCAGATCTCATCCTCGGGGGTGACCCAGAAGCCCCAGGGCACAATGATGTTGGCCCAGGTGTCGAGCAGAGTTCCTTCCTGGTCGAAAATCTGGATCCGAACGTTGTTGCGATCGGCGACGTAGAGCCGCCCTTTTGAGTCGATCGCAATCGCGTGGGCGATGCTGAACTGGCCGGGCTCGATCCCGAGCTCGCCCCACGACTTGACGAAGTTACCGTCCTTGTCAAAGTGGACGACCCGGCCATTCCCGTAGCCATCGGACACGAAATGATCGCCGGCCTCGGTGACGACAATGTCCGTGGGCATATTGAAGTGAGTCTCGTCGCAACCCTTCTCGTTCGGAGTTCCGAGCGTCTTGAGCAGTTCCCCGGAGGTCGAATACTGCTTCAAAGTATGATCACCGACATCGGCGACCCAGAGGTTTCCTTCGGGGTCGAACTTGAGGTGATGGACCATCGAGTTCTCGCCTTCACCGAAGGCTCGGACAAAGGTGCCATCGGGCTTGAACACGCGAATGGGAGGCTCGGCGCGGACGGCCACGTAAACGTTCCCATCGGGACCAACCGCGATGCCCGGGACGTGACCTCCCGGCATGCCGTCTGGTGTGCCCGGCCACTCGGGATCGACCTGAAACCAGGTGGTGACGCTCACCCGGGGATAAACGGCCGGAGGTCCCTGATTGGGCGGGGGAGGCTTCTGGGCGGAGGAAACGCTCGGGAACAGCATCAGAGCGAGCGAGGCGATCGCGGCAGAGCAGCGGCGGTCAGGCATCAGTGGGTCTCCGTCGTCCATTCAAGGGAGAGGATCTCTCGAATTTGCTCAGGTCAGCAATTCGGTCAGAACTCGGGCATCTTCCACGCCCGTGAGCTTCATGTCGAGCCCCTGGAACTTGTGTGTGAAGCGTTCGTGATCGATCCCAAGCAGATGCAGCATCGTCGCGTGCAGGTCCCGAACATGGGTCGGATTCTCGACAGCGTTGTATCCGAGTTCATCGGTCGCGCCGTAGGTCTGGCCACCTCGGATTCCACCACCGGCAAGGAACATCGAAAATCCTTTGATGTGATGATCGCGGCCGGCGTCCTGTCCCTTGCCCTGGAACATCGGGGTGCGGCCAAACTCGCCTCCCCAGATCACCAGGGTGTCTTCGAGCATCCCTCGCTGCTTCAAATCCGCGATGAGGGCGGCAGAGGGGCCATCGCAGAGGTGACAACAGGTGTCCATGTAACGGACCAGGTCGCCGTGATGGTCCCACCCCCGGTGATAAAGCTGGATGAATCGGACCCCTCGCTCCGCCAGGCGACGGGCCATCAGGCAGTTCGCGGCGAAGGAACCATCGGCCCCGCTCGTCCCATAGGAACGAAGAATATGTTCAGGCTCGTCTCGGAAATCGGCCAGTTCGGGAATGCTCATCTGCATCCGAGAGGCGAGTTCATACTGCGCAATCCGCGTTTCCAGCTCCGGGTCGTGCCATCGTTCATTGCCCAGCGCATTCAGTTCGTTGACCGTGTCGATCAGTTGGCGCTGTCCCGATCGGTCCACGCCGGGCGGGTTCTCCAGATAATGAACAGGGCTTCCCACCGAATTGAATTGGACTCCTTGATACTTGCCGGGCAGGAAGCCGCTGCCCCATTGTCGAGAGGAAATCGGCTGGGGGTTTCGTCCGCCTTCACTTGTCAAAACGACAAACCCCGGCAGATCGTCCGCCTCGCTTCCAAGCCCGTACGTGACCCAGGACCCCATGCTCGGCCGTCCCGAAATCGACGTGCCGGTGTTCATCACCGTATGGGCCGGATCATGGTTGATCTGGTCGGTGTACATGGATCGAAGAATGCACAGATCGTCAGAAACTTTTGCAAGCTCCGGGAGGCAATCGGCAATTTCCAAACCCGACTCACCATGCTTGCGAAAGCGGAACTGAGGCCCGAGGCACTTCAGCTCCTGGCCCTGCAGCTGAGCAATCGGTTGGCCTGCGGTGAACGACTCGGGCATGGGCCGGCCATCCATGCGGGCCAGTTCAGGCTTGAAGTCGAACGTTTCCAGATGGCTTGGTCCACCAGCCATGTAGAGAAAAATGACCCGTTTTGCCCGAGGGGCGAAGTGAGGCAGATGTGGCAGTCCACCCCTCTGATCGGCCCCTCCCGCGAGTCGGTTCTGATCCGAAGCAACCGACGATTGAACTCCGCCGAGAAGGGTCGCCAGGGCCGCCGCTCCCAGGCTCATCGAATTTTGACCGAGGAATGCGCGGCGGGAGAGACGCAGGTGATGGCCTTCGATCGGATGCATCGGGCAAGGTCTCCGGCAATCAGAATCGAGTGATCGTCTCGTGCAAGTTCAGGAGCGCCCGACACACGGCGGTCCATGCGGCCAGTTCGACCCGGTCGAGTGGCTCGGGAACTTCGGCCATCCCCGTCGAGCAGACTGCCGACGCTGCGGCGGGGTCAGCGTCGTACCGGGTTCGAGAGGCATCCAGCAACCGCTGCAAGGCTGCCAGCTCGGGAGCGTCCGGCTCTCGGATCAAGGTCGATCGCCAGGCCGCCGCCAACCGGTCGTGATCGTTCCCCTCGGTTTCCAGCAGCACCCGAGCCGCCAGAACCCGCGCGGCCTCGACGAAGCTCGGATCATTCAGCAAGGTCAAGGCACCGATCGGCGTATTGCTCGACGGCCGCTTGGTGGTGCACTCTTCTCGGGTTGGCGCATCGAAGGCACGGAGCATCGGATGGAGAAACTGGCGTTGCCAGTGGACGTACAGCCCTCGTCGGTACTGGTTCTGGTCGGTGTCGGCGAGGTACTGGCGTTTCGGGAAATTCAGATGAGCGTAGTACCCTTCGGGTTGATACGGGCGTGCGCTGGGGCCGCCAAGCTGTTCCACCAGCAGACCACTGATGGCGAGCGCCTGATCTCGAATCACTTCCGCAGGCAGTCGGAACCGCTCCTGACGGGCAAACAGATCGTTAGCGGGATCGGCCTTGAGCATGGCCGGGTCGGGGATCGACGATTGTCGATACGCTCGGGACGTGACGATCAATCGGATCAGGTGTTTCACATCCCAGCCGCTTTCCACGAATTCCACGGCGAGCCAGTCCAGTAGTTCCGGATGGCTTGGCATGTCGCCTTGCAAGCCGGTGTCGTCGAGTGATCGGGAAAGGCCGCGACCGAAGAAATGATTCCAGAGCCGGTTGACGAAGACACGAGCCGTCAGCGGATGATCAGGACGGGTGAGCCATCGCGCCAGGTCCAGCCGGCTGGCACGCGAGGCCGAGGTTTCCAGCTCAGGAAGCACCTCGGGGACCCCCGGATCGACCACCTCTCCGGTCGTGTCCATCCAGTCACCCCGGGCGAGAACCCGCGTAATGCGAGGCTCGACCGAAACGCTGACCATCGTTCGTCTCGCCCGGGCAGTGATGGCCTCGCGACGGCGTTCCAGTTCCTCCAGGTCGTTCTCGTGACCCTCGGCGTTCTTCAACGCCTCGATGGCCTGTTCGACTTCGAGAAGCGCACGCCGATCGATGGGGTCGAGGACATCAATTTCGGGGGCTCGCACCGTCGGCGTGGCGTCGGGACCGGGATAGGCTCCTCGTTGATCGAGGTCCGCGAAGAACGCGGCGAGTCGGTAAAAGTCCCGCTGAGCGTACGGATCATACTTGTGATCGTGGCACTCGGCGCAGCCCATCGTGGCCCCGAGCCAGACGGCCGAGACATTTCGAACACGGTCAGCGGCATACTTGGCCAGGTACTCGCCGTCCTGAGCCCCTCCCTCGTGCGTCGTCTGGAGCAATCGGTTGTAACCGGAAGCGATTTGCTGATCGATCGACGCGTTGGACAGGAGATCTCCGGCGAGTTGCTCATGCGTGAACTGGTCGAACGGCATATTCTTATTGAATGCGTTGACCACGTAATCCCGGTAGGGGGTTGCGTGATGCTCCTGGTCGCCGTGGTATCCGACTGTATCGGCGTACCGCACCAGGTCGAGCCAGAGAATCGCCATCCGTTCGCCGTATCGGGGAGATGCGAGCAGTTCCTCGACATATCGCTCATAGACTCCTGCTCGATCACCCTCGATCAATCGATTCAGGGCATCTCGCTCGGGAGGCAGGCCGGTCAGATCAAGGGCAACCCGCCGACCCAGGGTGACCCGATCCGCTTCCGGGGCAGGGGAGAGGCCCTCCGCCTCGATCCGGGACAACAGGAACTGGTCGATCGGATTGACGGGCCAGGACGTGTTGGTGACGTCTGGCAAGGGTGGTCGAGACAGCGGCACGAAGCTCCAGTGCGGCTGGTCCTCCGCGCCCTCGGCAATCCACCTGCGGAGGAGTTCGATCTGCTCGTTCGTCAACTCCTTGCCCGAGTCGGGAGGAGGCATCCGATCCAGTTCGTCCTCGGACGTGATCCGAAAAAGCAGCTCGCTTGCCTCGGGATTATCTCGATCGATGACCCGATATCCCCCTCGGTCGGCCCGAGCATCATCCAACTGGTCGAGTCGCAGGCTTCCGCGTCGATCCGAGGGATCGGGACCATGACAGAAAAGACAATTATCTGACAGGATTGGGCGAATATCCCGGTTGAATACGATGGGCAGTTCGTCTTCAAACGCTCCTCGAGCCGGGTTCACCCCGGAGATGAGCACGACGAATCCAATCAGAATGGAACGAGGCATTGGCGGGGCCTCGGAGTGGAGGAGGATGGGCTGGCGTCGACGCGCCTTGGACAGAGCGAGGGATGCCGCTCTCAGGCACACTTCGAAGATCTTAATCTTCCCACAACCACCCTCACAAGCCAATCACGACCGAACAGAGTAAGCCTCGGCTTTGGGGACTCACCGTTCTTCAACCATCGAAACGATCAAGCGTCTGTTCCGAAGTGAGATGAAACCGCTTTATGAATTCCGAATCCCGGTCGTGTTCATCCACAATCGCAGAGCTCATCCGCGTGACATCTTCGTGGTCTTCGACACCGTTTCGTGGTCTTCGACACCTTTCGCGCAAAGCCAATCGAATCGGTCCCCGACTGAATCGTATGCCCACCATCCGTACTCGTGTCAGTTCCTCGTCACCCAGGATCGCTTTGTGCCTTGGGGCTCCTGAGCTGGCACCTTGACTCTCCAAGGTTTGCAGGAGATGATAAGACATCTCAATCAGAGCGACCGTGTGCCTGATTGTCCGGATCGTTTTCCTCACCATCGAGGTTGAACCCCGTTCTCTCGCCCTCTGGACAACTGTTCTCTGCTGGTGACATTGCGGCGATGCGACGCGCCATTGAGTTGGCCCGTGAAGCAGAACGGCTCGGTGAAGTGCCCGTGGGTGCCGTCATCACGCAAGGGCACCGCATTGTTGCGGAAGCGTTCAATCTTCGGGAGACACTCTCTGACCCAACCGCACACGCCGAACGATTGGCAATTTCGCTGGCCGGGAAAGCCCTTGGCACCTGGCGGCTCGATCACTGCAAGCTGTACGTGACACTCGAACCCTGTTCAATGTGCGCAGGCTCAATAGTCCTTGCTCGGCTGTCTTCAGTCTATTACGGTGTGCCTGATCCCAAGGCAGGAGCCTGTGATTCTCTTTTCCGAATCACGAATGACCGGCGACTCAATCATCAAGCCGATGTTCGAGGTGGACTTCTCGCTCCCGAGTGTGCTAATCTACTTTCCCAATTTTTCCGAACGCTCCGCACACGTACGAAGCTCTCATAAATTCTGGAGGGGTGCCTGAGTGGTTGAAAGGGCCGGTCTCGAAAACCGGTGTACCGGCAACGGTACCGTGGGTTCGAATCCCACCTCCTCCGCTTGTACGTCGTTGAAAGCCTGGTCTTCATGCCGAACGCCGCGTCCCAAACGCGGCGTTCGGCGTTTCCGGGACGGTGGCAGGACCGGCCCGGATTATGCCTTCCTTGTCGCAGACCGTCGCATGTCGGCGGATCGGTAGGCGTATGGGAAGGCATATGCATGCGCCGCGATCCGCCTCATCGGTCCACTCTACCCAGAATCCCGATCGGTGAGCCTCCACCTGGTATGATGGATTTGTACCGGAAACGGTGGTATCGATGAGGATCCTGGAATGGACGGGGATGCTGAGCACTGGCTCCGGGTCTTAGGGCGGCTCAACGTGTACAGGGCCCGAGGCGGACCGGCACCCCACAAGCCGCTCCTGCTCCTGGTCCTACTGGAGCTGGCCGAGAAGGGGGAGCCACCGGCCAGGGTCCTGCCGTTGACGCCGGAACTGGCCTTCCGCTTCTGCTCCTACTGGGGCATCGTCGCCCATCGCAGGACCCAGCGGCCCGACGTGCGACTCCCGTTCTTCCACCTCGGCAGCGATGGCTGCTGGGACGCCTTGTGTGAGGATGGCGGGCCTGCGGACACTCCGCGAACGGCACGCTTCGCCTCGTTCGCCCCGACCTTCGAGGCCGCCATCCGCGACCCGGAATTCCGACGGGCGGCACGTCGGTTCCTGATCCGCACCTACTTCACGCCCCCGGAGCAAGAGGTCCTCGGGATTCTGGTCGGCGATCCGGAGCCGACCGATGGGGAGGATGGGGCATCGACCGAGGTGGCTCGAGAGTCGGATTCAAATCTGGCGAGGGGGAGTGGGCGCTCGGCCCGATTCCGACTCGATGTGGTCGCGGCCTACAGCTACACATGTGCCCTGACGGGCCGCCGCCTGACGACGGTCACGGCCGGGAGCCTGGTCGACGCGGCCCACATCCGCCAGTTCGCCCGCTCGGGGAGCGACGAGATCGGCAACGGCCTGGCCCTGAGCAAGGACGCGCACTGGGCGTTCGACAGCGGCCTCTGGTCGCTGACCGACGACTGCCGGGTGATCGTCGCCGTGGGTTGCTTCGTCGAGGAGTGCCCGGACGGTCGCCCGCTCGGCGAGTATCACGGCCAGCAGATCCGGCTACCAGCAGAGCGGACGCTGTGGCCGAATCCCGTTAATCTCGCATGGCATCGGCGACACAAGCTTCAAAGTGATTGAACGAGCTTGAGTTCGTAAATGAACAGTGTTGTCAAGTTCATGAAGGGTGTTCCCACGACGTCGCGAAGCTGAACGAGGAGGGCCGTCGGCTCGACGAGGCCATCGCGGTCCGGCGGTCAGAGCTCCAGGAGTGCGAGGCCCGGCGGGACCGGGCCCTGCAGGGCGACCTGGACACTGAGTTCGAGTGGGAGGACTACGCCCGCATGGTCGGGCTCGCCGGGCGGACGAGGGCGACGATGCAGGCGTTCCTCCGCCGGGCGACCGAGCGAAAGATCGACCGCCTGTCGGGCCTGATCACCGAGTCCTTCCGGTTCCTGCTCCGCAAGACCACGCTGGTCGAGCGCATCCACATCGACCCGTCGGACTTCGCCATCACGCTCTTCGACAAGGCCGGCCACGAGCAGTCCAAGCAGCGGCTCTCGGAGGGCGAGAAGCAGATCTTCGCCATCGCCGTGCTCTGGGGACTGGCCCGGGCCGCCACGAGGCCCTTGCCGGCGGTCATCGACACGCCGATGGCCCGGCTCGACGCCGCGCACCGCCGCAACCTGATCGAGCGTTACTTCCCCAACTGTCACCGATCGCGCGAAACGGGTTCTCCCGGAATGGCATGAAGTTAAGCCGGAAGTCGTTGCTCCAGCTGGCGTTGTCGCAACACCTTTCTCGGCTGGATCATGTAGGGATACTTCTTCGCGCGCCTCTTCTTGCATCTCGGTTCCACCCGCTCCGGCCGACTCGGGTTGACGATCAGCTTGGACAGCGCCGAGCCCGGCGGCGACGAAAGCCAGCGCAACGCGTCCACGAAGCTGACCCGGTTCACCGCGACACCTTGTCGCCGACTGGCCTCGAGCATGACCAGACGGACCAGGTTGTATACGATCGCGAACGTCGCCAGCTCCTTGAGGACGCCCGACTCCGTCTTGCAATGCAACACATCCATGCCGAGTGTTGTTTTCAAGTGACCGATATCGGTCTCGACCGCCCACCGAGCGAGGTAGAGTTCGGCCAGCTCCTCGAGCGGATACATGTCGGCATCCAGCAGCGTGGTCACCAGGGTCACCGAGCTGACCCGGAAGCCGAGCCGACTGACCTTATACCGACACTCGCGGATCGTCAGGGTCTCGGGCAGCGCGTCGTGCTCCTCGGCCGTCATCCACGCCGACCGTACATAGGGCTTGTACCACGCGACGACCTGGTCCTCCGGGCCCAGGGCGCGGACCCACTGCGAGCGTGCCTTGCCGGTGAGCTTCCCCGTGTTCCAGCGTGGCGGCCGCGTTCGATCCGGGGTGAAGTCGACGACCCGCCGCTGGCTCATGCGGAAGACGCCGTGAAGCCCGCGGTCCATGAGCAGGGCCAGGTGGGCGAACGTGCCAAACGCGCGGTCCCCGACCAGGACGTCGCCGGTGCGGAGCTCGGGATGCAGCAGGGCGACGCGCGACATCTCGTGCGATCGTAGAGGGGCGGTGATGAATTGCTGGAGCAGTCCGGAGCCGGCGTGGAACAGGGCCAGGACGCGGGCAACCGGGAAGCCGCAGCCGACGGCCTGGTTGGTCGGCTGGCCGAAGGCGCGCTGCAGATCCGGGGTGTCGGGCATGCTGATGCCGGTCCCGTCGACGAGCCAGGTGCGATGCCCGTGCCAGAGCCCGGCGGCGTCGGTCAAAGGCTGGCATACCTCGACGATGCGTCGGAGCAGGGCCTGGAGGATCGCCAGGGGGAGTCGCGAGCGCGCCTGACAATACCCCGAGGCCGTGAAGTCGAGCCCGGTGAGTCGCGGCAGGTGGGCGCAGGCGGTGTTGCGGTGGAGGATCTGGAGGAGAAACAGATGGATGGTCGTGACCGGGTCGAGGACGCGCTCACGCCAGCGACATCCCCGGGACTGGCAGAGGTCGTGCAGGGCGAGCGGCTCGAGCCGGTCGGCAAGGTCGTCGCGAATCTGCCGCAAGGCCGAGACGAGCGATGGGGTCATGGTGAAGGGCTCCCGCCTGAGGTGTCCAGGCGAGGCCATCTTGCGCATGGCGAGCAAGGGCCGACAACGGATTCGCTACTTGAAGCGAGGTATAGAGTTCCGGCTTAACTTCATGCCATTCCGGGAGAACCAATTTGGCGCGATCGGTGACAGTCTCGTGGGGAAACGCCGGCCGTTGAGGGTCGCGCCGATGAAGGTCGGACGCACGAGGTAGTGGTAGCTGACGATCAGGATCGGCACGGAGACGGCGAGGACGATGGCCATCTTCACCAGCGCCGGCAGCGACAAGGGCGCCAGCACGCCCGGCAGCCAGATCATCAACGGGAGATGGGCCAAGTAGAGCCAGTAAGACGCATCGGTCAGGTAGCGGAGCCGGGGCATGGGATGGTCGAAGTAGCGCAGCACCAGGCCCGTGAAGCCGAAGAAGAACAGCCAGACCATCAGCGCGCCCGAGCTCGCCGTGGCAATCAGGGCGACCGGGTCTCTCTCGGGGAGCGATCCCATCAAGCTTGTGACGGCGATCAGGTTGACCGGACAGATGAGCAGACCCAGGGACACGTGGAGCCAGGCGCGATTGCCGAACCTCGGCAAGAGGTCGCGCTGTGCGTAGAGCAACCATCCGAATCCGAAGAACAGGAAGTAGCCGATCAGAGCCTTGGGGGCGGGCAAGAAACGGGACGACGTCTCGAACGTGCCGGCCCTCATGGTCAGCAGCAGGAGCGTCGTCGGCACGGCCAGGATGAGCGCCCGCCAGGGGGAGGAGACGATCCTTCTCACGGTGGCGTCGGCCCGATTCCGGGGCCCGTCGCCCAGCCGGCGACCCAGCATGTCCAGGATCGCCACAAACGTATAAAAAATGATCAGGAAGTAGAGGAACCAAAGGTGCATCGTCGATCCATTCACATACGGCCCAGTCGGTCCGAACTGGGCGCGGACCTCGGGCGGGAGTTCGAAACCGCCGGCCTTCCTCGCGAATCGGAACCCGTAGACGAGCAGCGGATTGAGGATGATCCAGCCGATGACGAACGGGATCAGGATCCGCCGGACGCGATTCCTCAGCAGGTCGCCCAGGCCACGACGGTCACGGACGAGGGCCGCGAAGAATCCCGCCAGGACGAAGAAGATGGGCATCCGGAACGTGTGAATGAAAAACACGAGGATGTCGCAGACTGGGCTGGTACTCGGATCCTGATAGGGCCAGGCCGCACCGAGAGACACCGTGGTATACGATACGGCGGCGTGGATCACCAGGCCCAGCGACATCATCGAGGCCCGGAGGCAATCGAGGGCGTGGTAGCGGACGTGGTGGGTCGCCCCCTCCGGGGCGTGATCTCCGGGGCTCTGGCTCTGGGCCGGGGCCTCGTGGATGCTCATCGGTCTGCCTTTCGTGCCAGAGGATCATCTCGCGCTCTGTCATCCGATGAAGAACGCTCTGCGTCGTCCCGGCCCGAGGACGCCTCGGCGCCGGGATGCGGATGGCGGGCCGGGAAGCCCTTCCGATCGGGTACGGCTCGAGCGGGAGGGAGAAGGGGAAGTCGGGACTCCAGGCCTATCGGCCGCAACGCGGCGGGAGGGCCGGGACGAGGTGGGTGCGTGGGGCAGGGCCGGTCAGGATGTCCGTGTTTGGCCGCTCCCGGCTGACGACCGGGTGCCCACACCGGGGACGATCCGCTCAGTCTTCCCCGATCGGGTCAAGGCATTCGACGAGTGTCCAGACCTCATGGCCGTTCCAGTCTCGGACCTCGGGCGTTCTGGCGACTTGCCGGCGAAGCTCCTCCGGGTCGGCCTCGGGGAAGGCGACCCGCTCCAGTTCGGCGACGGACCGCTTCGGGGCGTCCTGGTCCGGGGCGACATGCACCGCCAGCATGTTCGGGCCCGAACCCGATCGCCGGCTCATGAGCAGCCAGTTCTGAAGCTCTCCCCCCCGGACACGCTCGGCCCAGAGCCTCGACCAGTAGTCCTTCTCCAGGCGAAGGTGCTCCTCCGGGTCGGTCGAGGTCATCCTCCCGATGACGAGCGTCGTGCCCGGTTCGCGGGCCGGGTTCTTGAGTCGCTCCGAATCGACCGCGATCTCGATCGCCCAGCGGTCGCTCCGGACCAGCTCGCGTGTCTCGTTGGTCTTCTCCAGGATCGCCCGCTCCTCGTCGCTCCATTCGAGGCTGTCGATGAGCTCAGCGTAGTTGAATCCCGGGCGGATCTGGTCTGGGGAGTGGAAGACGTGGACGACGGCGTAGTTGTAGTCGGAGTCCTTGTTGTGTTTCCGATCGACCCGGTAGACGGCCCAGTGGTCGACGCCCCCGGCCGTCCGGCGGGCGGCCTGGATCCGCTTCCAGACGCGTTCGGTTTGCAAGTAGGCCTCGTCGCCGCCCTCGGGGACCGACATGTACTCGACCCGAACCAGGGCCAGGGGTGGCACCGACTGGGCGGGGGCGTCGGCGACGAGCGTCCCCGACTCATCGACTTGAGAATAGACCAGGAAGCGATCGGGTGCGAGATTCCCCGCCTCCGCGAAAATGCCGCGCAGCTGGTCGTACCACTTCCCGTCGTGGATCTTGTAGATCGAGGTGTAAGAGCCGGGCACGGGCGTGGGTGGCTCGGAGTCGAGCCGGACTCGATTGGTCACGGTGAAGAACGCGATCCCCTCGTGACGCTCGATCGCCATGTCGCATCGAGTCTTGAAGGCCAATTCGCCTTGCGGGTTGTACGTCTCGAGGATCTCTTCGCCCTCCGTGATGCGCTTGATGCGGTACCCGCCGTTGGGGAGATCGGCCCGCCAGTTGCCGGTCAATTCCTCCCACTGCCGAGCCTTCCAGGAGTCGTCCCCGGAGCTCGCCGAAGCGGCCGACTCCCACCTCGTGGAAACGAGCGTCATGTCGCCAAGCGCTTGATCGCCCAGCCGGGTGCCGGAGTACGAGGCGGTCAGGCGGTCCTCCGCGCACTCAAGGCTGACGGTGGTGCTGGCCTCGGAGGAGCCATCTCCCGGATTGAGGAGCTCGCCCGTCAGCTCAAGCGTCAGCGAGCCGTCCGCGATGGTCGCCGGTCCGGTCAGCCGGGCCAGGTGATGGAAGGCCCAGACCCCGAGCCGGTTCGCCTCGGGATCCCAGCCGACGAGGGTCGTCCCGAGGTTGCGAGGCGGCTCGGAAGACCCCTCGACGCTCTCCCAAGAGGTCATCCGCAGGAAGGCCTCGTCCGCGGTCCATCGGATGATGGTCGTACTGATCAGGGTATTCCCGTCTCCTTGCTCGGTTTCTCTCCTCCAGGCCCCGGCCATCGGGTCCAGCGACCGCAGTTGCTCCAGGGCGGTCGACCGCTCTTGCTCCTGGGCGGGGGTCGAGTCCGCCGGGGCGAGCAGGCCGAAGCCCAGCACGAGGATCGCGATTCGATGTCGATTCATGTGGTTCTCCTTTGAAGATGAAGCGGTTCGTTTCCCCGTCCGAGATTCCCGGGACGGCCGACCGGAACCCCTGCGATCTCCGCGGGGATCCGATACGAACCGTTCCCGGCACGCGGTCGGGGTCGTCGATGGAATCCTCACAAGGGAGGGGCCATCGAGCGGCCGCCTCCCTCATGAGCCGATTGAACACCGTCTCTGGAGCCTTCCGCGTACCGCCGTCGGGCATGCGAGACGCGAATGGACACACACGTCAGTCGTCACGCAGATCGTCCGCGGCGGCCGGCGCCTCCGGCTCGGTCTCTCGTCGGGCGTGCAGCTCGGCCTTGATCGCCTCGATGCGTTCCCGATCCGGCTTCGCGTCCTTGGCTCGCTGCTCCCACTGGCGTCCGAAGATTTCGCCGAGGTCGTCCGGGTCGCCGCGGGTCAGGTCCTGGTCGGCCTTGACCACGCCGACGAACCCGATGCACATCTCTTCGGTCGTCGCCTCGCCCCAGAACATCGGCTCGGGCGGGTCGTTCGGGTTCCAGGGGTTCTCGGCCGAGTTGTCGAAGTGGGCCACCAGCTTGACCCTGCTGCCGACGGGCAGGGGCATCGGCTCCTCGAGCACGTAGATCGACTGCCAGTTGAAGTCCCAGCGGGCGATCTTGATCAATTCCTGGGTCGAGCCGTCGGGCAGATCCACGGTCATCGTCATGTCCCGGCCGATCTGGTGCATGTGGGGCGTGACCGAGACGATCTCCAGGTCGACCTCCGGCACGACCCACTCGGCCGTCACCTCCTGGTTGGGCTCGCCGGCGGGGATGTAGAAGTTCCGATTGATCGCCATGTTCGAGGCGACGATGCGCTCGAGCGGCTTCCTGGCCAGATAGAGGCCGATCCGGCTCCGGTCGGTCTCCGGCTTACCGCTGGGGTGGTAGTGGACCTGGACGACGATGTCGGAACCCTTGGGGATGCGGCGGCCGATGCCTTCGCCATAGTCTTCCGGCTCGACTCCCGGGGCCCAGCCGGCCAGCCCCGAGGCGACCTGGACGCGAGGCCCTCCGAAGCAGGTGTAGCCGGGGCCGTCTTCCTCCTCGTCGAGCTGCCGGGCGCGGCCGGTCGTGTCGACGTAGCCGAGCATGTGGTGCACGACCCTGGGGTTGCCCGGCTGGTACTCGACCACCTTGACCTCGGTGTCCTCGACGAGGCCGGAGGGGAGGACGAAGCAGCGGTAGATGTCGTACCCGCCGGCGGGGATCTCGAACTCGGGCAGGTCGAGGATGATGTCGGGCGTCCCGTAGGTCCACTCGGCGTCGGAGAAGGTCGGCGGTTCGGGCTCCGGACCCGGGCCATGCGGGGCGTCGGCGTCGGCCCAGGCGACGAGCGTCTCGATCTCCTCGGACGAGAGCGAGCGGTCGTGGGCGAAGGCCGGCCCGAAGCCCGGGGTGGCCGACCAGGGGGGCATGCGGCGGTCGAGGGTGATGTCGGCGAGGAAGCCGGCGCGGATGCGGGCCTGCTCATAGGTCAGCAGCGGGAACGGGCCGATCTCGCCCGGGCGATGGCACTCGGTGCAGTTGGCGAAGAGGATCGGGGCCACGTGCTCGGTGTAGGTCGGGGGAGAGGGGGGGACAGGCATCGGGCAGCCCACCGGCTCGACATAGAGCTCGGCCACCTGGTCGCCTTCGAGGACCGCGGCGATGGCGTCCCGGAGGTCCTGGCTTCGGGGGACGGCCCGCTTGATGCCCGGAGCGGCGTAGGAGTCGTCGATCCGGCCCTGGTAGCGGATCGTGCCCTTGTCGTCGATGACGAAAGCCTCCGGGGTCACAGTTGCCCCCATCAGTTCCGCGACGACACCGCGGTGGTCCCGGGCGAGCCGGAAGGTGTCGAGGCCATACTGACGTGCGTGCTCGCGGATCTGATGCTCATCGAGCTGGGCCTGGACACAGATGGCGACGAGGTTGATCCGGTCGGCCGGGAATGCGCCTGCGATGTCCGCCAGCGCGGGGCATAAGGCGTTGGCGATGGGGCACTCGGTCGAATAGAAGACCGCCACCGTCGTGCCTCGGTCGGGGGCCAGCAGGGGGATCTCTCGGCCGTCGAGCCCTGCCACGGTCAGCGGCACATCGGAGGCCCCGGCCTGGACCCGGTCCCCACCGACCAAGCCGAGAAGGAGGACGGCCAGGACCGGCCCCGTCCAGGCCATCCGTGGGCTGGAGCCGAGAACTACTGTCACAAATTTCAATCGGTCCATATCAATTTCTCCGACGCTGAGGGTCATGGGTGCCGCCCCTCGGGAGCGGGAAGGAAGCGGAATTCGGTGAGCCTGGCCACAAAGCCGGGATGGTCATCGATTGGTCAGGCAGTTCACCCGGAGAACACAACACTCATTCGAGGACCTGGAGGCAGCCGCACGAGTTCAGCCAAGACCACGTGGTGTTGCCGTTGGGGATCGCCCAGTCTTGCGGGCTGATCGAATAGACGGCAGAAGAGGGCACGCAGCCCTCGTTGTCGGTCGGCTCGACGATGTCGGGACGAGGGTTTGCTTCGGTAGGCTCGAGCAGGATTGAGGCCGAGGGCCAGATGCCTAGGCCAAGGACGGGGATCGCAACGCACAGGGAGAGCGACAGGCGACTCCAGGAGCTAAGGCCGGTCATCGGGCATTCCTCCGGACTTCAGTCGGCCATTGATCGTCGAAGCGTCCACACCACACATCTCACTGCCGGAAGCCGATCGAACCATGCCACCCGACTCCGATCCCAACGCTGCGACGGGGATCGGAGCGCGGACTCCGGTCACCCGGTCGGCCTCAGGTCGCACGAGTTCAGTCGCCCGCCCCGGCGACGGAGCCGGCCTCGGCCAGATCGTCGGGGGGAGCGTCCTCGAAGGTGACGTCGAGGAAGCCAGCGAGCATCTCCTCCCAGGTCTGATCGCCCCAGCGGACCTCGATGGTGGGGTCGGGGTTGGCAGCGTTGCCGGCTGAGTTGTCGAAGTGGGCCTCGCACTCGATCACCGTGCCTGCCGGCAGCCGCTTCGGCTCAGCGAGGCGGTAGACGCTCTGCCAGTTGAAGTCGTAGGCCGGGACCGAGAGGAGGACCTCACGCGAGCCGTCGGGATAGGTCGCCCTGTAGCGGAAGCTCTTGCCTCGGACGTGCATGTGCGGAAAGAGGCTGTAGAGGGTCGCATCCTTGGGAAGTGTGTACTCGGCCCGCTCGGGATGGTCGGCGGCGCCCGGGGGGATGTTTAGATTGGGCTGGAGGACGAGCAGGGTCTTCGCCCGTCGGGAGGGGCGATCGGCCTGAATCAGCCCGATCGAGGAGCGATCGACGGCGACCTTGCCCACCGGGGTGTAGTGCATCTGGAAGACGAGGTCGGCCCCGGCGGGGATCTTCAGGGCCACCCCCTCGGGGAAGACGGTCGGCGCGTCGCCCGGCACGTACGTCACGAGGACGTTCTCAAACGCCCCCTCGCCCGCCTCCTTCTCCTCCTTGCCGTCGCGAGCCGAGGCATCATCGATGTAGACGACCACGTGGTGGACCACGGCGGGGACGCCGGGGCGAGCCTCGACGGCCTGGACCCAGGTGTCCTCCTCGAAGGGAGAGCGGATGCGGATGTACTGGTAGCGGACCGCCCCCTGGGCCGGCACGACGAACGGCTGGGGCATCTCGATGACGACGTCGGGGGTGCCGATGGTCCACCCTTCGGTGAACTCAGCCGGTTCAGGGGCAAGCGTGGGGTCCCCCTCGGGGGCGCCCTGGTCGACCCAGGCGACGAGCATGGCGAGTTGCTCGGGGGAGAGGCTACGGTCGTTGGCGAAGCTACCGTGCCGGGGATCGGCGTGCCAGGGGGGCATGCGATAATCGGACACCACCTCCCGGATCATCAGGCGGTGCCTGTACGCCTGCTCGAAGGTCAGCAGCGGGAACGGGCCGACCTGATCGGGACGGTGACAGGCCTGGCATTTCGCCTGAAGGATCGGCGCGACGTGCTCCGCGTAGGAGACCTCGCCAAGGTCGAAGGGGCCCGCCGCCTCCTCGATCTCGACCCTGGCCTCGACGATCTCCTCCGGGGCAGGTCGGATCCGCGGGATGTCGGCCACCACCCGGCTTGCCTCGACCCGGTCGATCAGGCAGCCGACGACGGGGGTCGCCCGGACGGGCGGGGATTTGTCGTCGAGGATCGCATCGAGCGCATCGGCCAGGAAGTGGGTGGTGGTGCCGTCCTCCCTGCGCGTGGTGAAGTCGTACTGGTCGTCGATCGCCCCCCGATAGCGGATGCGGCCGTTGTGGCTGAGCACGACGGCCTCGCAGGTCCGCCCGGCGAGATAGACATCGGCGACGACGTTGCCGGGATCCCTGAGCACGGGGAACGGCACGTCGAACTCCCTGGCGTGGGCCGCGATGTCTTCCGGGTCGTCATGTGCGTTGGAATTGATCCCGAGGAAGACGACACCCCTCGGCCCGTACTCGCGTGCCAGCTCTGCGAGCCGGGGCATGTAGAGGTCCCCGACGGGGCACTCGACCCCGAGGAAAACGAGCACCACGGCCTTCTTTTGCAGGTCCTCCGCCAGGGGCTGGCCCTGGTCCGGGATCGGCAGGAAGTCGCCGAGCCGGACTGGATCGCCGCCACGCACGTCCCGCAGCTCGAACGTCGACCCGAGCCGGCCGACCAGCCGATCCTCAGGGAGCTCCTCCGCGCCTCGTGCGGAGCAAGATGTCGCGATCACGGCCAGTGTCATCAAGAAAAAAACGACGAGAACCCGTGTCATCGCCTCACCCGAATTCGTGCACAGATTGAGAGGTTCTTCACGCATAAAAAAGCTCCTCTTGCAAAATAAACGGGGGGAGTCTTCTACTTTCACTGGCGAGTCGAGACTCAACATGCACGGGACAAAAAGACTTGGATAGGAACAAGCAATGTGGCGGGCACCCCTCCGATGTCCGGGATCACGGCATCAGGTGCAGCCCGACGGGCCAGGTGTCTTCACCGCCCGTATAGGGCGAGACGCTCGGGTCGTCGGCCCAGAGCACGGCCTGGCTCTGATTGGCGTCGACGGGCTGATCGTTGTCGTTGATGGCCAGATTCATCAGCAGGAATGCCCCCGGCCCCGCCGGCTCGAACCCGGGCCCGTCTCGCGTGTCGATCATCTCCAGGGGGATCTCGAACTCGATGACGTATCCGTCCCCGGTCAGGACCGCGCGGCAGTTCCAGTCGTCGTTCGTCAGGAGCCGGCTCGTCGTGAGCCGGTTCCCGGCCGGGTCCGAGGCGATACGGAACCCTTCGCGGGTCCCGAACGCGGGGGCATTCCAGATCAGGTCGTTCGCGGCCCGATCGCCGTCGAGATAGACCTCGACGCTATCGTTGAAGTGCGGCCAATCCGACGTGGGGTCGATGTCGAGGGCCGAATCGAAGACCCGGACTCCCAGGAAGAGCGATCTGTCCGAATAGGCGGCCATGACCGACGCGCTCAGGTCGTCTCGCGTCCTCGGGCTCGCGTCGAGCCATCGGACCATGCGGCCGGGGTTCGCGTTCGTCTCCACGGTCCATTCGACCGCCGGGCCGTACTCCCCGGGGCGGATCATCCCATCGGCCACGGGCGACTCCGCCCGATACGGCGCCTCGATGGTCAACGGAACTGCCGGCGGCCTGGACGTTCCTCCCGGGCCGGGAGACTGCCCGAACCGGCGGCGCAGGATCGAGGCGCGGATGAGTTGCTGTTCGCTCGGGCCGGGCCAGGAGGCGCTCGCGGATTCCTCCCGGTCGGCGGCGTCCGCGAACACCTCGTCGAGGATCTCGACGGCGGGCTCCCAATGGCCATGGAGGTGGAGGAGGGACGCGAGGTCATTCCAGGAGCGTCGGGCCTCAGGGCCGGGCGGCCCCAGCCGCTCGTCGACGAACGCCCGGGCTTCCTCGACCTTGCCCTGCCCGATGCAATGCGTGAGGAATTCCAGCGTCGCGACCTGGACCCGCCAATCTCCCGGGGTGTACATGTTCATGCTCGCTTCGACGAGCGATTCGAGCAGCGCCTCCCGCTCCGGCTGCCTGTCCAGCTCGCCCAGCAACTCTGCGATGTCCAGGGTCGCGTAGAAGGTCTCTGGGTCGTCCGGCCCCAGGGTGCGGCGACGGTCGTCGACGAGACGACGGGTGAGGGCCAGGGCTCCTTCGAGATCGCCGCGATCGCGTCGCATCCGGGCGAGGAACGCCGTCCATTCCAGGCCCCTCCGAGGATCGGGCCCCGGCTCCGCCAGGACTCGACCCCGGGTCGATTCGGCGAGTGCGAGGGCCTCGTCGGCCCGGTCGTGGTGGTCCAGGAAGGAGACGAGCCGGCGGATGGCCTCGAGCGTCGTCGGATCGGCGAGGCCGAGGGTCGCCTCGCAATCCGCCTCGACCCGATCGAGCAGGCCGATCGCCTCGTCCTCCTCTCCATCCTCGGCCATCACCCGGGCGAGGCGGTCGGCCGCGCGGACCGTCTCGGGGCGGCCCGGGCCGATGGCTTGCTCGGCCTCGAATGCCTCACCGAGCAGCTGGCGATGGCAAGCGGCGTCTCCGCGGAGCCGGGCGATGCTCGCGAGGGCGTCCAGCGTGGCGACCGTGTCGCGATCCCCCGGCCCGTAGCGGCTTCGCAGTCCGGGGAGGAGTTGTTCGAAGAACGCCTGCGCCTCGTCCAGTTCGCCCCGGCCGAGGTGATGCCTGGCGAGCATGCCCGTCCAGTGGAGGCATTCCGGGCTCCCCGGGCCGGCCTCGTGGCGGGCACGAGCGACCTGCTCTCCCAGGAATTCGCGCCTCGCCTCGTCGTCCAGGCAGATTCCCAGGTATTTATCGACGATCCGCCGGCTGGGCTCAGGCTCGTAGCCGAGGAGGCGGAGGGCTAACGAGACCGCCTCGCCGTACACCGCCGCGGCCTCCTCGCCCCGGCCCTGACGAGCCAGCGAGTCGCCCAGGTCTTCGAGCGCGGTCTCCATGTGCGGGTGGTTGGGTCGCGTCCGCCGATAGGCCGCGATCACCGTCTCGAACAGGGGCATCGCCTCCTGATGGTTCCCGAGCCAGGCGAGCGCCTTCGCCAGCGATTCCATCGAGACCAGTGTGCTCGGGTCCTCCGGTCCGAGCGTCCGCTGCTTGATTTCCAGGGCCTCCGCGTGCAGGTCCTTCATCCGGTCGAACCGACGCAGCACGAAGTACAAATCGGCGAGCACATCCATCCCGTACAGCGTCACCTCGTCCTCGTCGCCCAGGATCCGACGGCTGAGCGCGAGGAGCTCCTCGCAGGACCCGACGGCCGTCGCGATCCGGCCCGTGACCTTGTAAATCCAAGCGAGGTAGAACGACGAGGAGATCGTCGAGGCGTGCTCGACGCCGAGGAATTCCCTCCGCAACGCGACGGCCCGGGTCATGTGGGCCTCGGCCTCGGCGTAGCGCCCGAGACTGGCGTACGTGACCCCGAGGGTGTGGCGGATCGACGCCTCGATGAGCGGCTGGTCGGCGAACTGCTCGCCGACCCGATCGGCGGCCCGTTCGAGGACGTCGGCGACCGTGACCTCCTCGCCCTGGTTCTGCTCCGGGGCCGCGGAGGCGAGCATCTCGATGACGAGGAAGTCGACCACCGCCTGGGCCTCGGTCGCCCGGTGATCGGCGAGCGAGCGGGCCAGCTCGGCCTCTGCGGCGTCGCGATCGGCTCGGCGACCGGCCTCCACGGCGGCCAGCCGGGCCCGCGTCTCCGAGGACGCCAGCCGGTTGAAGTGGTAGGCCGCGATCGCCGAGCCGATCGCCCCGACGGTCAACAGCAAAGCTGCGACCAGGACCGTGGCCAGGGCCGCCCGATGCCGGTGGGCGAACTTGCCGAACTGGTACAGCGCCGACGGGGGACACGCCTCGACCGCCTCGCCGTCCAGGTGGCGGCGCACGTCGTCCGCCAGGGCCCCGGCCGACTCGTACCGCCGCCGACGATCCTTTTCCAGGGCCTTCATCACGATCCAGTCCAGCTCGCCGCGCACCGCCTGGCACCGCCGACGGAGTTCGGTCTGGCGGACGGCCGGGGCCGTCGGGGAGGTGGTGGCACCCTGCGTGCTCAGCCGCGTGCTGGGCGTCGGAGGCTCGTGCTCGCGGATGATCCGGCGAAGGTCGACAAGCGGCGCCGTACGCAGCGTCTCGCGGTCGAACGGGGTGGTCCCGGTCAGCAGCTCGTAGAGCAGCACGCCGAGGCTGTAGACGTCGCTGCGCGTGTCGACGTCCACCCCCGAGAGCTCCGCCTGCTCGGGGCTCATGTACAGCGGCGTGCCCACGAACTCGTGGAAGCCGGTGAAGAGGGTCCGGTCGGTCAGCGTCTCGCCGGTCGCCTTGGCGATGCCGAAGTCGATGACCTTGGGCAGCGCGACGCCGTCGACCACGGTGACGAGGATGTTCGACGGCTTCAGGTCGCGGTGGATCACCCCCTTCAGGTGCGCGTGCTGCACCGCCCGGCAAACCTGAATGAACAGCTCCAGCCGGTCGTCCAGCGACAGCCGGTGCCGCTCGCAATAGTCGGTGATCGGGAGCCCCTTGACCAGTTCCATCACGAAGTAGGGCCGCCCCGACTCGGTGGTCCCCGCGTCATGGACCCTGGCGATGTTGGGATGGTCCATCAGGGCCAGGGCCTGGCGCTCGGCCTCGAAGCGCGCGACCACCTGCTTGCTGTCCATCCCCGGCTTGATCACCTTCAGGGCGACCCGTCGCCGGACGGGCTCGCGCTGCTCGGCCATGAAGACGGTGCCCATGCCACCCTCGCCGATGGCCTCGAGCAGCGTGTAGTGGCCGATCCTGGAGCCCGGGGCCTCGCACAAGGTCCGGTCGCCCGACGGCCCGTAGTCAGTCGGGTCCAGTGCGGGCACCTCGAGGAAGTCATCACCCTCGATGTGAGCACCAAGCAGTCCCTCGACGCGATCCCGCAGCGCCCGGTCGGCTCCGCAGACGCGGTCTAGATAGGCTGCACGCTCCTCCGCCGAGGTCAGCTCGAGGGCCTCGCTGAAGATCTCCAACAGCCTCGGAGCCGGTCCGGGGGCGTGCATCGTCGACCTCCTCGCCATGGGATTCTGCCCATCAGTGCCCCGTCTGCGCCCGAAATGGGACAAGGCATCCAGGGATTATTCTCCCGGGTCATCAACCAGTCGGTCCCTCGGCCTCGCCCAGGGCACGTCGCAGCCAGGCGCGAGCAAATGCCCAGTATCGGTTGGCTGTCCGACGCGTCACGCCGAGGGCGGCGGCCGCCTCCTCCTGGGTCAGTCCGGCGAAGAAGCGGAGCTTGACCAGCTCGGCGCAGTCGGGCTCCTCGCGGGCGAGCCCCTCGAGGGCCTCATCAAGGGCGAGGATGTCCAGGATCTTGGTCTCATCGGCGACCAGGGACTCTTCAAACTCGATCCGATCCCGATCTCCCCCTCGCTTCAACCGCTGCTTGTCCCGGGCACGGTTGACCAAAACACGGCGCATGGCCTCGGCCGCGGCGGCGAAGAAGTGGCCGCGGCTGTTCCAGCCGGAGTCTTGGTCGCCGACGAGGCGCACATAGGCCTCGTGGACGAGGGCCGTGGCCTGGAGGGTCTGGCCGGGCCGCTCCCGGGCCAGACGCTGGACCGCGAGTCGACGCAACTCGTCATAGACGAGCGGCAGGAGTTGCTCGGCCGCCTTCGGATCACCCGAATCGATCGCCGAAAGGACACGCGTCACATCGTTCATGGTCCGTGGCCTCCAGGACCGGCCCCGGCGGCCAAGGCATTCCCTTCAGATCAGATGGGGCTCATCCCTGCCGACGACCGCGCCGCCATGGAGCAGGTCTGGTCTCCAATTTAACCCGGTTTCCTATCGAGGACGACGCTCACGTCGAAACAAACCGAGCTCTCGATCTCCATTCGCGTTCCGTCCCAAGGTGCAGCCAATCTCTGCTGAGAGTTCGATCTTACGTGCCACTGGCTCCAATAACCCGGGAAAACGGTCCGTCCACGTCACTGCGATGAGATTTGCAAACGCTGGAACGCGAGAGGAATGCGTCTTCCGGAACCGATCGCGCGGCAATAACCGCCCCTCGAGTTGGAATCCGGCCTGTCTTCTGCCCTCAACGAGAGGCGATCGCCGTGCCCTCACGGCGGCCCCCAAGTGGTCCGAACCCGGGGGCACAGCTCACCGAACTCGACCTTCGATTGCTGCCGGTCGACTCCCCCTCGTGGATGCCTGAGCCTGAAAAATGCCGACGCATTCTCGTGATCAGCCAGTATTGTG